>NZ_JBEPPJ010000003.1:0-372435 GCF_040547265.1 Arthrobacter sp. UYCo732 | reverse complement strand
TAACAGGAGTTCTTCGTGATTAAAAGCCGCCACGCGGGGCGGTGGAACAGCCGGTTTCAGGGAGTCAAGGGGCCGCCGACTTTGAAATAGCCCTGCGAAACAGCTGCTCCGGCGGCGCGGGCGCCAACACCGTACGCCGAGAGTCAGCGCTGCAGGAGCTCCCGGATGGCAGCCATTCCCCGGTGCACCTCCCCGAAGCTGGTGCTTAGCGGCGAGAGGCCGATCCGGATGCCCTGTGGTGCCCGGAAGTCCGGAATAACGTCCTGTTCCCAGAGTGCCGCGGTCACGTTCCGGAATGCCGGATGGTCCAGGGTGATGTGGCCCCCCCGAAACGCCGGGTCGCGCGGCGAAGCCAGCTCCACACCCAACGGGGCGAGCCAAGCCTCGTAGACGGCCACGGCGTAGGCGGTCAGTGCCAGGGATTTCTGCCGGATGGCCGCCATGCCGGTTTCTTCGATGAGGTCAAGGGTCCCGCGCATGGCCAGCATTGCGAAGATGGCCGGCGTGCCGCTAAGGAAACCACGGATGCCGGGCGCCGGCTCGTAGCCTGCAGCCATCTCAAAAGCGTCCTTGCGCCCCATCCAGCCCCAGATCGGCTGTTTGAGGCCGGACAGGTGGCGGCCGTTGACGTAGGCGAACGCCGGCGAACCCGGTCCCCCGTTGAGGTACTTGTACGTGCAGCCCGCGGCAAAATCCACGCCGGCGCCGTCCAGGTCCAGCTCCACGGACCCAGCGGAATGGCAGAGGTCCCAGACCACCAGTGCCCCCGCGCTGTGCGCAACCTCCGTGATGGCCGGCAGATCGGCCAGGAACCCCGAGCGGTACGCCACGTGGCTCAAAAGTACGACGGCGGTGGCCGGGCCGGTTGCCTCCCGCACCTGGTCGGGGGTCACCCCCGTTGCCGGATCTGCTTCGATCCAGGTGAGGGTCAGGCCCTCCTCGCGGGCGATTCCTTCCACAAGGTAGCGGTCGGTCGGGAAGTTGTCAGTGTCGAGGACAATCTCGGTGCGGGCAGGATCCGCCACGGCGGCCAGGGCGGCACGGATCAGTTTGTAAAGCACCACAGTGGTGGAGTCCGCGATGATGGTCTGGCCGGGGGCTGCACCGAGGACAGCACGGCCCAGCTGGTCGCCGATGGCCTGCGGCAGGTCCAGCCACTCCTCGTCCCAGCCGCGGATCAGCCGCCCGCCCCAGCCGTCCTGGATGAAGGTGCTGATGTCCGTCACGGTTCGTTTGAGCGGCCGGCCCAGGGAGTTTCCATCAAGGTAGGAAAGGTCAGTGTCCGTGCCGATGAAGAGGTCCCGGGAGCGTGCCAGCGGGTCAACGGCGTCAAGGTGCGCTGCCTGCCGCAGGAGGGCGGCGCCGTCGTGAGTTTCCATCGCCGCCCCGGTAGGGTTGTTCACTGGCCGATCTCCGTCCGTACCGCGAATAATTCCGGGAAAAAGGTGAGTTCAAGGGCCTTCTGCAGGAACGCGGCGCCGCTGGATCCGCCGGTTCCCGGCTTCATGCCGATGGTGCGCTGGACGGTCCGCAGGTGCCGGAACCTCCACAGCTGGAAGTTGTCTTCAAGGTCAACCAGTTCCTCGCAGGCCTCGTACGCTCCCCAGTTATTGGCCGCGTCTTCGTAGATGTGCTTGAACAGCGGTACCAGCTCCGGGCAGAACTCGTGCGCACGGGTAACGTCCCGTGCCAGGACGGACTGCGGCACGTCATAGCCCTGCCGCGCCAGGTAGGAAAGGAACTCGTCGTAGATGCTGGGTGCGTTCAGCAATTCGTCCAGCATGGCGTGGGCGGCCGGATCGGATTCGAACACGGGGAGCATCTTGCGGTTCTTGTTGCCGAGGACAAATTCCATCGCACGGTACTGGCTGGACTGGAAACCGGAGGAATTGCCCAAGAAGCCACGGAACTGGGAGTACTCCGTGGGCGTCAAGGTGGCCAGGACTGACCATTGTTCCGTGAGTGTCTTCTGGATGTGTTTGACCCGGGCTATGCCCTTGAGGGCTGAGCCGAGATCGTCGGCCCGGAGCCAGGCAGCTGCGCTGCGGAGCTCATGCAGCACCAGCTTCAGCCACAGTTCGGTGGTCTGGTGCTGGATGATGAACAGCATTTCGTCGTGGTGCTCGGGATTGCTGACCGGCTGCTGTGCGTTGAGAAGAACGGGCAACTGGAGGTAGGACGCGTAGCTCATCCGGGAACTGAAGTCGCGGACGATTCCTTTGTCAAGCTTCCGGGTGTTCTTTTCAACGGTCACTGCGCTGCCTTTCTTATGCTCGAGGGCCGCCGTTGATTGCCGGTGGGCCGGGTCAGCGCCTCGCCAGGAGATCGTGGGCCTGGATGACGTCCAGGCGCATCTGGTCAATAAGGGCCTCAGGCCCACGGTAGGCCACCATGCCGCGTAGCCGCGCCACAAATTCCACAACTACTGTCTGGCCGTACAGATCGAAGTCCTCCACGTCTTCGTGCGGGCGGTCGATCACGTGGGCTTCGACCTGTCGGCTGACGCCGTCGAACGTCGGATTCGAGCCCACCGAGATGGCAGCAGGCCAGCGGGTACCCGCCTGGTCAACCAGCCAGCCCGCGTAAATTCCGTCTGCGGGGATGTACCCGCTGGCGTCGTGGGCGAGGTTGGCCGTGGGGAAGCCGAGGTCACGGCCGCGGGCCGCCCCATGCACTACTTCGCCGCGCATGCGGTGCGGACGGCCCAGCACTGAAGCAGCTGTGACGACGTCGCCTGCCTGCAGCGCTTCCCGCACCCAAGTGGAGGAACAGCGGCGGTCTGTACCGTCGTCGTGATGCAGCGGGTAGCCTTCCGAGCCGAACTCGCTGATGACCTGGACGTCGAAATTGAACTTTTCGCCCAACCGCTTCATCGTGTCAAGGTCACCGGAGTTTCCGCGGCCAAACCGGGCATCATGGCCGATCACGACATGGCTGGCGTGGAGGCTGTCCACGAGAACCTGGCCCACGAATTCCTCGGGGGTCAAGCTGGCGAGGTTGAGCGTATACTTCATCACCAGAACGGCGTCCAGGCCCAGCTCGCCCAGCGCCACCAGCTTGTCCGCCAGGCCCATGATCATCTCGGGCGCGGACTCCGGCCGGTGAACCAAGGCGGGGTGCGGATCAAAGGTCACAGCCACGGTTTTAGTCCCGTTAAGGCGGGCGGAGCGGATGAGCTCGGAGAGCACTTGCTGATGGCCCCGATGGACGCCGTCAAAGTTGCCGAACGTGACGACGGAGGGACCAAAGTCCGCCGGGACCTCGGAGGGATCGTTCCAGATGTAGACCATCAACCTCGCCTTTTACTGCCTGCAATGACATCGCTCCGAACGCGCCGGCGCCGGAACTCTCTAAGATTACCCGCATTCGGCGTCGCTGCCGGACGGCACGGAGAGAGCGGACGCCAGCGGCAAATCTCCCCAGAGCGTCCCTAGTGTTGGGCAGGGCGCCAGACTACGATTCAAGGGCAGACCTCCCGCGGCATGCCCGTGTGCGCGGCGCAGGTTGACACCGCCGACGGCGAAAAAATAGTCGGCCACGTATTCGGCGGCCAGCAGGACTACGTGGCAGCGCAACTGGCAGGTACCTCCGGCCTCGGTGGCGTCGGCGGGGACCTGATCCGCAAGGCCCTGCCCATCCTGGCGCCGATCGTCATGTCCTACCTTGCCAAAAGATCTTCGGCCAGGGCGGGCAAGGCGCCGGCGGGGCAGGGCAGGCCGGCGGAGTTGGCGGCGGGCAGGCTGGCGGCATCGACCTCGGCAGCATTCTGGGCGGAATCCTCGGCGCAGGTGCCGGGGCCGGTGCCGGTGCTGGTGCTGGTGCTGGTGGAAATGCCGGAGCCGGCCAGCAGGGTTCGGTGTTGGACAGTATGCTGGGCAGTCTGGCGGGCAGTTCGGTGGCGGGACGGGGGCAGGCGCACCGGTAGACTCACCGGCCGCCTCGCCGGTTAGCCAGGGCCCGGACGGGGCTCAGCAGCCCGGACTTCAGCGCCCGCCCGGGCAGCGCTCAGTCCAGCCCGATGAGGCCATCCAGATTGATCTGCCCGAAGGGAACCTGCACAGCGGGAACCCGACAAGGATGGCGGCCTGGGCAAACTGCTCGGCTGTCTGTTCGGTAAGAAGTAAGGGCTAGGGCTGGACGCTGGCCGTGCCGGTCGGGCGCTGGCCCGGCCGGCGGCGGTACAGCCAGACGAGCCCCAAGATGGGCAGCAGCAAAGGAATAAATGCATATCCGCGGCCGAAAAGCGACCAGACTGTTTCGTGCGGGAAGGCGACCGGATCGACGACACTCAGCGCCCCCACCACGATGACTCCCACGAGTTCCACCAGCACCGCGACCAGCGAAACCTGGAACGAGGTGCGGCCGGCCTTGGCCAGGGAAACGGTGGCCACAAGATAGACAACCGCCGCGAAGGCGGACAGCAGGTACGCCAGTGGAGCGTCGGAAAACTTGGTCAGGATCTGGTAGCCGGCCCGGGCGGTGGCTGAGATGGCGAACACCGCGTAGAAGGCAATCAGGAGCCTGCCCGGCCCGGTGTTGCGCGTGTCCTTCGAGGAGACGGATGAGTTGTCCGGAGACGTTTCGGGACGAGGGGCTTTCACGTTGCGGGCTTCTTCCATTTCAGTACCAGATCTGGTTCATTCGGGCGGCCATCACCAGGGCGGTGACACCGACGGCTGCGAGGACAAAGTTGCTCCAGCGGGTCCGTTCAAGGATGGACCAGTAGACTGCGGCCGGCGGCAGGAGCATTGCCGTAGCCAGGTAGCCCCAGAACTCCCAGGCTTCTCCCGCGATCGGCTCGCCGGCGATGACCCGCACAATGGAACCCACCAAGTAGACGATGAGTGCCAGTTCGACGGCGGCCACCGACAGGATGGTGATGTCGTTGGGAGCCTTCCTGAGGATGCCGGCAACCAGGCAAATTCCACTTGAGAGCAGGCCGACCACAAGAATGAGGTAAAAAAAAGCATCCATGCCTAGACGTCCCCGGCGGCGGGTAGTGCCGTCCCAGTGTTGCCGGGCGCGAACACCAGCACCGGCTTGGCGAAGGTGCCCACATCAGCCAAGAGCGCCACCAGGTTGCCGTCCGGCGCAAACGCCGCAGCAGGATGTTCCACGGTGGCCGCCGCTGGGCTGCCCGTGGCCGCGCCCGCAGCGATTCGACGGCCAAACGAAATCTCGGTGGTTTCCTCGGCCGTGAGTTCACGGTTTGGCATCAGTGCCCGCGCGGCCTGGGACATTTCCAGGACCTCAAGCTCTTCGGCCAACTGCTCGAGAGTCCGGGCCTGGTCCAGGGAATAAGGACCCACGTGGGTGCGCCGGAGTGCCGTCAGGTGTCCACCCACCCCCAGCCCGTCGCCGAGGTCGCGGGCCAGGGCCCGGATATACGTCCCGGAGGAACACTCCACCGTGACGTCGAGGTCTAGAACATCGCTGCCGTGCCCGCGCCTGATCGCATGCACTTCAAAGCGGTGGATGGTGACAGGGCGGGCCGCGAGCTTCACTTCTTCACCGGAGCGGACCCGGGCATAGGCGCGTTCACCGTTGACCTTGATGGCGCTTACGCTGCTGGGCACCTGCTGGATCTCACCCGTCAGGGCAGCGACGCCGTCGTGGATTGCTCCGTCCGCGACGGCGGCGGCGCTGACGGCGGCAATTACGTCGCCTTCGGCGTCGTCCGTGATGGTGGACTCGCCCAAGCGGATGGTGGCCGTATACGTTTTGGAGGTGCCCACGATGTAGGTGAGCAGGCGCGTGGCCTTGTTGATGCCAACCACCAAGACACCTGTTGCCATGGGGTCGAGGGTTCCGGCATGCCCCACTTTCCGGGTTCCGGCGATGCGCCGCATCCGACCAACCACATCGTGGCTGGTCCATCCCTGCGGTTTGTCCACTATCACCAGTCCAGAAAGCACGCTCCCCAGTATATCGGCGCCGACGCCGGGACCAGCCCAGGTGCGTGGGCGGCGGTTAGGATGGCATGCATGCCTGAGCTTGCCGCGCACGTGCCCGACGTCCCCGTCAACCAGATCCGCGAAATCACCGAGGCTGCCTGGTGTACTCCTGGCGCCATTATCCTCAGCATCGGCGAACCCGCTTTCCCGCTGCCCCGCCACGTCCTGGACGCCGGCATGGCCTGCCTGGACCGGGACGAGACCAACTACACACCCAACGCCGGTATCCCGGCGCTTCGCGAGGCCTTTGCAGCCCGGTTCCGTGAACGCGCCGGACTGGACCAGGACAGCATTGGCGCCGACCGCGTCTACGTGGTGGACGGCGCCCAGCAGGGATTGCACTTTGCCATGAGCCTCCTGCTCTCCCCGGGTGATGAGGTGCTGATCCCGAATCCGGGCTATCCCACCTTCGCCATGACCAGTCGGCTCCTGAGCGCCGTGCCGGTGGGCTACCCGCTCTATCCGGACCAGGACTTCCAGCCCCGGATCCAGGACATCGAGGCGCTCATCACGGACCGGACCCGCGTGCTGATCCTGAACTCGCCCTCCAACCCGCTGGGCGCCGTCCTGGGTGAGAACCTGACCCGGGAACTGGTGGATCTGGCCCGCCGGCACGACCTCTGGATCATTTCCGACGAATGCTACGAGGCGTTCACATACGATGTGCCGCACGTCAGCCCGGCACGCTTCGACAGCAATGTCCCCGGCGAGGCACGCGTCTTCACCTCCCTGACCTTGTCCAAGACGTATGGCTTGACCGGCCTGAGGATCGGCGCGCTGGTCTGCCCGCCGGGCTTGGAGCGGACCATGAACAACGTCATGGAAGCGATCGTCTCCTGCGTGGCCTCGCCCTCGCAGTATGCGGCCCTCGCGGCCCTGACCGGTCCGCAGGACTACGTCCGGGAGGCGCATGAACACTATCGGGCCAACAGGGACGCGGCTGCCGCTGTCCTGGCAGCCAAAGGTATTCCATTTTTGAGTGCTCAAGGTGCGTTTTATCTCTGGGCCGATGTGTCCCACGCCAGCGACGGCGACGTACGGGCCTGGACCCGCAGGTTCCTGGCTGACTCCGGCGTGGCGCTGGCGCCGGGCACGGCCTTCGGCTCCATCGGGGAGGGCTGGGTGCGGATTGCGCTGTGTGGTAGCCGGCCGGAGCTCGTCGAAGGCATCGGCTGTTTGCCGCAGCGAAATTAGAACCCGCTTTTAGACTCGGCCCGCCAGCGCCGAATCGAGCCAGGACCGCAGGGCCTCGGCTGGTGCTGCCCCTGCCTGCTTGGCCAGCACCTTGCCGCCATCCATGACCATCAAGGTGGGAATGGCCTGTACATCGAACCGGCCGGAAAGCCGCGGTGCCCGGTCAACATCAATCTTGACGAGCTTGATCGCTCCGGCCCGTACGGTCGCCAGCTTGTCCAGGACCGGACTGACCATCCGGCAGGGCCCACACCAGGCCGCCCAGAAATCAACCAGCACAGGTACTGGGGATTGCTCGGCGACGGCGGCGAAGTCGTCGTCCCCGGCAGCCGTGATCCACGGCAGCCCCAGCTTGCAGTTTCCGCAGCGGGGACGGCCGGTAGCCGCTGCCGGGACGCGGTTGGTCTTGCCGCAGCTTGGGCATTTAATCAGGGCGGGTTCCACGGGTGCCTCCGGGGTCAGTATGCTGTGCGTTCCGTATAGGTGCGCCACGCGTCGAACGGGGCGTCCGACGTCGGAATTGCCTCGTGTGCCACCGGCAGCAGCTCAGGTCTGGTGCCGTTGAAGTACTCATAAAACACGGCGTCGTCGAAACCGGCAGCAGCGGCGCCATGGCGGTCTGCTGCGAAGTAGACGCGGGAAATCCTCGCCCACAACGCGGCCGACAGGCAGAGCGGGCACGGCTCACAGCTGGTAAAGAGCACGGCGCCGCTCAGGTCGAAGTTTGAGGTGGCGGCGGCCGCTGCCCGGATGGCCACCACTTCTGCATGGGCGGTTGGATCGTTGTCCCGGGTGACCCGGTTTGTCCCTGCGTGGACGCGGCCATCCGGGGTCACCACCAGCGCGCCGAAAGGACCACCTCCGTCTGCAACATTGCGGATGGCCAGCTCAACGGCCTGTTCCAGGTAACGGGTGGCATCGTTACTATTGCGCGCCTGAGTCATAGCTAGATCCTAGCCATGACTCGCGGAGTGCGGCGTCAAAATAGGGGGGTCAGAAAAGGAATTTCCATCGACGGTGCGCATCCAGAGGACTAGTCTGGCGCCCGGGGGTTGTATGAATCCATTATTACTTTGGTCTCATTGCCCAACCCGTCCGCGGGGTGGTGCACCTCAATTCCGGAGGACGCAATGAAGAAGAAGTTTCCCATCGTCGCGTGCCTGGCCGCAGCGGCGTTAGTCATTCCTATCGGGCCGGCCGCGGCGGGCTCTTCAGCACCAGAACCTGAGATCCTCGCCTCCGGGCTGCTTTCGCCTCTGAGCCTGGCCGTCAGCAGGGATGACACCGTTCTGGTCACCCAGAACTTTGCGGGCCGATTGGACCGCGTGGAGAACGATGGCCAACTGGCCAACGTTTACACGAAGGCCAACTGGGACATTTCGGGCGTAGAAACGCGACGCGGGACTACGTATTTCGTGGAGAGCGTGGGCGCCGGCGGCGGTAATCCTGGTGCGCTGGAGGGCTATCTGAAGTCCATCGACAAGTCCGGAAACGTACATACCATTGCGGATTTCGCCGCCTATGAACGCACCCACAACCCCGATGGCGGCCAGGAGTATGGCTTTGGTTCGGACGTTCCGGCCGACTGCCTGCAGCAGTGGCCCGCCTTCCCGCCGGCCCGGTACACGGGACTCGTCGATTCGCATCCCTATGCCACAGCGGTCAACGGCTCGGATGTCTATGTTGCTGACGCCGGTATGAATGCCATCCTCAAGGTCGACACGGAAAGCGGTGACATCTCGACGGTCGCTGTCCTGCCGCCACAGCCTGCGGTGATTCCTGCCGGTACCAAAATCCCGACAGACATGGCCGGTGGAACCGTGGAGGTCCCTGCCTGCGTGGTGGGCCTTGAGTACGCCTTTGAACCCGTTCCCACCGATGTGGAGTTTGGCCCTGACGGCTGGCTGTACGTCTCAACGCTTCCCGGCGGCCCCGAGGATCCGTCCCTCGGCGCCCGCGGCGCGATTTTCCGCGTAAATCCATGGACCGGACAGACACTGCTGTGGGCGGAGGACATCCTGAGCCCCACCGGCATCGCGGTATCCGAGAGCGGGGACGTCTATGCAGCGTCGATGTTCGGCAACGAGATTGTCAAAATCGATGCTTGGACCCGTGAGCAGTCGCAGTTCCTGGCCGTAGACGGTCCGGCTGCCGTGGAGCTGAGGGGCGACACCCTCTACGCCACGGCGGGCTTCAGCTTCACAAGCCCCGCCCCGGCTGGAACGGTCCTGAAGGTCAGCATCCGCTAGGTCCTGCGGGCCGCAAGCCCGGCAGACCAAGGAAGCCCGGACCGCAAGTGCGGTCCGGGCTTTCCCACTGCTGAAGGCCAACGTTTGCAGAAGGCCAGTGCTCAGACGGTTACTTGTTGGCGTCTTCGTCGAGGTCTTCGTCGTCGCTGAGGTCGATGTCCTCTTCGTCGAAGTCGTCCTCGTCGATCTCCACATCGGCTGGGACGTCGCTCTTGTACGGGTCAACGTCGCCAGCGTGCTTGGCATTCTCAGCCAGCGCGGCCACCTCAGCGTCGCGCTTCTTGGCTGCCCGGAGAAGTTCCTCGAGGTTTGACGCGGTAACCGGGATCTGGTCTGCCACAAACTCCAGCGTCGGCGTCAGGCGGACGGTAACGTTGCGCCCCACCTCCTGGCGGAGCACACCCTTGGCCTTCTCCAGTCCCTTGGCGGCCTCCGCCTGGACAGTCTGGTCTCCGAGTACGGTGTAGTAGATCGTGGCGTGCTGCAGATCATTGGTCACGCGGGCATCCGTAACAGTGATGCCCTCCAGCCGAGGGTCCTTAACCTTCCGGCCAAGAGCCTCTGCAACAACAACCTTGATCCGCTGCGCCAATTTGGCAGCCCGTGCGGGATCAGCCATTTCCACTCCTAAATATTTGGGATGTACGACGGCGGCGCGGCAGTTGGGCAGTTAATGAGCCCCTGAGGTGCCACGCGCCTCTGGTGAGTTTACGACGATGCCGGAGAGTTTTGGGGGCGCCCGGGAGTGGCATCGGGCCTACCGGAGCTGGGCGGCACAGGATCGCAGATCCCGTGCCGCCCAGCGTAGGGGCGGGGCGCCCCCAAAACTCGGAGGCTCCACACAAAGCGAAGCAACGAACCTTAGGCGCGCGGCTTCTCGCGCATCTCGAAGGTCTCGATGATGTCGCCTTCGGTGATGTCGTTGAACGAACCAAGACCGATACCACACTCGAAGTCCGTGCGGACCTCAGTGGCGTCGTCCTTGAAGCGCTTGAGCGTCTCAACGGTGAGGTTGTCACCGATGATCTTGCCGTCGCGGCTGATGCGGGCCTTCGTGTTGCGTCGGATGATGCCCGAGCGGACGATGGAGCCTGCAATGTTGCCGAACTTGGAGGAACGGAACACTTCGCGGACCTCGGCGGTGCCCAGCTGGACCTCTTCGTACTCCGGCTTGAGCATGCCCTTGAGGGCCATCTCGATGTCATCAATTGCTGCGTAGATGACGGAGTAGAAGCGCATGTCCACGCCTTCGCGGTCTGCCAGTTCGGCAACCCGCTCGGCAGGCTTGACGTTGAAGCCGATGATGACGGCGCTGTCGACCGTCGCCAGGTTGACGTCGTTCTGCGTGATGGCACCAACGCCGCGGTGGATGACGCGCAGCTGCACGCCATCGCCCACGTCGATCTTGATCAGCGCGTCTTCGAGGGCTTCCACGGCACCGGACACGTCACCCTTGAGGATGAGGTTGAGGGTGTCGATCTTGCCATCGGCCACGGCCTGGTCGAAGTCTTCCAGGCTGATGCGCTTGCGGCGCTTGGCCAGGGCGGCGTTGCGGTCGGCTGCTTCACGCTTCTCGGCGATCTGGCGGGCGGTGCGCTCGTCACCGGTCACGAAGAAGGTGTCACCGGCGCGCGGCACGTTGGACAGACCCAGAACCTGCACGGGGCGGGACGGGCCGGCCTCGGTCAGTGCGCTGCCGTCGTCATCGAACATGGCGCGGACGCGGCCGTGGGCCGTACCGGCCACGATCGTGTCACCGACCCGCAGCGAACCGGACTGCACCAGGACGGTGGCCACGGAACCGCGGCCCTTATCCAGGTTGGCTTCGATCGCGATACCGCGGGCGTCCTTGTTCGGGTTGGCGCGCATGTCCAGGGCGGCGTCTGCGGTGAGCAGGACGGCCTCGAGCAGCTCGTCAATGTTGAGGTTCTGGCGGGCAGAGACCTCCACGAACATGGTGTCGCCACCGTATTCTTCGGGAACCAGGCCGTACTCGGTCAGCTGGCCGCGGACCTTGTCCGGGTTGGCGCCTTCCTTGTCGATCTTATTTACGGCCACCACGATCGGCACATTTGCTGCCTGCGCGTGGTTAAGGGCCTCAACGGTCTGCGGCATAACGCCGTCGTCCGCTGCGACCACCAGGATGGCGATGTCGGTGACCTTCGCGCCACGGGCACGCATGGCGGTGAACGCCTCGTGGCCCGGAGTATCGATGAAGGTGATCTTGCGGTCCTGGCCTTCGTGGGTGTGCGTGACCTGGTAAGCACCGATGTGCTGCGTGATGCCGCCGTGCTCGCCCGCCATGACGTCGGACTTGCGGATGGCATCGAGCAGGCGTGTCTTACCGTGGTCGACGTGGCCCATGACGGTGACAACCGGAGGACGTGCCTCGAGGTCTTCGTCGCCTTCGGCTTCGAGTTCTGCTTCGAAGTCGATGTCGAAGGTGGAGAGCAGCTCGCGCTCCTCGTCCTCCGGCGACACGACCTGGAGCTTGTAGCCAAGCTCCTCGCCGAGCAGTGCGAAGGTTTCCTCATCCAGTGACTGGGTGGCTGTGGCCATTTCGCCCAGGTGGAACAGGACGGTGACCAGTGCTGCGGGGTTGGCCTCGATCTTGTCGGCAAAGTCCGTGATGGACGAACCGCGGCGGAGCCGCACTACAGTGTTGCCGTCGCCGCGAGGTACGCTCACGCCACCCAGCGACGGGGCACTCATCTGCTCAAGTTCCTGGCGCTTGGCGCGCTTCGACTTGCGCTGCTTGCCACGGCCTGCGCCGCCCTTACCGAAGGCACCCTGGGTGCCACCGCGACCGCGGCCACCCTTGCCGAAACCGCCGCCGGCCGGAGCACCGCCACCGGCACCGGGAGCGCCGCCTGTACCTGGAGCGCCACCCGGACGTCCGGGTCCACGGGCTCCGCCACCGGGACGTCCAGCACCAGCCGGTGCGGGACGCTCAGTGCGGTTGGGCATCATGCCCGGAGTCGGACGGTTTCCACCGGCACCAGCGGGACGTGGTGCACCCGGGCGGGGTCCACCTGCACCGGCAGCGGGACGGGGCCCACCTGCACCAGCTGCGGGACGCGGACCACCGGGACGGGGGCCACCTGCACCGGCTGCGGGACGCGGACCACCGGGACGGTCGCCGTCGGGACGGCTTCCACCGGCGCGGGGCATACCCTGCGAGGGAGCGAACGGGTTGTTACCCGGACGCGGGGCACGTTCTCCGTCGCCACCGCGACCTCGGGGCATGCCCTGGGACGTGGCGAACGGGTTGTTACCCGGACGGGGACCGCCGGGACGCGGTGCAGAGCCACCCTGCGTTGATCCGCCCGAGCGGGACGGCGCAGCCGGGGTTTCAGCCCTGGGTGCCGGACGGGCACCCGGCTTGGCGCCGGTGGACGGGGCACTTGCGGCCGGAGCTGAAGCAGCAGGCGCTGCGGCTGCCGGGGCTGCGGCGGCGGGAGCTGCGGGTGCAGCCGGAGCTGGCGCAGCAGGCGCTGCCGGAGCTGCGGCAC
Source organism: Arthrobacter sp. UYCo732 (assembly GCF_040547265.1). Classification (NCBI taxonomy): domain Bacteria; kingdom Bacillati; phylum Actinomycetota; class Actinomycetes; order Micrococcales; family Micrococcaceae; genus Arthrobacter; species Arthrobacter sp. UYCo732. The sequence goes on along the minus strand of NZ_JBEPPJ010000003.1, from coordinate 359,526 downwards.
CGGCCGCTGCCGCGGCTGGTGCTGCCGGCGCCTTGGGGGCTGCCGGACCCGGGGCAGGTGCTTGCGGACGTGATTCTGCCGACGGGGCAGCCGTCTTGGGCGCGGCTGCCGGAGCTGCGGCCTTCGCCGCGGCGTCGGGGTAGGCGTTGCGGAGTTTCCGCACCACCGGGGCCTCAATGGTGGAAGAGGCAGAGCGAACGAATTCGCCCAGTTCCTGCAGTTTTGTCACTGCATCTTTGGAAGTAATACCGAGCTCTTTAGCGAGCTCATGTACGCGGACCTTGGCCACATTTCTCCTGTCTCGGTCCGCACCGAGCCAGGCACGAACCGTCTACTTCTTACTGCGGGCCCCAGCCGCGGTTGCAGCTGAAGGGCCCATTGCAGAGCGCAACAAAGTTGTCATCGTTGCGCACTCATCGCTGGGAACTCATCGGGTTTCCATCAGTTTTCTGACCCGCTTTCAGGTTGGACGGTTGTTGCCGCAGCTACCGGAGGCATCTGCAGCGGGCCGGCGGCCTGCTCACCTGCCAGGATCCAGCGTTCGACGGCGGTGGCCCCGGTTGCGCCGTGGAGGGCCCTTCCGAATGCTCGCCGTTTGACCGCAAGGGCCAGGCACGTTTCGCTGGGATGCAGCCATGCACCCCTGCCAGCCATCCGGCGTCGTTCGTCTACCAGCACTGCGGTGGAACCGCTGCCTTCGGCGACGAGCCGGAGTAACTCTGACCGCGAAGCCTTTTTCCGGCATCCGATGCAGGTACGCTGCGGTTGATTCTCGCTGTGCTGATTGGCGCTGTGAAGCACTTCTGCCACGGTGAGCATCTTCCTGACGTTCAAGACTGCCGGCCTCAAGGCCCCCAACCGCAAGTAAGCGGAGCGGGAACACTCAGGGCACACGAATACCGGCCGTTAGGCGCGGTCAAGGTCTATTCTAGCCCCTCGGGGCCGTTCTACCCGAAACCGGTGCGTCGACCCAAGGTATGGGGCCGTTGGCCGACGCGCCGGACACGGCTCAGCTTCGCGGCGCGGCGGCGTCCGAGACGATATCGATGCGCCATCCGGTGAGCTTGGCAGCCAGACGGGCGTTCTGGCCTTCCTTGCCGATGGCCAGGGACAGCTGGTAGTCCGGAACCACCACACGGGCGGAGCGGGTGGCTTCGTCGATGACCGTGACGGAATTCACGCGCGACGGCGACAGTGCGCTGGCGATGAACGTTGCCGGATCCTCACTGAAGTCCACGATATCGATCTTCTCGTCGTTCAGTTCCGTCATGACGGCGCGGACGCGTGAACCCATTTCGCCGATGCAGGCACCCTTGGCGTTGATGCCCGGAGTGTTGGCCTTCACAGCGATCTTGGTCCGGTGACCGGCCTCGCGGGCCAAAGCGACTATCTCGACCGAGCGGTCCGCAATCTCCGGGACCTCCAGCTCGAAGAGCTTCCGCACAAGGCCCGGGTGTGACCGGGACAGCGTGACGGACGGGCCCTTGGTGCCGCGGTGAACATCGATGACCAGGGCACGCAGCCGGTTGCCGTGGGTGTACTTCTCCCCCGGCACCTGTTCGGGCGGCGGCAGCAGGGCCTCGACGGTGCCAAGGTTGACCTGGATCATGTGCGGGTTGTTGCCCTGCTGGATCAGGCCGGCCACGAGTTCACCCTCACGGCCCTTGAACTCACCGAGGATGTTGTCGTCCTCGACGTCGCGCAGGCGCTGCAGGATGATCTGGCGGGCGGTGCTTGCAGCGATCCGGCCAAAACCTGAGGGCGTGTCCTCGAACTCGCCGATGGGGGCGCCGTCGTCGTCGATTTCCACGGCCCAGATGGTCACGTGGCCGCTCTTGCGGTCCAGCTCCGCCCGGGCCTTCTCAAAGGCGCCGGGCGACTTGTGGTAGGCCACCAGAAGCGCCTGCTCGATGGTGGGAATCAGAAGGTCCAGCGGGATTTCGCGCTCACGCTCCAGAAGTCTCAGCGCGCTCATGTCAATATCCATCAGGCCTCCTCAGAAGGTCCATTGTGTTCAGGTTCCAGACCAGCTTCTTCAAGGTGGCTGAATTCGATCTCGACTTTTCCGTTGCGGATCCTGTCGAAGGGAAGTTTCAGGGGCTCGCCCTGCTTGGGCTTCATGCCCTTCTTGACGGCGATCTCGGGGACGAGTGTCACGCCGGATTCGTCCACTGACTGGACCCTGCCGGTGACGTTTTCGCCCTGGATGACGTTTATCTTGACCAGGCGGCCCTTGGCCCGGTGCCAGTGCCTCGATTCGGTCAGCGGACGCCCGACGCCCGGGGAGGACACTTCGAGGTCGTAGGGCCGTCCGTCGTCGGCAGGATCATTGTCAAGGACGTCCGAAAGGACTCTCGAGATATCCGCAATGACATCCAGATTCACGCCGCCGGTTTCCTCCTGCGGCAGGTCCACCACCACGTGGACCACCCGGTGCGAGCCCGGGACGATGGAGACATCCTCGAGGTAGAGCCGGTTGGCCTGGACCGAGGGTTCCAGGAGGGCCCTGAGCCGGACGGCTTCAGGATTATGGGCGGGCGCAGCAACAGCGGTACCCGATCCGGTCGGGTCTGATGAAGCCGTGGCTTCTGCATTACTCACGATGCCGGCCGCCTTCCAATAGATGATGTTGTGACTACTAGAATAGCGATTTTCCGGCCGCAGTGGTGCACGGAGATGCCCCCAGCCGTGACAACATGGTCTGTTGTGAAAGACGACACTCAGGAAGCTGGCCACCGTGGACGCTATTTCCGGTACGCCGTTTTCACGCTGGCCGCACTCCTGGTGGTGAGCCTGGGATTTGTCCTGATCCCCCGCGAACCGGCTGCTCCCGCACCGCCGCCTTTTTCCGAGCAGGCAAGGGCTGCTGCGTTCTCCGACGCCGTGGATCTCAGGGCCGCGGGCAGTGACCTTGAGGGCCGGGCCGGCGGCACGTTGCCGGCCGCCGATTCCGTTGAAGTATCCGCTGCCGTAAGCCGCGCTGTGACTTTGCTGACTGTGCATGCCCGGGCCTTGATGCTGCCAGCCGATCCCTCCCTTAGCACCCCCGCCCTGGCGCCGTCTTCTGCGCCGGCCCCCCGGCCGTCCACTCCGGCGGACCTCGCCGCCGCCCTTCACTCAAGTGGTGTCCAACGGCTCAATGACGCGGAAACGACCGACGGCGGCATGGCCCGCCTGCTCGCCGGCGCCGGTATTGCCCAACTCTTGGCCGCAGGGGAGCTCGCGGCGGCCGCTGGTGTTGAGGTGGACGCTCCGGTCAGCACTCCCCTGCCCTCTGGCGCCCCGACGCCTCCCACAGGCTGTACCGCGACGGCGACGGCCGGCAGCGCTGGGACCGGCAGCTCGGGTTCCGGCAGCACCGGTGCTGACCTTGCCTCATCCTTCTCAGCTGTCCTCGAGGCCGAGCAGGAACTGGTGTACGCCTACCAGGCCGCACTAAACCGCCTTAACCCCGCGACAGTTGCGCCGGCGTCGGGCTTTCTCGCCGAGCATGAAGACCTCCGCCGCGAGGCAGCGGCCATGGGCGTTGCCCATTGCGCCGCCATGCGTCCCACGCCCGCCGGCTACGCGCTGGACGAAGCGTTCCTGGCAGACCCGGCACGCGCCCTGGGATCGCTGGAGGCTGGCACGCTTCCGGCCTACGGTGATCTCATTGCCCTGAGTGACGGGGCCGACCGGGCGTGGGCATTGTCGGCCCTTCAATCGGCAGTCCGCAGGACAACTCACTGGGGTGGCTCACCCGGCCCGGTTCCCGGTGCGGTCCTGGACGAATCACGGCTCCCGCTGCTACCGGAGTCGGCGCAGGCACCCGGTCCAGCGGCAACCAGGGCAGCTCAGTCCTGACCGGCGCCCGGGGCCTGTTAGCCCTGCCCGGCCACCATCTAGTGGCCAGTCACCGGCACTAGTGATTTGCTGGAGGAATGAACACTGCGGCCGCCCCCTCCTTCCATGAAGATGAACCCCACCACAACGACATTGCGCAGCGCCTGAATTGGCTCCGCGCCGGTGTTTTGGGTGCCAACGACGGCATCGTTTCCGTCGCCGCGATAGTAGTGGGCGTGGCCGGCGTCACCACCGAGTCTGGACCCATCCTGGTGGCCGGAACCGCCGGACTGGTGGGCGGTGCGATCTCCATGGCCCTGGGCGAATACGTGTCGGTCAGCAGCCAGAAGGACAGCCAGGAAGCCCTGATCGAAAAGGAACGCCGGGAACTGCAGGAGCAGCCAGAGGAAGAGCTGGAGGAACTCGCTGCGATCTACCAGGGCAAGGGCCTGAGCGCTGACACCGCCAGAACGGTGGCCAGGGAGCTGACAGCCCACGACGCACTCGGAGCACACCTGTCTGCTGAACTGCACATCGACGAGACCGATATTGTGAGCCCCTGGCATGCTGCCCTTGCTTCCGCAGTTGCCTTTGTGGTGGGCGCCATCCTGCCCATGCTCGCCATCCTGCTGCCACCGGAGGGCATCCGGGTTCCCCTCACCTTTGTGGCGGTGCTGGTTGCTCTCGCCGCCACCGGGGCGCTCGGCGCCTGGATCGGCGGCGGTTCGCAGTGGAGGGCGGGCGCCAGGGTGGTGGTGGGCGGAGCCATTGCCCTGATTGCTACGTTCTCCATCGGCAACCTGCTGGGTGCAAGCGGGATCGTGTGAGCCTTCCGGGCGCTGTGCCGATCCCGCCTGCCCTCAGCGTGCGGTACAGCCGCGACAGCACAGGACGGGCATGGCTTTCGTCGCTGCCCGGACTGATCCAAGGGCGGCTGGAGCATTGGGAGTTGGCTGTTGACCTGGCAGCAGGTGCATCGCCTTGGTGTGGCCACGGCGCCGTGGTGGTCCCCGTCCGCCTGTCGGACGGGACACCTGCGGCCCTCAAGGTCGCCTTTCCGCACGACGGGGCCAAGGCCGAACGCCACGCCCTGGCTTTGTGGGGCGGGGCCGGCGCCGTCCGTTTGTTGGAGTCCGACGGCGGAACGTGCGCCATGCTCCTCGAGCGGCTGGATCCGGGCTCCTCGCTTCAGGCTGTTCCGCTGGATGAGGCGGCGGCAGTCTGGGGCAGCCTCATGCGGCAGCTAAGCCTCGTACCCGATGAACGGCCAGCATGGCAGGAGTTCGACCATATCGCCGGACGCGCAGAACAGTGGAGCGATGACCTGCCCTCCGACTGGGAACAGCAGGGCAGGCCCTTCCCGCGGTGGCTGCTCGAAGCTGCCCTGGAAGTCTGCCAGACCCGCGGCGCCGTAGGCCGCCGCTCCGGCCGTGACGTCCTGGTGCACACGGATTTCCACTTTCTGAATATCCTGGCCCGGCCGCAGGCGAGCGGTGCACCGGGCGCAGTTGCACGGGGCGCCGTTGCACGGGGCGCAGCCGATCAAGGCGCCCGGGCCGGCGCCGACGGCATGAACTTCGTGGCCATCGACCCGCAACCCATGATCGGTGAACCCGAATTCGCGGTGGCACCGTTGTTGTGGAACCGCCTCGGCGATCTTCCGCGGAGCGATCCCGCCGCAGGGCTGCGCCAGCGCTGCAGGGACTTCAGCGCCGCCGCGGGCCTTGACGCTGAGGCTGCACGCCAGTGGGCGGTGCTCCGGGAAGTGGAAAACGCCCTCTGGTAAGCGTCCCGGCCAGGCCATCAAGGTGATCTGGCGAGGTCGCTCTGGGTGGCCAGCACGCTAGCCGGCCGGACCCTCAAAGGCCTCCCCGCCGTCCATTACCTGCCCGAACCGGGGCAGGCGGACCGCTGACGGAAGCTTTCCGTGGCGGGTCGGGCTGGGAACCTGATCAGGGGGCCGGACCGCTGCAAAAAGCAGAGCTGACCGCCTCCACTACAGTGCCAATATCGTCCGTGTCAGTGCTCCAGTTACCTGCATGGTACGCCCGGCCTGCCGGGGCCGCGAGGGTTCGCCCTACCCCCTGTCAGGCGAAGTTTTCCTGCCAGACATCGAAGCCGAGCTTCATGATGAGGGCGCCCACCACCAGCAGGAAAACGATCCGAATAAACCCGCTCCCCTGCTTCACGGCGGTCCTCGCGCCAAGGTAGCCACCTGCCATGTTGGACAGGCCCAGCACCAGGCCCACGCCCCACAGGAGTGAGCCGTGGGGCAGGAAGAACAGCAGGGCCCCTCCGTTGGTGGCCATGTTCACGATCTTGGCCTTGGCGCTGGCTTCGAGGAAGGCGTACCCCATGGCCGAGACGAGCGCGATGATGAGGAACGAGCCGGTGCCCGGGCCGATCAGGCCGTCATAAAAACCGATCACCGCGCCGATCAGACACGCCACGACGTAGTGGGTGCGGCCGTCATGGCGCAACAGGGTTACGTCACCGACGTCGGGTTTGAGTGCGGTGAAAAGTGCGACGGCGACCAGCGCGGCCACGATGATCGGCTTGAACACACTCGCCGGGAGGGTAGCCGCCAGCACAGCGCCGCCGAAGCTGCCGGCCAGGGCGATCACCGCCATGGGGATGGCTGTCCGAAGGTCCGGTTTAACCCGCCCGTAGTAGGTCACCGCACTTGTGGTGGTGCCGAGAATCGACCCCATCTTGTTGGTGGCCAGCGCCTGGACTGGAGTGATTCCGGGGACCAGCAGAAGGGCGGGCAACTGGAGCAGGCCGCCGCCGCCCACCACAGCGTCCACCCAGCCAGCGGCGAATCCAGCCACCACGAGCAGGATGATCGTGGTGAGCTGGATCGACTCGAACCCGGAAACCATTACCGAGAAAGGCGCAGCATCAGCTGCGGACTGAAGTGACCACGTAGTCAACGGCCTTGTCCACGGCTACGTTCTCCGCTTCGCCGCTGCGGCGGTCCTTGATCTCGACGACGCCGTCCACCAGTCCGCGGCCGACGGCCAGGATGGTGGGGACGCCTACCAGTTCGGCGTCACCGAACTTGACGCCCGGGGACACCTTGGGGCGGTCATCGTAAATAACGTCGAGCCCGGCGGCTTCGAGTTCGAGGGCGAGCTTCTCGGCGGCCGCGAAGATTTCCTCGCCACGGCCCACAGCCACCACGTGGACATCGGCGGGGGCGACAGCGCGCGGCCAGACCAGGCCCTTGTCATCGTGGTTGGATTCAGCCAGGGCAGCAACAGCGCGCGTGACACCAACACCGTAGGAACCCATGGTGACCACCACCTGCTTGCCATTCTGGTCCAGGACCTTCAGGTCGAGGGCTGCGGCGTACTTGCGTCCCAGCTGGAAGATGTGGCCCATTTCGATTCCACGCGCGGTTTCCAGGGGACCGGAGCCGTCCGGGGCGGGATCGCCCGCGCGCACCTCGGTAGCCTCAATAACGCCGTCCCAGCCGAAGTCGCGCCCGGCCACGAGGCCGAAGACGTGCTTACCGGCTTCGTTGGCCCCGGTGATCCAGGTGGACCCGCTGACAACACGGGGATCGACAAGGTACAAAAGCTTGGCCAAACCTTCGGTGCCCAGCAGTGGCGCGCCCAGGGACAAGCCAGGCCCAAGGTAACCCTTGACGATAAGGGGCTGCTTCTTGAGGTCCTCTTCGTTAGCAGCTTCCAGTCCGATCTCGCCTCCGATGGGCAGGAAGGAACCGATGTTGGCTTCTACGCGCTTCAGGTCCACACCGCGGTCTCCCGGCACACCGATGACCACAATCTGGCGCTCACCGGTGGGCAGGGTGACGGCGAGGACCACGTTCTTGAGAGTGTCAGCACCAGTCCAGGCGCCGCCGTCGGCCTCTGCCCGCGGAGCGAGCTGGTTGGCGGCCGCCACAAGCGTCTCAATGGTGGGCGTGTCCGGGGTATCCAGGACCTCTGCGGCGGGCGCGCCGCTGAAGTCGATGTCCGCGGGAACCACCGTGGTGACAGCCTCGACGTTGGCGGCATAGCCACCGGCCGAGCGCACAAAGGTGTCTTCGCCAACCTCAGTGGGGTGCAGGAACTCTTCGCTCTTGGAGCCGCCCATCGCGCCGGCGGTGGCGGTTACCGGAACAACTTCCAGGCCCAGGCGCGCAAAAATCTTCAGGTAAGCGCCCCGGTGGGCGGCGTAACTGGCGTCCATGCCGGCGTCGTCAACGTCAAAGGAGTAGGAATCCTTCATGATGAATTCGCGGCCGCGCAGCAGGCCAGCGCGCGGGCGTGCCTCATCGCGGTACTTGTTCTGGATCTGGTAAATGCTCAGCGGCAGGTCCTTGTACGAGGAGTACAGGTCCTTGACCAGCAGGGTGAACATTTCCTCGTGCGTGGGCGCCAGCAGGTAGTCGTTGCCCTTCCGGTCCTTGAGGCGGAAGATACCCTCGCCGTATTCCGTCCAGCGGTTGGTGGCCTCGTAGGGTTCCTTGGGCAGGAGCGCCGGGAAGTGGACTTCCTGGGCGCCAATGGCCGTCATTTCCTCGCGGATGACCTGCTCCACCTTGCGCAGGACGCTGAGCCCGAGCGGCAGCCACGTATAGATGCCGGGCGCCGCACGCCGGATGTAGCCGGCCCGGACCAGGAGCCGGTGGCTGGCCACCTCGGCATCGGCGGGATCTTCACGCAGGGTGCGCAGGAAAAGCTGGGACATTCTTGTGACCACGGGTCGGTATCCGTTTCTGGGGGAATGGCTGCTCAAAAAGCAGAGCCGGGCAATTCGTCTGGGTACTAATCTACCGGCAATCCAGACCGCAACCGGAGGCGGAACGTGGTGCAGGGGCCACAGAGGGCCGATGACCTACGGTGCGGCAGGACCGGGGCGGACGCAATAGAGCCACGCCTGGCGGCCCAAGCCCCTGGCCGTAAACGGCTGGTCGTTGCATCCGGGAGTGGCTCCACGGCCGTTGACGCCTGGGTACTGGTGAGGACTGGTACGACAGCCCACCCACTCCAGCGCAGCCAGGTCGAACCTAAGTGAGAGCGGACACGATGACAAGGGTTTCTCCATTCGAAGTTTATTGACGGCCCCTCCCCGCGGGTTTAGCTTTAATTCATCATCTGATGAATTAAAGTAATTACCGGCATTCGGAGGCATTAATGTCCCACGTTGCAGCAACAGCGCCGGGCCTGGAACCAGTCCAGGCAGTGGCCGCCAAGTCCCTCCGCGTCACGCGAGGAAAGCTTCCCGTCCTGCTCGGCCTGGACTTTGGCATCCCGGCGGCCCGGATCACCGGACTGCTGGGCCCGTCCGGCAGCGGCAAGACCACCCTCATGCGGGCCATCATGGGCGTCCAGGCGCTCACTTCAGGGTCCGTCCAGGTTCTGGGGCTTCCCGCCGGGCATCCTGACCTGCGGCACCGGGTGGGTTATGTAACGCAGTCCCCCAGCGTGTACCCCGACCTGACCGTGGAAGCCAACGTCCGCTACTTCGGGGCCATGCACCGCAAAGGCCGCGCCCAGGCAGCGGAGGCAATCGCCGCCGTCGGGCTTGAACCGCAGGCCCGGCAGAAGACCGCAGACCTCTCCGGCGGACAGCTCAGCCGGGTATCGCTGGCCTGCGCCCTGGTGGCCCAGCCAAGCCTGCTGGTGCTCGATGAGCCAACAGTGGGCCTTGATCCGGTCCTCCGCGCCGATTTGTGGGACCGGTTCAGGTCCATGGCCGAGTCCGGGACAACCCTGCTGGTCTCCAGTCATGTGATGGAGGAAGCAAGCCACTGCCATTCGCTCCTACTACTGCGGGAGGGGAAGCTCCTGGCGCAGCTGACGCCGGCCGAATTGAGCGTGCGCGGGCGCAGCGCCGATCTGGAAGAGGCCTTCCTGCACATGATCCAGGATGCTGGTGAAGCGCCGGCGGGCCCTCCTGGAAGGCATGCCGGTTCACGAGAAGGGCCAACCGGTGCCCCCGGAAGACCGAGTGGTTCACCAGAACAGCCGCGCGCCGCCACCGAACAGCCTGGCACCTCCACTGAACGGATCGTGCGATCATGAACCTGATGATGATGCTGGCCACCAACCGTCGGGTCCTGGACCAGCTCCGGCACGACCGCCGAAGCATCGCGCTGATCCTGGTGGTTCCTGCCCTGCTGCTGACAGCGGTGTACTTCCTCTACGAGAATGAGACGCTGCCGCCCGGAGTTCCCAGGACGTTCGATCGTGTGGGCCTGATGATGCTGGCGATCTTCCCGTTTGTGGTGATGTTCCTGGTCACCTCAATCACGATGCTGCGCGAACGTACCTCCGGCACCCTGGAGCGGCTGTTGACCACCCCCATCCACAAGGCGGACCTGCTGTTCGGCTACGGGCTGGCGTTCTCCATCATGGCGGCCCTGCAGTCGCTGGTGGCCACGGCGGTTGCGTATTGGGTTTTCGGCCTGGACATCCAAGGCAGCCCGGGATTGGTGGTGATGATTGCCGTTATCAACGCGGTTTTGGGCGTGGCCCTGGGCCTGCTCTGTTCGGCGTTCGCGAGGACCGAATTCCAGGCCGTGCAGTTCATGCCGGTGGTAGTGGTGCCCCAGATTCTGCTGTGTGGCCTCTTTGTGGCCCGCGAGAGGATGAATGAGGTCCTGGAGGCAATCTCGAATGTCCTGCCGTTGACGTTCTCGGTGGATGCGCTGCAGGAGATCGCTACTAACACGGAGCCCACTGAACAGCTGTGGATGGACGCGGGAATCATCGCGGCGATAGTCCTGCTGGTCCTGGTGCTCGCGTCATTGACGCTTCGGCGGCGGAGCGCGTGAACGGCCGGCCAGAACAGGTCGGCGGGCAGCCTGCGCTTGGGAGCGGCCGGCCAGAACAGGTCGGCGGGCAGCCCGCGCTTGTGAACGGGCAGCCCGCGAGTGGGAGCGCACCGGCGCGGCGGGGCAACGGACCTGCCGATCCAGGCAGCGCAACTGGCCCCGGCAGACGGGGCCGGCGCGGCGGGGCAACGGAGTCGCGGGCACAGATTCTGGACACAGCTCAGCGGCTTTTCGCTGAGCACGGGTTTGAAGGGACCAGCCTCCGCCAGATCGCTCGGGATGCCGGGGTTGATCCCGCCATGGTCCATCATTTCTTCAGGGGCAAGGACGAGCTGTTTGCGCTGAGCGTGGCACTGCCGGCCGACCCGGACGAGGTCCTGGCGGGCGTTAACGGCCATCCTCCGGAACAGCGGGCTGAGGCGATTGTCCGGGCGGTGCTTCGGCTGTGGGAGAGCCCGGCGCAGCACAGCCTGGTGGCGTTCCTGCGCGGAACCATTGGTTCGAAGGCCAAAACCATGCTGCTAAGGGAACTGGTGCAGCGCGCCATCCTCAGCCGGGTCATGGCAGGAGTACCAGGGCCGCCCGGGGAGGTAGCCATGCGCGGCAACCTCGTGGCTACCCAGATGGTGGGTGTCATGCTGGTCCGGTATGTCATGCGGCTCGAACCACTCGCGTCCGCATCCCCCGACGACGTTGTCCGGCTCGTGGCCCCGAACGTCCAGCACTACCTGACAGGCGAGCTGACAGAGCAGGCCTGACGGGGTGAACTGCCAGGGCCAATCGGATAGCGCCGGGCCCCGGAAGCTAGAACAGGACTGTGGCGAACGTGCCCACCTGGCGGAAGCCCACCCGCTCGTAGGTGGACCGCGCGCGGAGGTTAAAGCCGTTGACGTAGAGGCTGGTCACCGGAGCAAAGGCACGGGCCTTTTCCACCACTGCTGCCATGTAACCTGCGCTCAGCCCCTGCCCGCGGTAGCCGGGGTTCATCCAGACGCCCTGGATCTGCGTGACTTCGGCGGTAACGGCTCCGAGCTCGGCCTTAAACACCACGTCACCGGACTCATTGACGTGTGCCAGCGAATGGCCTTGCCGGATCAGGCCCTCCACGCGGCGGCTGTAGAACTCTTTGCCACCGAGGAACGGTGAGTAGCCCACCTCCTCTTCGAACATGGCTGCACAGGCAGGCAGGATGCGGTCAAAATCGGCCAGCCGGCCCAACGCCAGATCCGCGTTCGGCTCCACCGACGGTGGCCCGCAGAGAGTCATCAGCGGCTGCTCGTCCCGCACCTCGTGGGCAGCGTGACCGCGCTCGGCCAGCTCCGCATGGAGTGCCAGTACCGAATCTGCCGGACCGAAGGCCGAGGCAAATCGGCGGCCGGACGCGCTGGCCGCTTCTGCCACCAGCCCGGCAAATCCGGGGTCCAGCTGGACCGGGACCAGGTTGGCTCCCGCCCAGCACGCACCCAGCAGAGTCCCGTCGTCGAACACGCCCAATACTCCGGCGCCGCCGGTGGTGGCCGCTGCCGACCCCACCGCCCTGAGATGGGCGAGGATAAAGACATTGGCTACCGGGTCCTGCAGTGCGAGGCGCCGGAGGGCAGGGGTGTCAGCGCCGGAAAGCGCACGGACAGTGACCCCCTCCGGCGCGGCGCCCTGTTTATGAGACGCTAACCACGGGGCTACCTTTGACAGCATCTTCGCGATCGGCCTCCCCCATCTCCTCAGCAATGCGCATGGCCTCTTCGATCAGTGTCTCAACAATCTGGCTCTCAGGCACAGTCTTGATGACTTCGCCCTTCACAAAGATCTGGCCCTTGCCGTTGCCGGAGGCCACGCCGAGGTCGGCTTCACGGGCTTCCCCGGGTCCGTTCACCACGCAACCCATCACGGCGACGCGCAGCGGGATCTCCATGCCTTCCAGGCCGGCGGTGACCTGCTCGGCGAGAGTGTAGACGTCCACCTGGGCGCGGCCGCAGGACGGGCAGGAGACGATTTCCAGCTTGCGCGGGCGCAGGTTCAGGGACTGCAGGATCTGGTTGCCCACCTTGATTTCGTCCACCGGCGGCGCGGAGAGGGAAACCCGGATGGTGTCGCCGATTCCCTTCGACAGCAGCGCACCGAAGGCGGTAGCTGATTTGATGGTTCCCTGGAAGGCCGGCCCGGCTTCAGTGACCCCCAGGTGCAGGGGCCAGTCGCCTTTTTCGGCCAGCATCTCGTAGGCAGCCACCATGATCACGGGGTCATTGTGCTTGACGGAGATCTTGAAATCGTGGAAACCGTGCTCCTCGAACAGCGACGCTTCCCAGACTGCCGACTCAACGAGCGCCTCAGGGGTGGCCTTGCCGTATTTTTTGAGGATGCCAGGTTCCAGGGAACCGGCGTTCACGCCGATGCGGATGGACGTGCCGTGGTCCTTGGCGGCGCGGGCGATTTCTTTGACCTGGTCGTCGAACTTGCGGATATTGCCCGGGTTCACGCGCACTGCCGCGCAGCCGGCTTCAATCGCGGCAAAGACATACTTCGGCTGGAAGTGGATGTCCGCGATCACCGGAATCTGGGACTTGCGCGCGATGATGGGCAAAGCCTCCGCATCATCGGCGGACGGGCAGGCGACGCGCACAATGTCGCAGCCGGACGCGGTCAGTTCCGCAATCTGCTGCAGCGTGGCGTTGATGTCCGTGGTGGGGGTGGTGGTCATAGACTGCACACTGATGGGCGAGTCCGAGCCGACTCCCACCGAGCCCACCTTGATCTGGCGCGTCTTGCGGCGCGGGGCAAGTACTGGCGGTGGTGCTGACGGCATTCCCAGGCTGACCGAGGTCACATGGACTCCTTGGGTAGGTGTTTCGGAAGGGAAAGAGGTCCGTTAAATCAGGACGTGTGCGGGGCCAGGAGGCCGATCACTGGAGTCCATTCGGTGGTTCGGATACCGGCGATGGTCCCGGCAATGGCGAAGGGGTCCTGCTTGAGCAGGTCATTCAGCTGGGTTTCGTCCTGAACCTTGAAGATCAGCAGGGCGCCTGCCCCGTCACCGTATGGTCCGCTGGTCAGCAGCTGGCCCTCTTCCGCCAGGCCCACCAGCCAGCTGCGGTGCGCGGGTCGGCTGTCATCACGGGCGGCGGAGGAATCGGCGGCGTACACATACTCAACGGCAAAAACAGTCATAAGGACACCCTATCCCCCGGGGCGGCCCTGCGCCGATCCGGACTGGCACCTCAAGCTCACCTTGCACACCGGTTCGATGGTGTCCGGAATTCCGACAGTAAGTGCCGGCAAACGGCTGACGGGGCCATCTACTGCAGGAAGACCACTTTGACGATCGCTGCCGTGCCTGCAGCCCACAGCATCGATGTGAGCGTTCCAATGATGAACCGTTCTGCCGCCACCGGTGTCTCCTTCAGCTCGGCAAACCTGCCCAGGCCCTTGACGGCCACAATGTAGGCAATGGCCACCGGCTGTCCCGTCAGGATGGCCACGCCAACGCCCAGGCGTTCGAGGACTCCGATGATCGCCCCGCCGCGCAGTATCCGCTGGCCGGGAACGGCATACCCCGGGACTCCGGGTGGCGAAATCTGGGGTGCCGGCCCTCCGGGCACCAGATGAGTGACATCCGACGACGGTTGGCCGCCCCCCGCTGTCAGCTCGCCGTCAACGAATTGCCCGCGTGCGTGATCATCCGCGCCGGCCGGCGGTGCTGGCGGCAGCGGTGGTCGGGCCGGCAACGGAGGTATGGCTGGCAGCGTATCCACGGTGACATCCGCGGACGGGTCCTGACCGGACGGATCCACGGCAGCGCGGCCTGGCTTCCCGGCCGCATCGGCTTTGTCATCGATGGTCCTGGCCAGCCGGAACACCAGCGACGTCACAGGCCAGCCTGCAAGTCCGGCCACCAGCAGGGCCACTGCGATCCAGAGTGCGTTCACAGGTGTCCTTTGGTTGGAGTCTCCCGCACCGGAACAGGCCGAGGCGGCTGGGCCCGGGAAGGCACCAGGATTTCGGAGGGAAGGATCTGGGCGTGGGTGAACTCCAGGAGCATGGCAGCCGCAGGTCTGGCAGCCAATTCTTCCGGCCAGCCGGACCGGAGCACCGCACGACTCACCGATTGTTCGGTTATCCCCAACTCCTGGGCCACGTTCTTCTGGCTACCGTGAGTTCCTCCGCCGTAACGTCCGTAGCCGCCCTGGAGGGCCCGCAGCCGGTCCACTACACGCCACTGCGCCGGGGTGCGCTGCTGCACCACGCGTCCCATCAGGCGGAGCACCGCTTGGGCATTTGCACTGCTCATGGCCCCTTCCTTGGCATCGGGAGGTATGTCCCGGCCACGTCCCATACTGCCGGACACCACTGACAAAGGAACCTGGGCCGCGGCGCCCTTGGCCAGTTCCACCGCCTTGCGTGCTGCCACAAAGCCACTGCCGGTGCCCTCCCTCGGGCTTCCGCCGGGAGCCACCTGCACCTCGCCGATCCCGATCCCGACATACCAGTGGCCGTCCCGGAGAGCATGGAGTGCGATGTCCACCACGTCTGCGGCATTTTCCACGACGCCTTGGAGTTCATCGCCTACGGAACGCTCGAACGGGGCCGAAGTGAGGCCGCCCAACCCGGAGATCAGCTCCGGAACCCGGTCCACATCGGTGGTACTGCCGCGTTGGTCAATGGTCATGACGTACATGCCTTAACCGTACGCAGGTGACCGTGGATAATCAATCGTAATTAGCTGATTTTCGAATATCAGCCAAAATAGGCTGAGAAGGCGAAATCAACCGGTTCTCCCGCGCCCGGGTTCGGCGCTACCCTAACCTGCCAGCTCACCTTCCAGGCGATCCATACCGCGGAACCTCCCATCAGCAGGGCGCCGGCGGTCTGGGTCGGCAGGCTGCTTCCCGTTGTGGCCTGCCCCAAGACCACGCCCAGGAGATAGAACAGCACCGCGCCGGCCGCCCAGAGCGCCCCTGACCACCGCGGCAGGTGGGAACGCCACACTGCAATCCCCAGGAGGACGTTGCCTGCGAAGGCGAGCAGCAGGCACAGCAGAAACGCCCCCGGTCATGGACCCCCCGGAAACTCCAGCTGCATCACGTCCCTGCCGCCGGCCAGGCAGCACCCCCGGGCGAGGACACCGAAGAAGGCCAGGATGGTGCCTCCGGTGCTGCCCAACAGATGGCTGACATGGTGGAGTCAGAGCTGACAAAACGGGCCCAGGCGCCGGGTCCTTGGTCTGGTCCGGCTGCGGCTCCAAGATGGACGGGTCCGAGACCAGCCAGGCGACCGCCAGCGCCCACAGTCCTGCCCGGATCCAGCGGCGGGTGTTCTGCGGGTTCGTTTTAGTTCGCCGTTCTGCACGAAAGCATCAGGCAGCGGGAGACAGCTCAGCCGAAGAGGTTCACCGGCTTAACGATGTCGGCGTAGATCAGCAGGGCGCTCATCCCCATCAGCAGGGCGGCCACCACATAGGTCACAGGAAGCAATTTGGCGATATCGAAAGCTCCCGGGTCCGGCTTGCCGAACAGCTTGGCCACCCGGCGCCGAACCCCCTCGTACAGCGCCCCGGCCACATGCCCGCCGTCCAGCGGAAGCAGCGGGATCAGGTTGAAGACCGCGAGCGCAAAATTGAGTCCGGCAAGCAGCCCCACCAGCGCACCCAGCCTGGACTGGAGCGGGACCTTTTCCATGGCGGCGACTTGGCCGGCCACGCGTCCGACGCCCACCACGCTGATGGGGCCGCTCGGATCGCGCTCTTCCTCGCTAAAGGCCGCCTTGGCCACGCCCACCACTCTCGCGGGCAGATTGAAGACAACTCCGGCCACCTGCCTGATGTTCTCCCCCGCCATGGGCAGGACGGTCGACGCCGGCTGGGACACCAGTTCTGTCTGCGCGCCAATACCGAGGAAGCCCACGTCCTGGTACAGCAGGTTGCCGGCGTCGTCCTTGGCCTGGCGCCCATCGACGCCCACTACGGGGCGGGCGGACAGTACCGGCGTCACCGTGGTGGTGACCGGTCCGCCGTCGCGCTCCACAGTGATCGCGACTTCCCTGCCCGCGGAGGCACGAATCCATTCAGTCAGCTGGTCCCAGCCGGAGACTGCTTTGCCGTCAAAGGAGGTGACCACATCATTCGGCAGGAGCCCGGCGGCCGCAGCGGGGGTCGGCTGGCAGCCGGGGGAATCGGGATCCACCGTCTGGCCAACAGCAACCTGGCATTTGGACACATCGGAAATGGTGGTGGTGGCCGTGGCCACACCGAACCCCATCAGCAGCACGGCGGTCAGCACCACGCCGATCAGCAGGTTCATGGCCGGACCGCCCAGCATCACCACGACTTTCTTCCACACCGGCAACTTGTAGAACACGCGGTTCCCGTCGTCCGGGCCCACTTCCTCATGGGCCATGGAGCGGGCTTCGGTGGCCAGGGTCTGGAACATGCCGGTGCTGGAGGGCCGTACCGTGCCGTCGGCCTTGTTGGGCGGGTACATGCCGATCATGGACACGTAGCCACCCAGCGGGATGGCCTTCACGCCGTATTCTGTCTCGCCTTTCCGCTTGGACCACAGGGTGGGGCCGAAGCCGATCATGTACTTGCTGACGCGTACTTTGAACAGCTTGGCGGGCACCAGATGCCCCACCTCGTGCAATGCAATGGACACGGCAATGCCGATCGCCACAAAGACGACGCCGAGGATAAAAAGGAGGATGGGACTCATGCGTGGATCTGCCGCTTCCTAGAGACTGCTTACTGCCAAACGTTCGTGGGCGCGTGTTCGTGCCCAGTCTTCAGCATCCAGCACTGACTCAAGGGTCAGCTCCGAGGATCCTGGGTGTTCGCTGAGGACAGCGTCGATGGTGTCCATGATTTCGGTGAAGCGGATGCGGCCGGCGTGGAAAGCCATGACGGCTTCCTCATTTGCCGCATTAAAGACGGCCGGATAGGTGCTCCCCTGCCTTGCGGCGTCCTTGGCCAGGTCCACGGCCGGGAACGCTGCGGTGTCCAGTGGCTCGAAAGTCCAGCTGGTGGCCTTGGTCCAGTCACAGGGAGTGGCCGCTTTGGGCACCCTGTCCGGCCAGCCCATGCCCAGGGCGATGGGCAGGCGCATGTCCGGCGGGGACGCCTGGGCTATGACGGACCCGTCAACGAACTGGACCATGGAATGAACCACGGACTGCGGGTGGACCACAACCTCGATCCGGTCCAGCGGTACGTCGAACAGCAGATGGGCCTCAATAAGTTCAAGGCCCTTGTTGACCAAGGTGGCCGAGTTGGTGGTGACCATCAGGCCCATATCCCACGTGGGGTGCGCCAGGGCTTCCTGCGGGGAAACATCGTGGAGCTGGTCCAGGGTCCGGCCGCGGAACGGGCCGCCGGATGCGGTCAGAATGAGTTTCTCCACTTCGGCGGCTGTTCCGGCGCGCAGGCACTGGGCAATGGCCGAATGCTCGGAGTCCACCGGTACGATCTGGCCCTCGCGGGCCGCAGCCTTGACCAACGCCCCGCCTACGATCAGCGATTCCTTGTTGGCCAGCGCCAGCGTG
The DNA here is from genome assembly GCF_040547265.1 of Arthrobacter sp. UYCo732. Taxonomy (NCBI): domain Bacteria; kingdom Bacillati; phylum Actinomycetota; class Actinomycetes; order Micrococcales; family Micrococcaceae; genus Arthrobacter; species Arthrobacter sp. UYCo732. Next base: position 341,390 of record NZ_JBEPPJ010000003.1, on the reverse strand, counting down.
GCGCCTGACTTCAGCGCGGCGAGGGTGGGTGCGAGCCCGATGGAGCCGGTGATGCCGTTGAGCACCACGTCGGACTCCATGGCTGCGATGCGTGCCGAGGCGTCCGGGCCGGCGATGATCTCGGGGCGGTAGTCCTGCCGGCCGGCAAGACGGGCAGCCTCGGCGATCAAGTCCTGCAGTTGCCGGTGATCACCGGAGGCGATGCCGACGGCGGCAGCGCCGGTGTGAACCGCCTGGCGGGCGAGGAGCTCAAGGTTCCCGCCGCCGGCACTGAGCGCCACTACCTCAAAAAGGTGCGGGGCGCCGTCGACGACGTCGATCGCCTGGGTGCCGATGGAGCCGGTGGATCCGAGGAGGACGATTCTGCGAGGCTGCATGGCTTAAGTATCCCGCACGGCGGGCATGGTGCCGAGCTGGGAGCCGGGAACGGCCAGGCGTAACGTTGACTGCGTGGACTGGGTTTCCTGGTTCGATGCTCCGGACTACGAATTCGCGCGGCAAGTGCTCCAGCGTGGTGTGGCAACGCTGTACTTTGTGGCGTTCCTGTCCTCCCTGAACCAGTTCCCGGCACTCCTGGGTGAACGCGGGCTGCTTCCCGCTCCCCGTTATCTGGAGAGCTACAGCTCCCGGCGGCGGCCCACCCTCTTCAGGTGGCGTTACTCGGACAAGCTGCTGCGTTGGGTCTGCGCAGCAGGCCTGGCCATTTCGGCGCTGCTGGTGGCCGGCCTCCCCCAGCTCGGGCCACCATGGGTGCCGCTGATCGCGTTCCTGGCCCTGTGGCTGCTGTACATGTCGATCGTGAACGTTGGCCAGACGTTTTACGGCTTCGGCTGGGAAATGCTGATCCTGGAAGCCGGCTTCACGGTCGCGTTCCTCGGCTCAGAGCAGACTGAACCGCCCCGCACCATTCTGCTCCTGGCGGCCTGGCTGGTGTTCCGGCTGGAGTTTGGTGCAGGGATGATCAAGATCCGCGGCGGCCCGGAGTGGCGTGACCTGACAGCACTGTACTACCACCACGAGACGCAGCCGATGCCCGGTCCCTTGAGCCGGCAGGCGCACCTGCTGCCCAATCCCTTCCACCGGCTGGAGGTGCTGGGGAACCACTTCGCCCAACTGATTGTGCCGTTCTTCCTCTTTTTCCCGCAGCCCCTGGCCAGCATGGCCGCGGGCATGGTGATCTTCACGCAGCTGTGGCTGGTGGCGAGCGGCAACTTTGCGTGGCTGAACTGGATCGCCATCGTGCTGGCATTCGCCGCTGTCAGCGACCCCGTTGTCCTTGCCGTGTTCCCGGTCCTGCCCCCGGACTGGGATTCCGGGGCGGGCACCCGCGGGAATCCGCCGTACTGGCTTGCAATCATCCTCGCCGCGTCGCTCCTGCTGGTGGTGCTGAGCTATTGGCCGCTGCGCAACCTCATCTCCAAGGGACAGCTGATGAATGCCAGCTTCAACCGCTGGCAGCTGGTCAACACCTACGGCGCGTTCGGCACCGTGACCACGCAGCGCGTAGAGATCGTGGTGGAAGGCACCCTGGACGCGGAACCGGACGCGGCGGCTGACTGGCGCGAGTACGGATTCAAGGGCAAGCCCGGAGACCTGCGCCGCCTGCCGCGGCAGTGGGCGCCCTACCACCTGCGGCTGGACTGGCTGATGTGGTTCCTTCCGCTGCGCACCGTCCACGTGCAGTGGTTTTATGCCTTCCTCGGGAAGCTCCTCGAGGCTGATCGGCAGACGCTGCGGCTTCTGCGCCATGACCCGTTCGACGGCGAACCGCCGCGTTGGGTGCGGGTCAACAGCTACCTGTATCGTTTCGCCACCCGCAGTGAGTTTCGGGAAACCGGAGCGCGGTGGGTAAGGACACCGCTGTATGAGGCCATTCCGCCGTTGTCCCGGCGCGGATCGAGCGGGCGGCGGCTGTGATCAGGCGCCGCCTGCGATCCAGGCGCCGGAGCGTCAAGCCGCGGCGACCAACGGGCCGCCGCAGATCCACCAGGTTCAGTGAGTCAGGCGCGCAGTCCGGCCCTGCGGAGCGTGGCCTCCGCATGTTTGAGAATGGGCCCGTCGATCATTTTGCCGTTGAACTGGAAGACGCCCGACCCGGCGGAAGCGGCGGTCTGCAGCAACTCCTTAGCGGCGGCGACGTCAGCGTCTGACGGCGCGTAGGCGCCCCTGACGACGTTCGCTTGGCTGGGGTGGATGCACGCCTTGGAGCTGAAGCCGGACGCCACCGCATCGCCAGACTCCATGGCCAGCCCGTCGAGGTCAGGAATGTTGACGTAGACAGCGTCCACGGCTTCCTTCCCGAAGGCGCGGGCGGCGACAAGTACCGCGGACCGGGCGTGCAGCGCCACGGCGCGGTAGCCGCCGTCGTCCATTCTGGAGGAGGTGCCGCCCAGGGACGCGAGCAGGTCCTCGGCGCCCCACATCAGGGCAACCACATTAGGCACCGCCGCGATGGCAGGCGCATTCAGGATTCCCTTGGCTGTTTCGCACAGTGCTATGACGTGGAAGTCCTTGAGTGCTTCCAGCTGGTTAGCGTTCTCTGCCTTAGCCAGCATCACCGTCCGGTATGGCGTGTGCGCCAGGCAGTGAAGGTCCTTCTCGAACTCTTCGGTGCCCCCCGGATTGATGCGCACGATGGTCCGGCTGGGGTCCAGCTCGGGTCCGTCGCCGGCCGCACCGAGCTGGGCGAGGATCGCGCCGCGGGCCCGCTGTTTGTCCGCGGGTGCCACGGCGTCTTCCAGGTCCAGGATGACGGCATCGGCGCGCTCGGCGGCCTTCTGGTAACGCTCCGGCCGGTCGGCGGGGCAGAACAACAGTGCGGGTCCCATCACAAATGTCATACGGACATTGTCCCCTTTTCGACGCCCTCTCCGCTCCCCTGTTCCTGTTCCGCCGGGCGCCCGCTGTGGGCGGCACGTGTCCACATCAGGCAGCTCCGGGTGGCCAGCGCCACCACGGTGCCGTCCTGGTTCCTGCCGGTGTGTTGCATGGTCACGATCCCTTGGCCGGGCCGCGATGCTGAAAGCCGCTTCTGCGTAACGACGGTCTCTGTGTAGAGCGTGTCGCCGTGGTACAGCGGGTGCGGAAAGGACACATCGGTCAGGCCAAGCTGGGCGATGATGGTGCCCTGGGTCAGCTGTGACACGGACTGGCCCACCACGGTGGACAGCGTGAACATCGAATTGACAAGACGCTGGCCGAAGGGCTGGCCGGCGCTCCAGGCGGCGTCCAGGTGCAGAGCCTGTGTGTTCATGGTGAGCGTGGTGAACAGGACGTTGTCCGCCTCTGTCGCGGTGCGTCCAGGCCGGTGCGCGTAGACAACATCCTCCTCGAGCTCCTCGAAATACAGGCCGCGCTGTTCAATTACCCGCGGGCCGGCGGCTGGGCCTGATCCGCCGGCGGTTGAGCCTGCCGAAACCCCGTCCGTCATACGGTGAGTTCCTGGTCCTCTTCGAAGAGTTCCGCCCCGGTGGCCGCCGCGACGTCCTCGACGGACACGTTGGGCGCCAGTTCGCGGAGCACCAGCCGGGACCGCCCGCCTTCGGTGACAACGTCGATCACGGCGAGGTCGGTGATGATCCGGTCCACGCAGGCTTTGCCGGTGAGCGGAAGCGTGCACTGCTCCACGATTTTGGGCCGGCCGTTCCGGTCAACGTGCTCCATCATCACAATCACCTTTTTGGCACCGAAAACCAGGTCCATGGCACCACCCATACCCTTGACCATCTTCCCGGGAATCATCCAGTTGGCCAGGTCGCCGTTCTGCGCCACCTCCATGGCACCCAGCACGGCCACATCCACGTGGCCGCCCCGGATCATGCCGAACGATGCAGCGGAATCGAAAAACGCGGCGCCCTTGTTGACCGTGACGGTCTCCTTGCCGGCATTGATCAGGTCCGGGTCCACGGCGTCCTCGGCCGGGTAGGGGCCCACGCCCAGGATGCCGTTCTCCGAGTGGAGGACCACCTCGATCCCGGCCGGAATGTAGTTGGGGATCAGGGTGGGCATGCCGATGCCCAGGTTGACGTATTGGCCATTGCTGAGCTCACGGGCCACCCTGGCGGCGAGCTCGTTGCGGGTCCACCCTTTGGTGTCCTGATTGGCGCCCTCCGGATGGCCGACGGCGGCCCGCCGGTACTCGGGCCGGACGGCTTCCGGACGGGGAGGGGCTCCCTGCCTGTTGTTCGACTCCATGGCTACGCTCCTGCCTGTGGGGTTACCTGCCGGGTTGCCTGTTGCCCAGAGCTTGACGCCGTTGCCAGGCTCACAGTCCGCTTTTCGATGCGTTTCTCCCCGTCGGGCACCACCACCACCCGCTGGACGAAGATGCCGGGCACGTGGACGTGCTCCGGATCCAGTTCGCCGGGTTCCACCAACTCCTCCACTTCGGCGATGGTGATCCTGCCGGCCATGGCACAGAGGGGGTTGAAGTTCATGGCGGTGGCATGGAAGACAAGGTTGCCATGGCGGTCGCCTTTCCACGCATGCACCAGGCCGAAATCGGGCGTCAGTGACTCTTCCAAGACGTAGTCAACCCCGTTAAAGGTGCGCACTTCCTTCGATGCGGAAGCGATCGCAACCCCGCCGTCGGCGTTGTACTTCTGCGGGAGTCCGCCCTCGGACACCTGGGTGCCCACGCCCGCTTTGGTGAAGAAAGCCGGGATCCCCGCGCCGCCGGCCCGGAGTTTCTCCGCGAGTGTCCCCTGCGGGGTCAGCACCACTTCGAGTTCACCGGAAAGATACTGGCGCGCGAACTCCTTGTTTTCGCCGACGTAGGAACTGACGGTCCGCCGGATCCGGCCGTCACGGAGCAGGACGCCCAGGCCCCAGCCGTCCACGCCGCAGTTGTTGCTCACCGTCTCCAGGTCCCTGGTGCCGTGCCGGTGCAGGGCGTCGATCAGTGCCACCGGGATCCCGCACAGGCCGAACCCTCCCACCGCGAGCGACGCGCCGTCCGGGATGTCCGCTATGGCTTGCTCTGCGCTGGCAACAACCTTGTTAATCATCAGTGATCCTCTCGTGCCGGCTACAGTCCGAGCTCGCGGGCGATCAGCATCAGCTGGACCTCCGTGGTGCCCTCCCCCACTTCAAGGATCTTGGAGTCGCGGTAGTGGCGTGCCACGGTGAATTCGTTGATGAAGCCATAGCCGCCGAACACCTGGGTGGCATCCCGCGCGTTGTCCATGGCTGCCTCGCCTGCGACCATCTTAGCGATGGCGGCCTGCGTCTTGAATGGCTTTCCTGCGAGCATCCTGGCGGCGGCGTCGTAGTAGGCCAAACGGGCAGTGTGGGCCCTTGCCTGCATGCGGGCGATCTTGAACGCGATGGCCTGGTGCTTGCCGATGTTCTGGCCGAACGCGTTGCGTTCCTTGGCGTATTTCACCGAAAGGTCCACGCAGCCCTGCGCTGCCCCTGTGGCCAGCGCGGCGATGGCGATCCTGCCTTCATCCAGGACGGAGAGGAAGTTAGCGTAGCCGCGCCCTTCCTCACCGAGCAGGTTTTCCTCCGGCACGCGGACGTCCTTCAACGTCAGCGGGTGGGTGTCTGATGCGTTCCAGCCCACCTTGTTATAGGGCTTCTCCGCTTTGAACCCCGGTGTGTCGGTGGGCACCAGGATGGTGGAGATTTCCTTCTTGACGCTGCCGTCCTTGCGCTCCGTCTGGCCCGTGACCGCTGTGACAGTGACCAGGCGGGTGATGTCCGTCCCGGAGTTGGTGATGAACTCCTTGTTGCCATTGATCACCCAGTTCCCGCCGTCGAGCTTCGCATTGGTCTTGGTGCCCCCGGCGTCAGACCCTGCTTCGGGCTCCGTGAGACCAAAGCCCGCGAGCGCCTCACCCGAGGCCAGCACCGGCAACCACTCGTCTTTCTGGGCTTCAGTGCCGAACCGGTAGACGGGCATGGCGCCGAGGGAGACGCCGGCTTCCAGGGTGATTGCCACGGACTGGTCCACCGTGCCCAGCTGTTCGAGGGCGAGCGCGAGGGCGAAGTAGTCTCCGCCCATCCCGCCGTATTCCTCCGGGAACGGCAGCCCAAAGAGACCCATGCCTGCCATCTGCTTCACGATTTCGTAGGGGAAGCTGTGTTCCTCATCGTGCTTCGCGGAGACCGGTGCCACCACGTTGTCCGCGAAATCCCGGACGGTATCGCTGAGATCCTGGTACTCCTCGCTGAGTTCGAAATCTGCCATGGCTAGGCTCCCTTGCCTGTGTTGTCCGGGTCCGTAAGTGCGCCCGGGATGGGGTCCGTGAGTAAATCAGTGGCCGCTGCGTGGATGGTGGCCAGCATCTGGTCCGCCTTCACCAGGTCGCCGGTCCTGACGCTGATGTGTACCGTGCCTGCTACCTCGGCCACGAGCTGATGTTCCATTTTCATGGCTTCGACAGACAGGAGGACCTGGCCAGCCGCCACGGCGTCTCCGTTGGCGACGGCAACCGAGACCACCGTGCCCGGCATGGGCGAGCGGACCTCCGGGTCTGCCATACCCTCCTCGCGCTGGATGCCCGCGAGCAATCGGGCGAGCCGCGACTCCCGGGTCAGTACTTCCAGCCGGCAAGACCAGCCGCCGTTGCCAACGTAGAGAGTCTGCGCACCCCCCATTGCCCGGTCCTCCTCCCACGAAGAACCCCGCGCGAACCGCATCTGCTGGCCGTCGATCGCCAGAAACACGACATGTCCGGTCAGTCCCAGGACAGTCACCTCGTGTTCCGCGCCATCGTCGACCCGGGCCGTGGCATGGCCAAGGTCCACGTTGCTTACCCAAGTCAGCGCTACTGTGGCCGTGTCGCCGCCGGGGACACCAAAGGTCCGGGTCCAGGCCGCCGGGCTTCCCAGCCGCCAGCCGGTGGTGCCGGCCCAGGGGGATCCGGCGTTCGCCGCTTTATGGGCTACCGCCCACTCCGGAACCGCGGCGGCGATGAGCTCGGCCTCCCCGACGTGGCGGAAGGTGAAGTGCGGCATCCTGCGCTCGATCAGGCCGGTGTCCAGGCGCCCGGCCTGGACGTCGTCGTCGTTGATCAGCAGGCGAAGGTACTCCACGTTCGTGTCGATCCCCAGGACCGTGTAGCCGGCGAGCGCAGCATCGAGCCGTGCGAGCGCGGCTTTACGGTCGGCGCCCCAGGCGATCACCTTGGCCACCATGGGGTCGTAATCGCTGGAAATTTCCAGCCCCTGCAACAACGCGGAATCGATGCGGATGTCCGGGTCCTCGGCTGCAGGGGCGGGCGGGCTGAAATTTTCCGTGGGGGTGAACGTAGCGCCGCGCTCATCCAGGAGCACTACCTCACCGCCTGACGGCATGAAGTTCCGTTCCGGGATTTCCGCGTAGACGCGGGCTTCGACGGCGTGCCCGTTAAGTTCGACGTCGGCCTGTCGGACGGTCAGTTCCCCGCCGGCGGCGATCCGCACCTGCCAATCGACCAGGTCGACGCCGGTGACCATTTCAGTGACCGGGTGCTCCACCTGGAGGCGCGTGTTCATCTCCATAAAGAAGAACTCATCCGGGGCCTCGTCAGAGACAAGGAACTCTACGGTGCCGGCACCACTGTAGTGGACGCTCCGGGCCGCCTGGCAGGCCGCCTCACCAATCCGGGCACGGGTGGCGCCGCCGTCGTTCAGTCCTTCCAGCAGCGGTGATGGCGCTTCCTCGATGACCTTCTGGTGGCGGCGCTGCAGGGAGCACTCGCGCTCACCGAGATGAATTACGTTGCCGTGGTTGTCAGCCAGGACCTGGACTTCGATATGCCGCGGCGTGCGTACCATCCGCTCCAGGAAGAGCGTGTCGTCACCAAAGGCGCTCGCCGCGACGCGCCGGGCGGTTGCCAGTGCGGCCTCGAGTTCGCCGGGGCGTTCCACGATGTGCATGCCCTTCCCGCCGCCGCCGGCGGACGGTTTAATGAGCAACGGGAATCCGACGGCGGCCGCGGCCTCCATCAGTTGCGCGTCGGTCATACCAGGCTCGGCGACGCCGGGCACCACGGGAACGCCGTAGCCCGCCACGTGGTTCTTGGACCGGATCTTGTCCCCCATGACGTTCAGGGATTCGACGCCGGGGCCGATGAAGGTGATGCCGGCTGCTTCCAGGGCCCGGGCGAAATCGACGTTCTCGCTGAGGAAGCCGTAGCCGGGGTGGACCGCCTCGGCGCCCGTGTCGCGGCAGGCCTGGACGATGGCCACGATGTTCAGGTAGCTCTCCGCAGCGGCAGCGGGGCCGATCCGCACGGAACGGTCAGCTTCACGCACGTGCCGGGCGTCGGCGTCGGCATCGCTGTAGACGGCCACGGAACGGATCCCGAGGACGCGCAGGGTGCGGATCACGCGGCAGGCGATCTCCCCACGGTTGGCCACGAGGACTGTCCCGAAGAGGGGCGTTTCGGGTGTTGAGGTACTGGCCGGGGAATACATAGTCACAGCGGGCTCACATCCGGAAAAGGCCGAAGGAGGTCTCCGGCAGCGGGGTGCGGGAAACGACGTCGAGCGCCAGTCCCAGCACGGTGCGGGTGTCCGCGGGATCGATCACGCCGTCGTCCCAGAGCCGGGCGGTGGAGTAATACGGGCTGCCCTGGTCCTCATACTGCTGCTTGATGGGGGCCTTGAACGCGTCCTCGTCAGCGGCGGACCAGTCCTCCCCGCGGGCCTCGTACTGGTCCCTCTTGACGGTGGCCAGGACGCTGGACGCCTGGTTGCCGCCCATGACGGAGATCCTGCTCGCCGGCCACATCCACAGGAAACGCGGCGAGTACGCACGCCCGCACATGGAGTAATTGCCGGCCCCGAAGGACCCGCCGATCACCACGGTCAGCTTGGGCACCCTGGCGGTGGCCACCGCGGTGACCATCTTGGCGCCGTTTTTGGCGATGCCGCCCTGCTCGGAATCCTTGCCCACCATAAAGCCGGAGATGTTCTGCAGGAAGACCAGGGGGATTCCGCGCTGATCGCACAGTTCGATGAAATGCGCGCCCTTGAGCGAGGACTCGCTGAACAGCACGCCGTTGTTGGCCACGATCCCCACCGGGTGGCCGTGCAGCCTGGCGAAACCCGTGACGAGCGTAGTGCCATACTCCCTCTTGAACTCGTGGAATCTGCTGCCGTCCACCAGCCGGGCAATGACCTCGTGGACGTCGTACTGCGCGTTGACGTCCGTGGGCACTGCGCCATAAAGTTCGGCCGGGTCCGCGACAGGTTCGACGGCGGCATCCACGTCCCACACGGGGGCTGCCGGCCTGGGGAGCGTTTGGACGATGTCGCGGATGATCTGCAGGGCGTGCTCATCGTTCTCGGCCAGGTGGTCGGTGACGCCGGAGATCCTCGAGTGGACGCCGCCGCCGCCGAGTTCCTCTGCGGTGACAATCTCGCCGATCGCGGCCTTCACCAGCGGCGGGCCGCCCAGGAAGATGGTGCCCTGGTTCCGCACAATCACGGTCTCATCACTCATCGCCGGAACATAGGCGCCACCGGCGGTGCAGGAGCCCATCACCGAGGCGATCTGCGGGATCTTGGCCGCAGACAGCCTGGCCTGGTTGTAGAAGATCCGACCGAAATGTTCCTTGTCCGGGAAGACTTCGTCCTGCTTCGGGAGGAACGCTCCCCCGGAGTCCACCAGGTAGATGCACGGCAAACGGTTCTCCAGGGCGATCTCCTGGGCCCGGAGGTGCTTCTTCACCGTCATGGGGTAATAGGTGCCGCCCTTGACCGTGGCGTCGTTGGAGATCACCAGCACCTGACGGCCGTGCACCAGACCGATCCCGGCGATCACCCCGGCACCGGGCGACTCGTTGTTGTACATGCCGTCGGCAGCGAGCGGTGCTATTTCCAGGAACGGGCTGCCGTTGTCCAGCAGCTGGTTGATGCGTTCGCGCGGCAGGAGCTTTCCACGGGTCACATGGCGTTCGCGGGATTTCACCGGTCCCCCGAGGGCAGTCTCGGCCAGCCTGGCGCGCAGTGCCCTGGCGAGCGTGGACTGCGCGGTGTGGTTGGCCGCAAACAGGTCACTTGCGGCGTCAAGCCGGCTGGTGAGGGTCTCCATCGACGCGGTCCGTTCCTGTTCTATTGCGAGCCTTCAGCTACAAGTTTTCGTGTGGAGCCTCGGCTTCGAACTCGGTTAGTGCCTTGTAACTGAGATTTAGGTTAGTCTCTAATAACTGTGATGTCCAACACGTCGACCCATTGCTAGAATTTGCAGGTCCGAGGAGGAAAACGTGCCCATCACGCGACCTGCACAGCCATCCGAGCCGGCGCCATCAGACCGGCCCGCTCCGGAAACCCAGCCTTCTACGGGAACGCAGCGCAGCCAGGCCAAAGAGATTCGGCGCCAGGCATTACTGACCGCCGCCGCATCGCTGTTTGCAGTGAACGGCTTCAACCGCGTGTCACTGGAGGACTTGGGGGCCGCGGCGGGCGTCAGCGGCCCGGCCGTGTACCGCCATTTCCCGGGAAAGCAGGCAGTGCTGGGTGATCTGCTGCTGACGGTCAGCCGGGACCTTTTGGAGGGCGGACAACGCGTGGTGGCGGAAACCTCGGATCCGCTCGCGGCCCTCCGGCGGCTGGTGGGGTTCCAGGTGGATTTTGCGCTTGGCAAGCCCGACGTGATCCGGGTACAGGACAGGGACTTCAGCAATCTCTCCAAGCAGGACCAGGCGGAGGTCCGGACCCTGCAGCGAAACTATGTGGAGCTCTGGGTAGGGGTCCTGGCCCGGCTGCTCCCCGCCGTCGACGCTGCAGAACTGCGGATGCGGGCCCACGCGACCTTCGGCCTGATCAACTCCACGCCGCACTCGGTGCGGAACCATGGCCGCAAGATCGCTCCGAGAACGGCCCGCCCGCTGCTGGAGAGCATGGCCCTGGCGGCCCTCACAGTGGACGCTCATTAGCCCTCCCTCGAATAGGAGTTTTTGTCCAGATACTGCGAGATGAACCGCTCCTAAGTCGCAGTATCTGGACAAAAACTCGCGGGTCAGACCATCGTGAGCGCCATGCCGGGGTCGGCCAGGATGGCGCCGACGTCCGCAAGGAACCGCGAGCCCTGCGCCCCGTCCACCAGCCTATGGTCAAAGGAGAGGCTCAAGGTCATGACCTGACGCAGCGCCACCTCATCCTGGAACTCCCACGGCTTCTTCCGCACCGCGCCCACAGCCAGGATGGCCGCTTCACCCGGGTTAAGGATGGGCGTGCCGGCGTCGATCCCAAAGACCCCGATGTTGGTGATGGAGATGGTGCCCTCAGCCAGCTCAGCCGGAGCAGTCTTCCCGGCCCTGGCGGTCTCCGTCAGATCCGTCAGGGCTTCAGAAAGTGCCAGCAGGGACAGGGTGTCCGCGTCCTTGACGTTCGGTACGGTGAGCCCGCGGGGCGTGGCTGCAGCGATGCCGAGGTTCACGTAATTGAACTGCACAATCTCCTGGTTGGCGTCGTCCCACCGTGAGTTCAGTGACGGGTTCCGCCGGAGCGCGATGAGCACAGCCTTGGCCACGAGGGTCAGCGGAGTGAGCTTATGATCCCGGAAGGCCCCACTGGTCTTCAGTTTGGCAAGCAGATCCATGGTGGGCGTGACATCCACCGTGAGGAACTCCGTGGCATGCGGCGCCGTGAAAGCGCTCGCCACCATAGCGGCCGCCGTGAACTTCCGGACACCCTTGATGGGAGAGCGGACTTCGCGCCCACCCTGCGCAGCCGGGGCAGCGGCGTCCGACACAGCAGACAGATGCCGCGCCGCCGCTGTGACGTCCGCACGTCCGACGAAGTTCCGGACATCGTCCCGCGTGATCAGTCCATGGTCTCCGGTGCCCGGGACTGCGGCCAACTCGACACCCAGGTCCTTGGCGAGCTTCCGAACAGGAGGCGTGGAGCGGGGACGGTCGTAGGTCTCGACAGGCTTGGTTTGAGCAGGCTCAACCACCGCGGTTGCGGCAGGCCCGGTTGCGGCAGGCTCGGTTTCGGCAGGCTCAGCCACCGACGCACCAAAGTTCCGCTGGCGGCGCACCGGACGGCCGGAACTTTCGACGACGGCGCCGTACCCCACGAGGTTGGGTTGCCGCTTGGGTGCCGCCGCCTCAGCCTGCGCGGCCCTTGCGGGGGCGGTACCGGCCGGCGACCCACCGCCGTCGTCCGGTACTTCAAACGAGACGATCGGCTTGCCGACTGCAACCACGGTGCCGGGCTGTTCGTGAAGCGCGGTAATCACGCCGGCGAACGGAGCGGGCAACTCCACCACGGCTTTGGCCGTTTCCACCTCCGCAATAACCTGGTTCAGGGTGACCGTATCGCCCACGCCGACTTTCCAGCTCACGATTTCGGACTCCGTGAGGCCCTCACCAAGGTCCGGAAGCCTGAATTCCTTGATCATGGCGGCGCTCAACCTTCCAGCCCGCTGAGTGAGTTTGGCCGCCCCAGTGCACGATCCACGCCGTCGAGGATCCTGTCCAGGCTGGGCAGATGGTGCATTTCCACCTTCGAGTATGGGTAGGGAATATCGAACCCGGTGACCCGGACGGGCGCCGCCTCAAGGTGGTAGAAGCACCGTTCCGTGATACTGGCAGCGACTTCGGCACCCAGGCCCCCTGACTGGCCGGCCTCATGGGTGATCACCAACCGGCCCGTCTTCCGCACCGAAGCTTCAACGGTGGCGTAATCCACCGGCGCCAGCGAGCGCAGGTCGATGACCTCGATGGAGATACCTTCGTCGGCGGCTGCGGTGGCGGCGTCCCGGGCTGTTTTCACCAGCGGTCCGTATGCCACAAGCGTCACGTTCGTCCCTTCGGTGAGCACACGGGCTGTATCCATAGGCAGCGAAGTGCGGACGTCGGTGCCTTCATCCACCTCACCTTTGTCGTGATAACGGCGCTTGGGTTCGAAGTAGAGGACGGGGTCATCGGACAGAATGGCCTGTTGGATCACAGTGAAGGCGTCCTGCGGATTGGAAACGGTCACCACCCGCAGCCCGGAGGTGTGGGTGAAGTACGCCTCGGGTGACTCGGAGTGATGCTCGGGTGAACCAATGCCACCACCGAAGGGGACCCGGATGGTGATGGGCATCTTTACGGCACCCTGCGTCCGGTAGTGCAGTTTGGCCACCTGGCTGACGATCTGGTCAAAGGCAGGGTAGATGAAGCCGTCGAACTGGATCTCCACCACGGGACGGTAACCGCGGTAGGCAAGGCCGACGGCGGCTCCAATGATGGCCGACTCGGCCAGCGGCGTATCCACCACGCGGTGGGTGCCAAAGTCCTTCTGCAGGCCGTCGGTCACCCTGAACACACCGCCGAGGGCGCCGATGTCCTCGCCCATGAGGATGACTTTGGGATCGTTTTCGAGGGATTTGCGCAGGCCGGAATTGATGGCACGGGCAAAGGTCATGTGGGTCATCAGCGTGCACCTTCCTGGGAAGTGGCTCCTGCGGGATCGCCGAAAGTAGCAAGGTATCGGGCGTAGTGGTCCTGCTGCCGGTCCAGCCAGGAGTTGGGTGCGCTGTATACATGTTTGAACACATCCAGAGGCTCCGGCTCCGGCGTGCCACTGCAGCCTGCACGGAGCTCGCGGGCCACGGCGTCTGCCTTGTCCCTGACCTGCTGCTGGAGCTGATCCGTGAGGAGGCCTTTGCGGTCCAGGAGTGCCTGGACGCGGTCGATGGGGTCCTTAGCGGCCCAGTCTTCGAGTTCGTTGGCGTCACGGTAGCGGGTGGGATCGTCCGCGGTGGTGTGCGGCCCCATGCGGTAGGTAACGGCCTCGATGAACGTCGGCCCGCCGCCGTGCCGGGCACGGTCCAGGGCTACGCGCGTCGCCGCCATGACAGCCAGAACGTCGTTTCCGTCCACCCTGAGGCCCGGAATTCCAAAGCCTGCAGCCCTGTCGGCGAGCTGCACGTGGGACTGCAGCCGCACCGGCTCCGAGATGGCCCAATGGTTATTGGAGCAGAAGAAGACCAGCGGCACCTGAAAGCTGGCGGCAAACACCAGTGCCTCATTAACATCGCCTTCGCTCGTGGCACCGTCGCCGAAATAGGTCACCGCCACAGAGTCGGCGCCGTCGTTCTGGATGCCCATCGCATAACCGGTGGCGTGCAGCGTCTGTGCGCCAATGATGATCTGTGGCGTGGCCATATTGACGGTGTAGGGGTCCCAGCCGGAGGAGGCGTTTCCGCGCCAGACACGCAGGATGTCCGCAAGGTCCACTCCGCGGCAGTAGGCCACGCCGTTTTCACGGTAGCTGGAGAAGACAAAGTCGTCGTGGCGCAGTGCCTTGGCGGAACCGACCTGTGCTGCTTCCTGACCCAGCAACGGCGGCCAGAGTCCGAGCTCCCCCTGGCGCTGCAGGGCGGTTGCCTCGACGTCGATGCGCCGGATGACCGTCAGGTCCTCAAACAGGGAGCACAGCTGTTGATCGCCGATGTCTTTGACCCAGGGGTCGAATTCCGGATGGCTAACCCGCTCGCCCTCCGGGGTAATCAGTTGGATCAGATCCCTGCCAGATCCGCCATGGTTTCCTGCACTGCCAGCAGAGGAACCTGCCCTTGTCCCGCCTTGGCCCGCTTCGTCTGTGGACACGATGGCACGCAACCTTCTCACGTCGTTTGACCGAGGCCTGGAGACTTGTGGTCCCTCCAGCCGCCAGCCGCCCGGGCGCCGTTGCCCCGGATAATTGTGACACTACTCACAATGCTCAAGGGGTACAACTACCACCACAAATACTGAGCAACATGCCCTGTTTGCACAACCGCCACCGTGCTAACCTTGCGCATTATGCACGCTTTGGATGGCACCGATACCCGACTGCTCTCAGCGCTGGCCCGTGACCCCCGGCGCACAGTAGTGGCGCTTGCCCAGAAGCTGGGATTGTCCCGGAACACTGTTCAGGCGCGCATGGCCCAGCTCGAGAAGAAGCACGTCTTCCTGTCCTTCGAGCGGCGGATCAACCCGGCGTCGCTCGGGTATCCCCTCATGGCCTTCATCTCGGTCCACGTCCAGCAGCAGAAGCTGGGGCAACTGGCCCATGACCTCGCCGGCATTCCGGAAATCCTGGAAGGATATGGCCTGACCGGCTCGGCCGACCTCCTCCTGCGCGTGGTTGCGTTGGATGCGGAAGACCTCTTCCGGATCAACGGGAAAATCCTGGCCTGCGACGGCGTGGAGCGGACGGACACCGCTTTGGCCATGGGCGAACTCATTCCCTTCCGCATCCAGCCACTCCTGGACCGGGGCTCCGGCGACGGCCAGGATCCGGAACCCGACCGGTAACCTGACGCAAATTAGTGTTACCCGCGTGATCTGACCATGGCCTATGCCGGCGGACTGGGTTATAGGCTGTTCGAAGGTGAATCCATGGGGACCGTCCAGCGGCTCCCATCAAAAAGGCAGTGCCACCGCGTTGCCGGAAAGGCTCCATGTGAGCAACCCCCAGGAACCGTACCAGCCCGCAGTCTCGCCCCCGCAGCCACGGGAACAGCCGACTCAATCCGGCCCGCCAGGCCTGTACGGTGGTGCTCCAGGCCAGTACGGCGTGCCCGGCCAACCACCGGCCGACGGGCCGTTCGGGCTGCCCGGGGAAGAGCCCCCTGCGCGGGGCCGCCGGCGGCTGTGGACAATCCTGGGCGTAGTGGGCGGCGTCCTGCTGCTGGTCATCCTTGGTGTGGTCATCCTGTTCAATGTTGTGGCTGGACCCACCAACCATGCCAAGGGCCTCGCCGACGACTTCACCAAACTGGTGATCGACGGCGACTCCTCCACGGCATACGACAAATACCTCGACCCGGCGCTCCAGGAACAGGTGACCAAGGAAGCGTTCATCGCCGGCATCAAGACACTGGAGATGGACAACTCCTGCAAGCCCACTTACAGTGCGGTCAGTGCCGACACGGAGAACGGTACCAAGACAGCCGATGTGTTGGGTCTCATCACCTGCGACGGAGCCAGGAACATCGACCTCGTCTACCGCTTCGAGGGCACCCATGACCTCAAAATGATGAACATCAAGATCAAGCCCAAGGCTTAGGGACCCCGAGTATAAGGGAAGGGCCCCGGGGCAAGGATTAGGCCCGCGGCCCCGAAAGGGGACGCGGGCCTTGGGCCGGGACTACGAGCCTGAATGAACGACGGCGGCTGCGGGCCGCCGTCGTCCGTTTCCAGGAGTTAGTGGTCCACGGCCTTCTCCGCACCAACGCCGGTGAGCGACCGAACTTCCATCTCGGCCTGCTTGGCGGTGTCCTCGCGGTTCTTGTCCAGCACTGTACCGAGCCAGCCGAGCACGAACGCCAGCGGGATTGACACGATCCCCGGGTTGCTGAGCGGGAAGAGGGCGAAGTGGGCGTCCTTGATCATGGAGGTCGCTCCGCCGGATACCACCGGCGAGAAGATGATCAGGATGATGGCCGAGCCCAGGCCGCCGTACATGCTCCACACGGCACCTTGGGTGGTGAAACGCCGCCAGAACAGGGAGTAGATAATGGTGGGCAGGTTGGCCGAAGCCGCCACGGCGAAGGCCAGGGCCACCAGGAAGGCCACGTTCTGGCCGTTGGCGAAGATGCCGCCCAGGATGGCCAGGATGCCGATCACCACTACGGTGCGCCGCGCCACCTTCACCTCAGTGTCGGCGTCGGCCTTGCCTTTGGCAATGACGTTCGCGTAAATGTCATGGGCGAACGATGCCGCAGCCGTGATGGTCAAGCCGGCCACCACCGCCAGGATGGTGGCGAAGGCCACAGCAGAGATGAAGCCCAACAGCAGCGGTCCGCCGAGGTAGAACGCGAGCAGGGGTGCCGCGGAATTGACGCCGCCCGGTGCGCCCTTGATGGTTTCTGCGCCAACGAGGGCTGCTGCACCGTACCCAAGGACCAGGGTAAAGAGGTAGAAGAGCCCAATCAGCCAGATGGACCAGACCACGGATTTCCGGGCTTCCTTGGCCGTAGGCACGGTGTAGAAGCGCATCAGCACGTGGGGCAGCGCGGCCGTGCCCAGGACCAGTGCGAGGCCCAGGGACATGAAGTCCAGCTTGGAGGTTTCGCTCTTGCCGTACTGCAGGCCGGGGTTCAGCACCGCAGGGTTGTTGGAGGTCTCAACGGCCGCACCGAGGAGGCTGGAGAGGTTGAAACCGTAGATGGCCAGAACCCAGAGGGTCATGACTGCCGCGCCGGCAATCAGCAGGATCGCCTTGATGATCTGGACCCATGTGGTGCCCTTCATGCCGCCGATCAGTACGTACGTGATCATGAGTCCGCCGACGACGATAATCACCAGCGCCTGTCCGCCCCAGTCACTGATGCCCAGAAGCAGGGAGATCAGGCTGCCGGCTCCTGCCATCTGGGCCAGCAGGTAGAAGAAGCAGACGGCAAGGGTGGAGATGGCCGCGGAAATGCGGACCGGACGCTGCTTCAGCCGGAAGGAGAGGACATCGGCCATGGTGAACTTGCCTGTGTTCCGCAGCAGTTCGGCCACCAGCAGCAGTGCCACAAGCCACGCCACCAGGAACCCAATGGAGTACATAAAGCCGTCGTAGCCGTTGATGGCAATGGCGCCGGTAATGCCCAGGAACGAGGCCGCCGAGAGGTAGTCGCCGGCGATGGCCGTGCCGTTCTGGGACCCGGTGAAGGAGCGCCCGGCTGCGTAGTAGTCGGCCGCGGTCTTGTTGTTCCGGCTCGCACGCAACACGATCACCATGGTCACGGCGACGAACAGGCCGAAGATCCCCATGTTGAGGAGCGTGGTTTCCTTGAGGTCGGCGACGTTAACCGCCGCGGCAATCCCGATCATTTGTTCACTCCGGTCACGGTGGTGCCGTCCGTATCAAATTCATGGCCTTCGATTTCGTTGCGGATTTCCGCGGCGATCGGGTCCAGCTTGCGGTTGGAGTAGCTGACGTACCAGCCGGTGATGGCGAACGTGGTGACGAACTGCAGCAGGCCCAGGATCAGCCCGATGTTGATGTTCCCCCACACCTTGGTGGACATAAAACCGACCGCATAGTCAGCCAGCAGGACGTATGCGAAGTACCACAGCAGGAAGGCTACCGCCATGGGGAAGACAAAGCTGCGGTGGCGTTTGCGCAGTTCCTGGAACCGCACTGTCGACTGGACCTCTTCAAAGTCCACGGACGCCGCTGCGCCCGGAGTCCGGGGTTCTTTACCCATCGTTCCTCCTCATTGAGAACTTGCCTGGTTCACACCGGCCGCGGCCTTGGGGGCAGGATGCCGTCAATGTGACTGCAATCACTTTGCGCCGTGACGGGCGCTACATTCCAGAGGCGCTGGCGCAGTGGTCGCTCAACGGTCGCGATGCTGCGGCAAACGGCACCCGCCGCTACGCTGGGCACCATGCCGGACTCCCCGCTCCTGACCGCAGCAGCCATCGCCCTGATCGTACTGGCGATCGCCGTCGTCGTCGGCGTGGGCATCAAGGTGCTGCGGTCTTTCCGAGATCTGGGCACCGATGCCGAGCGCGCCACATACAAAACGCTGCACGCCGCATCCCGCGCAGGACAGCACCTGCGCACGGGGCTGAACCCTGCGGGGGCAGCGAAGGCAAGCCGCCAGTTGCGCAACCTTCTCGGCTGTGACGCCCTGGCGATTACCGATACCGCGGGGGTCCTCGCCTGGGATGGTGCCGCAGAGGAACTGAAACCGCTGCTGATGGAGCTCGCCGCCGGCGTCCTGACCGGAGGCCGCACGGCAGTACTCCAGGCCCGGGATCTGGGTGCAGACCGTAGGTTCGCCAATCTCGAGGCCGTCATCGCCCCGGTACGCGCCGGGTCACGGGTGGTGGGCGTGGTCGCGGCGTTTGCGCCGTCGGCGGGTGCCGGGCTTGTCCGCGCCACCGGAGAAGTGGCCGACTGGGTAGCCGTCCAAGTGGAACTTGCGGAACTGGACGCATCCCGGACGCTGCTGATGGAAGCTGAAGTGCGGGCCTTGCGGGCACAGATCAGCCCGCATTTTATCTACAACTCCCTGAACGCCATCGCGTCGTTCATCAACACGGACCCGCAACGCGCCCGCGAACTCGTGGTGGAGTTTGCGGATTTTACGAGGTACTCGTTCCGGCGCCACGGTGACTTCACCACGCTGGCGGAGGAACTGCGCTGCATCGACCGGTACCTCCTGCTGGAACGGGCCCGCTTCGGGGAGCGGGTGCAGGTCAGCCTGCGGGTCGCGCCGGAAGTGCTCAGCACGGTCATTCCTTTCCTGAGCCTCCAGCCGCTGGTGGAGAACGCAGTGAGGCACGGTCTGGAGGCCAAGGAAGGTGCAGGCCACATCACCATCACTGCCAACGATTCGGGCGCCTTTGCGGAAGTCACCATCGAGGACG
This sequence comes from Arthrobacter sp. UYCo732, assembly GCF_040547265.1. Lineage (NCBI taxonomy): Bacteria > Bacillati > Actinomycetota > Actinomycetes > Micrococcales > Micrococcaceae > Arthrobacter > Arthrobacter sp. UYCo732. The sequence continues at coordinate 322,110 of NZ_JBEPPJ010000003.1, read as the reverse complement.
ACGGTGTGGGGATGGATCCTGCCGAACTCCAGTCCATGCTGGCAGGCCACCGGGACGGGGACCACGTGGGACTGCGCAACGTTGACGCCCGGCTTCGCCAGGTCTACGGGGAGCAGCACGGCCTGGTGATTGAGACCGCCCTGGGTGAAGGGACGCTGATCACCATGCGCGTCCCAAAGTCCCAACCCGGCCACGACGCCTGAGACCGTCTTCCCCGGGCGGCTAGTGTAGAACCATGATTAATGTCCTCGTCGCCGACGACGAGTTGCCCGCCGTAGAGGAACTGGCGTACCTGCTGCGCAGGGACGACCGTATCGGAACCATCCACCGCGCGTCCTCCGGCTCCGAAGCACTCCGGGCGCTCACCAGCGAATCAGTGGACGCTGTTTTCCTGGACATCCACATGCCGGCCGTGTCCGGCCTTGACGTTGCCCGTGCCATCTCCCGCAGCAGCAAACCTCCGGCGGTGGTGTTTGTCACCGCCGATGAGGACTGCGCCCTGGAAGCCTTCGAACTGGCCGCCGTGGACTACCTGCTCAAGCCCATCCGGCCCGACCGGCTGGCCCGTGCAGTGGGCAGGATCAGTGAGCTAATGCACGACGGCGGCGCGGCGCCTGAGATGATCACCGTGGACCAGGGCGGCACCACCAGGATGATCCGGCGCGACGACGTCACCTACGTCCAGGCGCAAGGAGACTACGCCCGGCTGCATACCGCGGACGCGAGCTACCTCATCCGGGTGCCGCTGGCCGATCTGGAGCAGCAATGGGCAGAGGCCGGTTTCATCCGTACGCACCGCTCCTACCTTGTTGCCCTGAAGCATGTCACCTCCATGAAGCTGGCGGCGGATAAGCCCAGCGTCTCCGTTGCCGGCGCCAGCCTCCCCATCAGCCGCCGCCACCTGCCCACGGTGCGGGAAAAGCTGCAGGTTACCCGCATCCGGCCGCAGCCATGACGCGCGTCCGCGTCACCGCACCCCGTTCCGCACTCCGGCCTGCCGGCGAAACACGCGAAGCAGCCGAGGAATCAGACGTGGGACAGCTCTTCGTGAGGTCCCTGATCCGTTCCCAGCTGCGGCTTGCCCTGGTGGTGGCCGTCGGGTTCATGTTGATTCTGGGCGCGTTCCCGGTGTTGCTGGCAGCCGTGCCCGGCCTTGCCGAGACCAGAGTTGCCGGCATCCCGTTCGACTGGCTGCTGCTGGGCGCCGGGATCTACCCGGTGATCGGCCTCAGCGCCTGGTTGTTCATCCGGACGGCCGCCCGGAATGAGGCCCGCTACCGCGACCTGGCCGGGGACAAGTGATTTCCCGATGAATCCCGCTGTCGCTGTGGTGGCTGTCGTTGTGGTCTCCGTAGCAACGGCGGTGATCGGTTTCTACGGCCTGCGGATTTCCCGCACCACCGGGGATTTCTATGTAGCGTCCCGCACAGTCCGGCCGTGGTGGAATGCCTCAGCCATTGGGGGCGAGTACCTGTCCGCGGCCAGTTTCCTGGGGGTGGCCGGGCTGGTCCTGCTCTCAGGTACTGATGCCTTGTGGTTCCCTGTCGGCTACACAGCGGGTTACCTGATGTTGCTGTTGTTTGTGGCCGCCCCGCTGCGCAGGTCAGGGGCCTACACCATCCCGGACTTTACAGAGGCGAGGCTGGATTCGCGTGCGGTCCGCCGCGTGACCAGCCTGGTGGTGGTGGTGGTGGGCTGGCTGTACATCGTTCCCCAGCTCCACGGTGCGGCCCTGACCATCCGGATCACCACGGGGCTTCCGGCCTGGGTGGGATCGCTGGCGGTGGTCATTGTGGTCTGCCTGACCGTGGTTGCGGGCGGCATGCGATCCATTACCTTTGTCCAGGCGTTCCAGTTCTGGCTGAAACTCACTGCCCTGGCAGTACCGGTCCTGTTCATCGTGTTCACGCTTACCGGCAGCGGCACGGCGGCCGTGGCTCCGGCAGTCGTGAACCCCACCGGAATGGCTCCAGCCGGCGCCTACCAGAACATCTCCTTGTTGGTGGCGCTGCTGTTTGGCACCTTGGGACTCCCCCATGTCCTGGTGCGGTTCTACACGAACCCGGACGGCAGTTCGGCACGGCGGACCACCTTGATCGTGCTCGGCCTGCTCTCAGTGTTCTACCTATTTCCGACCGTTTACGGGCTGGCGGGCAGGATGTTCGCGCCTGAACTTGCCCGGTCAGGACAAGCGGACGCGGTGGTCCTGCTCCTGCCGGGGCACCTCATTGGGGGAACTGCGGGAGACCTGCTTTCGGCGCTGGTGGTGGCCGGCGCCTTTGCCGCGTTCCTGTCCACCACCTCCGGTCTGGTGGTGTCTCTGGCCGGTGTCATCAGCCAGGACGTCCTGGGCGGCGGCGTCCGCGGCTTCCGGCTCGCGGCCGTCTTCTCCGCTGTGGTCCCCCTGGGCTTCGCCGTGACCACCGATTCCCTGGCTTTGGCCGGCAGCGTGGGCCTGGTGTTCGCGTTCACCGCTTCCACCGTCTGCCCCGTCCTCCTGCTGGGCATCTGGTGGCGCGGCCTTACCGACACCGGCGCCATAGCCGGGATGGTGACAGGCGCCGTGCTCTGTGGGGGCGCCATGGTGTGCGGGGCTGTCCTGGGCGCCGGGGGAATTCCGTTCTGGCTGGCCCAGCCGGCGGCGTGGACAGTCCCTGCCGCGTTCGCAGTGATGGTGTTGGTCTCCCGTGCGACGAAAGACAGGATCCCCAGGACCATGCCACGGGTCATGACGCGGCTGCACACGCCGGAACGGCCGCTGGTCACCGAACGGTGACGGTCCGGCGCGGCTGCAATGGGCGGCGCCGCTGCCCTCGCGCCTTGCCTCAGTAGGGTGCCCACGAGCGGCATGTCCGATGTGAGTGGCGGCGATCCGGGCAGGGCCCACGACAGCGGCCGTCACCGGAATGTCGGGGTCCGTCGCGGTAGGGGCTTTTTGCGGCCTCACCTTTTCCTTGCGACGGCGGTGTACGGCGCCAAGTCGTATCTGGCCCTTTGGGGCCGCCATCAGACAATCTCCCCCACGCCGCGGGACGGCGAATGAGCTTGCTCAGTCGATGGCAGCCATAAGTTCGACCACGCGGTCCAGGAAGGCGTCAACCTGGGTTTCCTCGTACCCATCCTCGCCCACCACAGGGCGGAAGATGGCCCGGCGGACACTGTCCACGCTGAGCGGCTTGTCCTCCTCCAGGTAGCCGATCAGGTCACAGCAGAGATTGTCCACGTCCAGGATGTTGTAACTGCGGACCTTCTTCTTGATGGGGCGCCGGAACCGGTCGCCATCAGGCCGGTGGAGGCGGCCCCGGAGAATACCGGAAAGATTGCCGATCTCCCGCAGCCAGGCATTTTCGCCGCGGGCAGCAATCAGTTCATCCCGTTCGCGGCGCGCAAAGGCGTCTTCAAGGCGGTCCAGTGCTGCGTCCACCACGGCGGCGGAGTAACCGCCCTTGACCGGATCAAAGGAGACGGCGCGGACATCTGCGCTGCTGACGGCGTGGATGGCGGCCTTCGGCGTCTCGAGCGCCACCTTGGCCCGCTGGAGGAACTGGTCCACCTGCTTGGCGTTGTAACCAAACTCGTTGCCCCGCACGCGTTCAAACGACGCGGGAATTTTCCGTTGAAAATCCAATGCCACTGTTGTTCCTTTGTTGCTCTTCAGCTGGGTCAGGTTTGTGCACCAGTCTATTTGGCGCTGCCGGTGTCCGGCGAAGTGGTCGGGCAGGGGTGGTCGGGCTCAGACCCCCGAGACCATCGCGAAGAGGACAAACGCCACGGGTGAGGCAAAAACGATGGAGTCCAGCCGGTCCATCACACCGCCGTGACCCGGCAGGACGCTGCTCATGTCCTTGATGCCGAGTTCACGTTTGACCATCGACTCGGCAAGGTCGCCCGCGGTGGACGCTGCGACGAGTCCCACGGCCAGGATCACGCCCACCCACCAGGGCTTGTCCAGGATGAAAATGCAGGCCAGGATTCCGATCAGCATGGCCCCGGCGATTGATCCGCCAAACCCTTCCCAGGATTTCTTGGGGCTGATCTTGGGTGCCATGGGATGCTTGCCCAAGGAAGCCCCCACAAGGTACCCAAAGGTATCGTTAGAGACCACCAGCAGGAGCATCACGGCCACCTGCCAAGCCCCGGGCGGAATCGTCCCGCCCGGCCAGAGTCCCACCGGTGTGGCAACGCCGGGAGCGTGCAGCGGCAGCGCAGCGAAGCTGATGAAAAAAGGCACCCAGCCGAGCGCGAACACCCCGGCAAAAATGCTGTTCGCTGAGCCGGCAGGGCTTTCCACCGATCGCCACAGCAGCACCGCCACGCAGCTCAGGAGCATGGCAAACAGCAGGCTTTCCAGACCGCCGAAATACGCCGCGAACGGCATGGCGATGGTTCCCACCATGACCGGGACAATAGGCATCCTGGTCCCGTTTGCCTCGAGGGCGCGGTAAATTTCCCAAACGCCAAAAACGGCGAAACCCGTGGTGACAGCAACGAAGCCGAGAGGCAGGAAGAGCAGCCCACCCAGCACACCGATGAGCATAGCCAGGCCCACCACGATGGCTGCCGGAAGATTCCGGCCGGCTTTGGGGGTCGGGTTGCTCCGCGGCTGCTTCCCCTTAGTGCGCGCCCGCTGTGCGGGGGCCTGCTCTGCCTGGCTCATCAGACTTCGAGCAGCTCTGCTTCCTTGCGCTTGAGCAGCTCGTCGATGCCGTCCACACGGGACTTGGTGAGCGCATCGAGTTCCTTTTCGGCGCGGTTACCTTCGTCTTCGCCGGCTTCGCCGTCCTTGACCAGCTTGTCCAGCGTTTCCTTTGCCTTGCGCCGGATGTTCCGGATGGAAATCTTGGCGTCCTCACCCTTGGTCTTGACGATCTTGACGTATTCCCTGCGGCGTTCCTGGGTCAGGTCCGGGATGGTGATCCTGATGACGTTGCCGTCGTTGGAGGGGTTGGCGCCCACCTCGGAGTCGCTCAGGGCGCGTTCGATGTCGCGCAGGGCGGTCTTGTCGAACGGCGTGATGAGGATGGTGCGGGCATCCGGGATAGCGAAGGACGCGAGCTGCTGCAGCGGGGTGGGTGAACCGTAGTAATCCACCAGCACCTTGTTGTAGAGGCCCGGGTTTGCCCGGCCGGTGCGGATCGACGCGAAGTCTTCCTTGGCTACCTCTACTGCCTTGTCCATCTTCTCTTCGGCTTCGAGCAAGGTTTCTTCGATCACGGTCTCTCCTCAGAAATCAGTGCAGTCCGGCTACCGGTTCCATGCACAATCTTGGTTCAGTGTTCCTGGTTCCAGCAATGTCCCCGCCAGCGGGGGATGGAACCGTGCTGAAATCATCCTAGCCGCAGCTAGGGCGTCACCAGGGTACCCAGCTTTTCGCCCAGGATGGCGCGGGTAACGTTCCCTTCACCTTCCATCCCGAACACCACCATGGACAGGTTGTTGTCCTTGCACATGGTCATGGCGGTCTGGTCCATGACCCGGATGTCGCGGCGCAGTGCGTCGTCGTAGCTCAGGGTATCGAGGCGCTCGGCAGCGGGGTCCTTCTTCGGGTCGGCGGTGTAGACGGCGTCCACGCCGCTCTTGGCCATCAGGACAACGTCTGCATGGACTTCCAGGGCACGCTGGGCGGCGACCGTGTCGGTGGAGAAGTACGGCAGTCCGGCGCCTGCGCCGAAAATGACCACGCGGCCCTTTTCCATGTGGCGGATGGCGCGCCGCGGGATGTAGGCCTCGGCAACCTGACCCATGGTGATGGCGCTCTGGACGCGGGTTTCAACCCCGGCCTGCTCCAGGAAGTCCTGCAGGGCCAGGCAGTTCATGACCGTACCGAGCATGCCCATGTAGTCTGCCCGCGAGCGGTCCATGCCGCTCTGGGACAGTTCGGCCCCGCGGAAGAAGTTTCCGCCACCCACAACGATGGCGACTTCGACGTCGGGAACTGCGGCGGCGATCTGCTTGGCCACACCGCGGACCGTGTCAGGGTCAACGCCCAGCTTTCCGCCCCCGAAGACCTCACCTGAGAGCTTCAGGAGGACGCGGCGCCGGCTCTTTTCTGGCTGGCTTGAAGTATTGACGGCTTTCATGGGTGCCTTCCCGTTGGTGAACTCTGAAAAAGGTTATCGTGCTGGGTGGCCAAAGGTCTCATCTGGCCCTTGCCGGGTGCATGCAAAAGGGGCGGCCACCGAAGTGGCCACCCCTATTGCGGATGCGACTAGGAGCCTACGCGGAAGCGTGCGAAGGACGTGCCCTTGACGCCGGCCTCTTCGAGGACCTGTGCCACAGACTTCTTGGCGTCCTTCGCGAACGCCTGGTCAACCAGGACTTCGCCCTTGTAGAAGCCCGTGACGCGGCCTTCCACAATCTTGGTGAGGGCTGCCTCGGGCTTGCCTTCAGCCTTGGCAGTCTCTTCAGCGATACGGCGCTCAGACTCGACCAGGTCCGACGGAACGTCTTCGCGGGTCAGGTAGTTCGGGGACATCGCTGCGATGTGAACTGCAACGTCGTGTGCAGCGGTGGCAGCGGCTTCGCCTTCACCGTCGACAGCGAACAGGACGCCGACCTGAGCCGGGAGATCCTTGGAGGTCTTGTGCAGGTAAGCGTCAACAGTGCCGCCTTCGATGCGGGAGATCCTGCGGACAACAACCTTCTCGCCCAGGATTGCGCCCTCTTCGACAACGACCTCGGACAGCGGCTTGCCGTCAACCTCGGTGGCCAGGAGGGCTTCGAGATCGGCAGCGCCGGACTCCACAGCAACGGCCAGGACCTTGTCAGCGAGCTGGATGAACTTGTCAGCCTTGGCAACGAAGTCGGTCTCGCAGTTGACCTCGATCATGACGCCGACGCCGTTGCTGACCTTGGCGGCCACCAGACCTTCAGCGGTGGAGCGGCCCTCGCGCTTGGTAGCGCCCTTGAGGCCCTTGATGCGGATGATCTCAATGGCCTTCTCGGCGTCGCCGTTGGCTTCGTCGAGAGCCTTCTTGACATCCATCATGCCGGCGCCGGTGCGCTCGCGCAGAGCCTTGATGTCAGCGGCAGTGTAGTTCGCCATGTGAACCCCTCTGTCTAGAAAATGTATGTGGTGTACGGACCGACAGGACAGCGGCTCACTGGGTGAGCCGCCATCCTGTCAGTGCTCCGGCGTTGCGGGCAGCGCCGGAAAATCCGGATTTACTTGTCTTACTTGTCGGCGTCGGCGGCGGGAGCCTCGGCAGCGGCCGGAGCTTCCTCGTCAACCGGAGCAGCAGCTTCTTCAGCAGCCGGAGCTGCGGCTTCTTCTGCTGCCGGAGCAGCTACAGCGGCTGCAGCCTCTTCGGTCTTGCTGCCTTCGAGGAGTTCGCGCTCCCATTCAGCGAGCGGCTCTTCCGGAGCCTCGGTGGTGCCGGTTGCACGCTGGTTGCGGGCAATGAGGCCCTCAGCGACGGCGTCGGCGACAACGCGGGTCAGCAGGTTTACGGAGCGGATGGCGTCGTCGTTGCCCGGGATCGGGAAGTCGACTTCGTCGGGATCGCAGTTGGTGTCCAGGATGGCCACAACCGGGATGTTCAGCTTCTTGGCTTCGTCGACAGCCAGGTGTTCCTTCTTGGTGTCCACGATCCAGAGCACGGAAGGTGCCTTGGTCAGGTTGCGGATACCGCCAAGGTTGGTTTCCAGCTTGGTGAGTTCACGGCGAAGGAGCAGCAGTTCCTTCTTGGTGTACGCGGAACCGGCGACGTCGTCGAAGTCGATCTCTTCCAGTTCCTTCATGCGCTGGATGCGCTTGGAAACGGTCTGGAAGTTGGTCAGCATACCGCCGAGCCAGCGCTGGTTCACGTACGGCTGTCCAACGCGGGTAGCCTGCTCAGCAATTGCTTCCTGGGCCTGCTTCTTGGTGCCGACGAAGAGAACGGTGCCGCCGTGTGCAACGGTGGCCTTCACGAACTCGAAGGCGCGGTCGATGTAGGACAGCGACTGCTGAAGGTCGATGATGTAGATGCCGTTGCGCTCCGTGAAGATGAATCGCTTCATCTTCGGGTTCCAACGGCGGGTCTGGTGTCCAAAGTGGACGCCGCTGTCAAGCAGCTGGCGCATAGTTACGACGGGCATGCCGACGCTCCTTCCGGCAGGTCATTCATGAGAAAGCCTTACAGCCCTCTTACCCTGCCAATAGTTGACGGTTGGTTAGCGTGGCCCAAGGCGGGCCGTGCTCCTGGCATCCATTGCGACTCTCATCAGGACCGCGAAGGAACTGACCGCAAGAGACGCAATCCTCCGCAATCAAAGCCGGGGCTTCGGAAGTGGAGGTCTGGATGCGCGTAGTCAGCTGCTGCTCCCCCGCATTCCTGAATGAGGCGTGCTGACGCAATGCGTTGAGGGCACAGCAAACTGCTCCACCAAGTGTACTACAGGCGCCAATATTCGAGGACACTCAATGATGTTGTCAACGGATGTTTTGCGGTGCCGTGCCCGTGCCCCGGCCCGTCGGCGGCCGGGGCACGGGGCCGGTGGTTAGTCGGTCCAGCCGGGGTAGGGCTTCCGGTCCCGGTCCGGGAGTTCCGCCGCCGCGGCGGGGAGGCTGTCCGGTCCGTCGGACTGGCCGGAGGCCCAGTGGAAGAACACCTCGGCGGTGATCGCTTCGTAGCAGGCCGCCTGGGCCCGGAACCAGTACGTGGACGTGTCGCCTTCGACGTAGGTGCCGTAGCCGAACAGTTCCCCGGTTCGGTCGCGGGTGCGGGCGACGGCGAGGATGATGTAGGGCCAGGATCCGGCGTCCCATCCCTCGCTGCCCCAGTTCGGCAAGACCGACCAGGCGGTGCCTTCGATGGTGTCCATCCAGTCGTACCCGTCACCTGCCCGGTTGTCGGCGGGGAGGACCGGTCGGCCACCGGCTCTGTGGTGTCGCCGCTGACGGCGTGGGGCATGGTTGTTGTGCTCATGAGGGATGCTCCGTTTCGCTCGGGCGGGGCGGGCGCCTGGCGTACCGGCTACCCCTTCTCCCCCACCATGTTTTTTGCCTGCTGGCGGAGCATCGCGTAGCTGTGCCCGACGGAACCGGGGCAACCCGAAGGGCAAACAGCGGGCGGGTTGTGTGAGGAAATAAGCGCAACGCCGAACACGAAACGTCGGCTGCGCGGCCGGCCGCAGCACGGTTGAGCCGGTGGAGCGGGCACGTAGGATCCAACGGACAGCAGCAAAAAAGGTCAAGAAATGCTTGTGCTGTCCGAGCGCAGCGAGGCCCTTCGCGTTGTTGCTGACCAGGGCCCCGCTCGGCGGCTCGGGGGGTTGGGCGCCGTCCCGACTAGCGCCGCGGACTCACGGCCCGGGCGTGGGGCCTGGCCGGCCGATGGCGGCGGGCCCCGGCCGGAACGGTGGTGATGTACAACCAGCCGGGCCGGTCGTTGACCGTCCATCCCGTACGCGGAACAGCCGGGGCCGGCTTCATCTTCCGCGGCCCACCCGGCCTCGACTATCGCGACCGCCAGGCCCAGCAACGGATCATTCTCGACGCCTAAACCCCGCATGAGTGGCCGGTGCCTGAACTGCCCGACCTACGCGGCCAGGTGTGCGCCGCCGACGACCTGTACTTCGACGCCGTCAGCCAGGTCCGGCTGCCGGGCCGGTCCCGGGGACGGGTAACCCTGCTCGGCGACGCCGCGTCCTGCGTATCGTTGGTCGGAGACGGGTCCAGCCTCGCCATGACCGGGGCCACCACCCTCGCCGGAGCCCTGGCCGGCACCCCTGGTGACCCCACCACCGCAAGCTGGCCAACTCCCGCCAGCGCAGCCACGTCCTGGCCGCCGCGCTGCTCGTCCCCGCGACCCGAACCGGCCTCACCGCCCGCAACCTCACCGCCCGCCTACTCCCTCGCTGACCACCGAAACCCCAGCCTCGACCGTCACCACCCGGAACCTTTCCTGTTCTGAACGGCAGGTGAGCTGCGGAAACTCACAGAAATCTCTCTCGAATCCCCGGCGCGAAACCGCTACAACAAGCGAGATCCTCACCATCCGAAAACCGCGCCGTGGCGTCCGCTCCCGGGTCGTTATCCGGCCATGCGCCACCCATCTTGAGCAGGCGGCGCAGTCCCTGTTCGGCCTGCGAGTAGTTCTGGAAGGGCAGCGACAACACCACATCCAGATGCTGTGCCTACAGAACAATGGAATGCGGCAGATGGCCGGATCGCTGAACACGCCGACAACCCCTGCCAAGCGCAGGAAACCGGTGGTTGGATGGGACTACGTTCTGTCCCCCGAGGCATGAGGAGCCGTTGTGCGCGCAGCCGACCTGCAAGTTGCTTTACCCGTTGTGCGCCGCGAGACCAATGCGGTGGAAGCCGGACGCCTGATCGCCGATAGCGGCCTGGTGGGGCTGGTGATTGCAAACAAGCTGGGAGTTCCCACAGCCATAGTCTCAGCCGTGGACGTTCTGCGGCTCATGGTGCCCGGTTACCTTCTCGATGATGTGTCGCTGGCCGCCGTGTTCGACGAGGCCGGGGCCGCCGAGTTGTGGGAATACCTCGCAGAACGGACCGTCGGGGAGATGCTTGACGATGAGGGCGTTGCCGTCCGCAAGATCCTGACTATCGAGTCCGACGCGACCCTGGTCGAGATCGCGGCGCGCATGGTGGATGCCCGCACCCAGATTGCCCTGGTCCGCGACTCGCCTCGGGATGCCCCGATGTTTATCACTCTTCCCGCCGTCATCAAGGCCGTCCTGGCCAGCGCCGGCGGCCCTGGCTCACGGAGCGAGGAGCAGTGACGGTCCAGGTCATTCTTGCTCTTGGTGTCTTTCTCACAGCGTATGTTCTGATCGCTACCGAAAAACTGCCGCGGACGACCACCGCGCTGGGCGGCGCAGCTGCGATGGTCCTGATCGGTGCCACCAATGACACGGGGATGTTTTTTTCGGCCGAGAGCGGGATCGACTGGAATGTCATCTTCCTGCTGCTGGCCATGATGATTATTGTCGGCATCCTCCGGCAGACCGGCCTCTTCGAGTTCCTCGCGATCTGGGCGGCGAAGAAGGCCCGGGGTTATCCGTTCCGGATCATGGTGATCCTGGTGGTCATCACCGCCGTGCTCTCGTCACTTCTGGACAACGTCACCACGGTGCTGCTCACCGCCCCCGTCACGCTCCTGGTGTGTGAGCGGCTCGCGGCACCGCCCGTTCCCTTCCTGATCGCGGAAGTGATGGCCAGCAACATCGGCGGCACGGCCACTCTGATTGGCGACCCTCCCAACATCATCATCGCCAGCCGCGGGGGCCTGACCTTCAACGACTTCATCATCAACCTCGCGCCGATCGTCGCGGTGCTCCTCGTCGTCTTCATCGGACTGTGCCGCTGGATGTTCCGCTCCGCCTTCCGTTTCCATCCGGACCGGGCCGCGCGCGTCATGGCCCTGAACGAGAAGGAGGCGCTGGGGGAGAAGTCATTGTTGATCAAATCGCTCGTGGTGGTGGGCCTGGTGCTGATCGGTTTCGTTGCCCGCCCGGTGCTGGGGCTCGCACCGTCCCTGGTCGCGATGCTCGGCGCAGGCCTCCTCATCCTGCTCGCCCGGCTTGAACCGCGAAAAGTGTTCGGAGACGTCGAATGGGAGACGCTGCTGTTCTTTGCAGGCCTGTTCATCATGATCGGTTCCCTGGTCAACCTTGGAGTCATCGACGCGGTGGGCGAGGCCGTCGCCTCTCTCATCGGGGACAACTACGACGTCGCCGCCGTCGCAATGCTCGCAGGCTCGGCTTTCGCGTCCGGCATTATTGACAACATCCCCTACGTGGCCACACTAGCGCCGATAACGCATGACCTTGTGGAGGCAGGCGGCGCCGCAGCCAAGCCCCTCTGGTGGGCGCTGGCCCTCGGGGCGGACCTCGGCGGCAACGCCACCGCCGTCGGAGCCAGTGCAAACGTCGTCGTCATCGGGATAGCGAAGCGCTACGACCACCCCATTTCGTTCTGGACCTTCACCAAATACGGGCTGGTGGTCACCGCCGTCACCATAGGGCTCTGCGTGCCCTACCTGCTCCTGCGGTACTACCTGTTCTGACGGATGACTATGGCCGCGGCCGCATAGCCAATGATTATCGCCAGCCCAATAAGGACAGGTCCGCCTGTCGCAGTGATGCGAGGTTGCGTCCCTCCTCCATGGTCCGGCAGCGGAAAAGAGAGAGCAAGAGCAAACGACCAGCTGTGCTTGCAACTATCCAGGCCATGGAACGCAGCCGCGTGCCCATCACGGTCGCGGAGGTTGCCCGACGCGCCAGCGTCAGCCCCAGGGCTCGTCCGGCAGGAACCGCTCATGCGCGAAGTCAGGAACGCCAGAGCCCGACTGACCAGCGGAGTACATCCCAAGGCGACGGACTCAACCGGCGGCTCGCTCAGCGTCGAACGCGAGCTCCTGCGCCACGAAGACCAGCGGCTCCGCCACGCGATACGCAAGCATCGCCAACTCATTTCCGAACTGCTCGGGGACCAGATCGACCGGACGGACGCCCAATCCCAACTACTCCACGTCCAGGAACTGACAGACCAAACCGCCGCCCGGTCACGGCAGGCTAGCTAGCGAAGCACTCCAACAGATGCATCAGTTGCAGCACCAGCCCATAGCCCCTGTCTGCGGACTTGGAGGGTGATCGACTCCTTTTCGCGGCACGCACTCGCCGTCGGGCTGGTCGTGGAGAGCGGTGGAAGAGCCGGATCAAGACTATACGGCCATGGGTTTACTCCGAGTCCGGATCGGTGGACCACATGAGTGCGTGACGCCATCCCCGGAACTTCACCCTCCCCCGGCCCGGATCCCTGCCGGGGCAGCCATGATCCCGGCGATGCCTGGCACCGTGAGGCTGCAGCGTTGTGGACGCCGGCTGAACGAGTCACTCGCACGGACCTCGGTCCGGCTGCTTCGAATGAGCGGCCTTCAGCCGCGGCCTGCAAGGGGCGGCCCAGAAGACAGCCTTGACCACTCGCCAACGACGGGCACAGACTGACACTGCCCAGGGCCGTCGGCTGCTGGGACGCGAAAGGACAGAAGAATGAACGGGACCGGTACATTCCTGATCGTGGTCGGTGTCGACGGTTCCGAACAGTCGCTGGCCGCACTTCACTGGCCGTGGACGAAGCGCGCCTGCGCCACGGAAAGGTCCGGGTCATCACCGCCTGGCACTATCCTCCTGTGCCATCCAGGGTAGAAGACAGCGGTATCGACGACTCCTTTCACGCCGCTGAACGTGTCCTGGACATCGCCGGAAAAGTAGTTCGGGATTCCCCCGCGATTGCGTTGCTGGATGCGGCGAAAGACGCGGACCTTCTCATCGTGGGATCCCGCGGCCACGGAGGTTTCGCCGGGCTCCTGATCGGATCAATCTCCGGCCAGGTCTCCCACCATGCGCCCTGCCCCGTCCTGATCGTCCGGCCCAGGAGCGCCACCTGATTCCTGGCGCCAAAGCAGTTTCGCTCCTGAATTCTGGCGCACGCAAGCAGACGGGGGGATGCGGATGATCCCGATGCTCACGCTCGCTTTCGCGGTGCTGCTGGTACTCGGCGTTCTCATTTCCGAACGCGCCAGCCGAACGGTGCTTTCCACGGCGGTACTGTTTCTTCTCGGCGGCTTTGTCCTGGGCCAGGGCATGCTTGGCTTCGTTCCCATACAGCCCGGGGATCCGGTGGTGGGGGTTCTGGCCCAGCTGGCCCTGTTTTCCGTCCTGTTTACCGACGGAATGAAAGTGGGACTGTCGGACCTTCGAAGCGCCTGGCGTTTGCCTGGCCGGGCACTGCTGCTCGGGCTGCCACTGACACTTCTTGTCACCGCACTGCTGGCCCATTACATTGCAGGTCTTCCCTGGCTTCCGTGCTTCTTGCTCGGTGCAGTGCTGGCACCGACCGATCCGGTGTTCGCGGCCGCCATTGTGGGGCGCAAGGAAGTACCGGGGCGCTTACGCCACCTCCTCAACGTCGAGTCAGGACTCAATGACGGGCTGGCCCTGCCCGTAGTCCTTGTGCTGCTGGCCCTCGGTGGCGGAACGGACGTCGGGATCGGGGTCCTGGCCGAAGAAATAGCTCTGGGCCTGCTTATCGGAGTTCTCGTGCCGCTGATAGTCATTTGGCTGGAGCGGCTTCCCTTTTTGCTGGCAACGAAAGGACTGCAACCGCTGGTGGCGGTATCCATCGGCCTGCTCGTACTTGCCATCTGCCTGGTGACCGGAGCCAACCTCTTCCTCGCAGCGTTCTCGGCCGGCATCACCGTGGCCAACGCAGGCCCGGGTTTCCGGGAGGAATTCGAACCGTTCGGGGAACTGGTGTCGGAACTGCTTAAGCTGGCCGCCATCCTGGTCTTTGGTGCGCTGATCACCCCAACGTTCCTGTTCGGAGAGATCGCGTGGACAGGGTGGGTATTCGCAATCCTGGCTATCGTCGCGGCCCGCCCGCTGGCTCTGCTGGTTTCGTTCCTCGGCACACGGCTGCCGGCCAAAGAGCAACTGGCGGCGATGTGGTTCGGCCCCAAAGGGTTCGCCTCTGTGGTGTATGGGCTTCTCGTCCTCGAATCAGGTGTGCAGCGCTCCGATGAGCTCTTTCATCTCGTGGCGCTGGTCATTGTGCTGTCCATCCTCGCCCATTCCTCGACCGACGTCATCGTCGCCAGGCAATTCGAGAATCACCCTCCCCCAACACCGTAATACTCCCCCGATTAGAACCGCAGCACGCCCGTTCAGTGGAAGTCAGGCAGTCATGCTGTTGACGGCCCGGCACACGCCGTGCCGGGGTCTTGGCAACATACCAATCCGAGGACAATTGCCCACGGTCATCCCTCAAGAGGCCTTGGGCCGGACGACCAGGACAGGACATGGTGCGTGGTGGATTACCTGGGTCGAGACCGAGCCCAGATGCAGCCCGGGAAATCCGCCGTGACCCCGTGAGCCGACGACGACGAGATCCGCGTCCTGGGCGGCGTCGAGTATCGCTGACGCCGGTGAATCACTGCGAACAACCTGCCCGGTGGCGGCCACGCCCTCATCTGCAGCGGACTTCAGCGCCTCAGCCTGCAGCGTCCCTGCGATTGTCTCTGGAGACTCTTCAGCGGCAATCTCACCCGCCGCCGTTTCCAGCACCGCCGGGTACCACGCCATCGGCGGCTTGCTCCAGGCCGTGATCAGGCGGAGCTGGCCGTTGCGCTGGCGGGCCTCGGCCACCGCCCAGTTCAGTGCTGTCTGAGAATGTTCGGAACCGTCAAAACCAACCACAATCGTGAATGAGCTGTTACTGGTCATTTGTCTTTTCCTTTCACCGGCCTCAATGAGCATCCTAGACCCCGCGTTCCCGCGCCGTTCAGAGTCGGTAGTGCTACGGTCGGCACAGGCACGGAATCCGGCCGTCACTGTCGTACAGATTGGGCGCAGCATATGGATAGCGGACCTCCGACACCCAAGGCGGCGTTTCATCCCAGGACGGCCGCGCGCCGGGACAAGGGAGTGGGCAGGCTCCGCCTGCGTGATGCGGTGGCGATGGCGGTCGGGGGCATGATCGGCGGGGGCATCTTCAGCGTCCTGGGTGTCACCGTCGCACTTGCCGGACATCTCGCTGTCGGAAGCTTCGTGATCGGCGGGGCGATCGCCATGGTGACCGCGCATTCCTTCGCGGCGCTCTCGGCCAGGGCCGGTCGCTCCGGCGGCCTCTTCGTCTACCTGCACAATGCCGGGTTCCCGCGCACCGGCTCCTACATCTCGTGGCTGCTGATGTTCGGTTATCTGATCGCCGTAGGAGTCTATGGGTTCACCTTCGGCCACTACGCGGCGCACGCTTTTGGTTTGCCGGGGGCATTCGCGAACGTTTTCGCTGTCCTGATCCTGCTGGTGTTTTTGGGGATCAACCTTCGCGGGGTTGGGCATCGGCGCTGTCTGAGGACCTCGTGGTCCTGATCAAGGTCGGGGTTCTGGCCCTGATCTCCGTCATCGGGTTCGCGCACTTTTCCCCGGAACGGCTTGCCCCGCTGGATGAAAAGGGTCTGGCCGGGGCCATCGTGGCATCGGCATCGATCTTCGTCGCCTACGAGGGGTTCGAACTGCTTTCCTACGATTACGATGACCTCGTCAGGCCACGCTGGACACTGCCACGGGCACTCTACCTCTCGGTCGCGCTCGTCACCCTGATCTACGTCACTGTGACGATCGGCTCTCAGATGCTGGTCAGCGACGAGGTCATCGTGGCCCAGAAGGAAGTCGCGTTTGCCGCGGCCGGCCAGGTGGCCCTGGGGCCGGCGGGGTACTGGATCGCGAGCCTCGGGGCGCTTCTGGCGGCGAGTTCTGCGATCAACGCCACCCTGTTCTCCACGGCACGCCAGATGCACGAGATAGCGTTGGCAAACGAGCTACCGGCGGCGTTCGCAAGAAGCAGGGCCGGTCTGCCCGTCACCGCGCTCGTGTTCCTGGCAGTGTTCGGTGCGGCCTTCGCCATGCTGCCGGACATCACTGCCCTGCTGACCTTCGGATCGGCGGTCTTCCTGGCCGTCTTCGGAGCCACGAACCTTCTCGCAGCCCGGGTCCTGGCGGGGTTCTGGCCACGGCTGGTCAGCGGTACCGGGTTTCTGGCCTGCCTCGGCGCCCTGATCGTCCTGGTGATCCAGCTCATCCTCCACGACCAGGCCACCCTGCTACTCATCGGCGTATCCCTCGCATCCGTCACCAGCCTGCGACTCGCCTTTGTCTGGCACCAGAAACGCGGCCCGGCAAGCGGTGCAGTGTGAACCAAACCAGCGCCTGAGGAACGCCCGGCCCTGCCCACACGGGTGACCAGCTCGTGGGACACTCAGGCTGCCCGCCCCCGCCGGGGTCCCGCCGTCACCGGGACGCCAGAGATCCGCGACCGCCGAACGGCCCGAACGTGCGCCGGGCCCTGAGCCCGGCCGCGCTAGTCGTGGCGGGGCTGCAGGGTCCCGGCCCGGATTTGGAGATGCCCGCCCCGGGCAGACCGGCTGAGGACGCCCGCACAGTCCTCCTCCACGGCCTGGAAGGGGTGGGCTAGGATATCGGCTCCGCCAATCCTGCAGGCAAGGCGGGCGAGCGGCGCAAGCCAGGGTGCCCGTCCGGCCGGCGCCTGCATGTCCACGACGCAGACGCGTGCCTCCGCGCGGAGGAGGCCGGGGATATTTGTCCAGGCGCACCGCCAGGCCGGCATCAGGGAGAGGGATTAGGTGGCGAGGGCGCCGTCCGAGGCGGCTGCCCCGCCCTGGTCCCGGATCCGGGCCGTGACGGTCCGGGCGTCGAGGCTGGTCATGTCGGCCTGGACCAGGATGACGTTGACCCAGCCGTGGTGCGTGGCCCCGGAGTTGTGCCTGGCGGAGCATTCCGGGGCTGCGGTCGATGCCGATGATTGTCCCAGCGGGTCCGATCCTGTCCTGCAGGAGCGGGAAGTTCAGGCCGGTCCCGCAGCCGATATCCAGGATCTGATCCCCGGGCCTCGGGTCGAGTGCATCGATGCCCAGGATACGTCCTGCCCGGTACACGGCGAACTCGCCGGAGAGCACGTCGTAGGCCGGCGCATAGATGTTGTACTTGTTTTTGACGGTGCCCTCCCGTTCCAGTTGGCCACGCACGCTGACGATGGGGCAGGATTGGGTGCCAAACTTACCCGACGACGGAGGGCACGGACATGGTGGACAGGGACGGGATTGTCGATTTGCTGGTCCTCGGCGGCGGCACCGCCGGGCTTGTCGGCGCGATGACGGCCGCCGACGTCGGCGCCCGGACGGTGCTGGTCGAACGCGACCGGACGGGCGGTGATTGGCGTGGACCGGCTGTGTCCCGTCCAAGACACTCCCTGCCGCCGCCACCACGACCCGCACAAGGGCAATGCTCACCGGGCAGGCCCCGGACTTTTCCCTCGTGCGCACCATGATCCGGGATGCCATCGCGCCATCGAACCGGTGGATTCCCCTCAGGCCCTGGAGGCTGCCGGGGTGCGGTTCATCAGGGGCGCTGCAAGGTTCTCCGCTCCCGGCGCGGATCCGAGGTCACGCTGATCATCCGGTCAACGATCCTGCCCAGAGAAGACCGCGAAGCAGCCGCACTAGTCAAGACCAGCCTGGAAGCGGACGGCATCCGGATCCTGGAACACACCCGTGTGGAACGGATCAGCCCGACCGGATCCGGTTCCCGTCTGGAACTGGACGAGGGCACAGCCCTCACCGCCGACACCGTCCTGCTGGCGGCCGGACGGACGGCGCGAACCGTCGGGCACGGACTCGAACAACTGGACATCTCCACGGACGCCCACGGCCAGATCATCACCGATCCCGGGATGCGCACCACTAATCCGTCCTTCTGGGCCACGGGGGATGTCACCTCCCATCCCAGGTTCACTCATGTTGCCGGGGTGCACGCCAGTATCGCTGCACGTAACGCTGTTCTTGGCCTGACCAGCAAAATCAGTCCCATCGTGCCCCGGGTCACCTACACATCTCCCGAACTCGCCGCCGTCGGCACAACTGGCGTCACGGGGACGGACGCCCATGTCCTGACCACCCCCCACACCCACGTGGACCGGACCGTCACCGACAACACCACCGCGGGCTTCACCCGGCTGCACGTAGACCGGGCCGGCCGGATCCTGGGCGCCACCATCGTCGGGCCCCGCGCAGGGGAATCCCTGGCCGAGGTCGTCCTGGCCATGGAACGCCGGCTGAAGACCTCCGACATCGCCGCGGTCACACACCCCTACCCCACCTACTCGGACGGGGTATGGCACGCCGCTATCGCCGACACCCGTGCCCGCCTGCGCGCACCAGCCGCGGCAGCCCTTATCAAAACACTGCTGTTCCTACGCCGGTGGCGGACCGACCTGAACACCCGGCGCAAACGACGATAACCGGGAAGACCAAGGGCAGACCCGATTTCACGTTAGAGGGGCCTGAGCGGAAACGGACCAGGCGGTGCCTTCGAGGGTGTCCATCCAGCCGTACCCGTCTCCTGCCCGGTTGTCGGCGGGGAGGACCGGTCGTCCACCGGCTCTGTGGTGTCGCCGCTGACGGCGTGGGTCATGGTTGTTGTGCTCACGAGGTGATGCTCCGTTTCGCTCGGGCGGGGCGGGGCGCCTGGCGTACCGGCTACCCCTTCTCCCCCACCATGTTTTTGCCTGCTGGCGGAGCATCGCGTAGCTGTGCCCGACGGAACCGGGGCAACCCGAAGGGCAACCAGCGGGCGGGTTGTGTGAGGAAATAAGCGCAACGCCGAACACGAAACGTCGGCTGCGCGGCCGGCCGCAGCACGGTTGAGCCGGTGGAGCGGGCACGTACGATCCAACGGACAGCAGCAAAAAAGGTCAAGAAATGCTTGTGCTGTCCGAGCGCAGCGAGGCCCTTCGCGTTCTTGCTGACCAGGGCCCGCTCGGCGGCTCAGGAAGTTGGGCGCCGTCCCGACTAGCGCCGCGGACTCACGGCCCGGGCGTGGGGCCTGGCCGGCCGGTGGCGGCGGGCCCCGACGGGGCCGGAGGCACGGCGGGCGGGTGACGGCGTTGGCTTCTCAGCTGGAGGATCCGCGCTGCCCCGGCGATCGCGACCAGGATCCCGCCCGCCACTGCCGCGATAAACAGCGCCATGCCCAGGGAAAGCTCGCCCGCGGCGCCGAAATAGTACACGGTCACGCGATCCTGGTTCTGCAGGATGAAGATGATGAGCAACACCAGAAGAACGAGACCCGCACTGACCGCAACCCAGATCATCCCGGCCCGCGTCACGTCCGTGGTCCCATCCCTGTGCTGGGACGGTTTCCCTGGAGGGCGTTTTGGCTTGGAAGGGGCAGGTTTGTTGACCGGCCGCGAGGCGGGGTGCGGCCCCGTTGATGGAGCCGGCGCTGGATCAGCAGCCACGTTTTTTCATCCCCTAACACCGAAGGCGTCCGTCCGTGCCGGACGGATATTCACAGGGTACTCCTCCCGCAAGCCCGCGTCCTCTGCCGGGTAAGTCCCAGCGCTGGCGCCGCGCGGAAGGCTGTGGCTGGGTCACGTCCGGGCGACGAATTCAGTCCCTGATCGCCTCGGCGCGGACAACTTTCTCAAGCGGCCAGCCGGGGCGCCTTTGCGGGAGTTTTCCAGTTGGTGGCGGCCCGCGCTGGTTTCGGGGCTCAGTGAGGCAGTAGGTGGGCGGTGAGGTTGCGGCGGTGAGGCCGGTTCGGGTCGCGGGAACGAGCAGCGCGGCGGCCAGGACGTGGCCGCGCTGGCCGGAGTTGGCCAGCTTGCGGTGGTGCGATTCGTAACCGCGCAGCGCGGTGGTGGGGTCACCGGGGGTGCCGGCCAGGGCTCCGGCGAGGGTGGTGGCCCCGGTCATGGCGAGGCTGGACCCGTCTCCGACCAACGATACGCAGGACGCGGCGTCGCCGAGCAGGGTTACCCGTCCCCGGGACCAGCCAGGCAGCCGGACCTGGCTGACGGCGTCGAAGTACAGGTCGTCGGCGGCGCACACCTGGCCGCGTAGGTCGGGCAGTTCAGGCACCGGCCACTCATGCGGGGTTTAGGCGTCGAAAAGGATCCGTTGCTGGGCCTGGATCTGGCGGTAGTCCAGGCCGGGTGGGCCGCGGAAGATGAAGCCGGCCCCGGCGGTTCCGCGGACGGGATGGATGGTCAGCGACCGTCGGCGCACGCAGTGCACGTTTGGGCGCACTCAAAGCATGCTTGGATGCATTCGACTAGTTTGGCCTTGTCGATGCTTCCCGTGCCCAGAGGGTGGGCGTCCAGCATGGACTGTACATGTGTCATTGGTTTCTCTTTTCCAGGTCTATTCAACAGGTCGTGGTGCATTGCAACGGCGAGACCGTTTTTTACGTCCTGCTGATGGAAAGCTGAACCACCGTGAGCGCCGGAAGATCCGGCTCCGGGGGGACAGCGCTGGAAAGAAGTCCGTCACCGGGCTGCCGCTGGAGCAAAGCGGGCGGGTCCACCGCCCCTGTCTTCAGCGGGGCCGGTTCGCCGCGCGGAGCCTGCCTCCGTTCGCAGCAGTCCCGCTCCATCGGCTCGGGGTCACTACACGGGCCGGCCTGATGGACCACGCGGACAGCCTGAGAAGCCGACGACCGTGCCTCACCCGGGCCGGGTGAAGTTGCCGCCGGAGGAGCCCCTGCCTCAACTCCTTCAGGGCCGGGTGATGGGGTCACCACTGACTGAAAGGGGTTGTGTCCAACGATGGCGTACCGGCTGCCGTGGGTGTGCGAGGCGGCCCCCGTGAGGAGAAGAGCCGCGAGGAAACACAAGAAAGCGCTTCGTAGCGAAGCATCCCAAGCGAAGGCCAACTCAGCGCGGCCATCCCCACTTCCTGTTGGACACGTCTGCGAGCCTATCTTCGGATCTCCATCCGGTTGGTCACACGTGTATTACTTTTGCCACAGCTGAACCCCGTTGGGTTGCCGGTTCTATGTCTGCTGGGTTCCTATGGAGTCGGCCTTGTCCAGCAGGTTTTTTCGTTCGGGGCCTGAGTAATCCCCGGCGCCGATGGCGTTGCGCATGCGGCCCAGGTGGTCCAGGATCTCCATCCGGTACTGGCCCTTCGCATCGCACCATGCAAGTTCGTGAAGGAGCCCCAGGAGGCGGCGCGCGACGGCCGCGTCCGCGGCGCCGTATTGCCGGGGCTGGTTCATCGCCATGTCGAGCAGGTCCCGGAGCGTGGGAAGTGACAGCACCACCCTGACGCGCGCGTCCTCGTCGGTCACGTGCTCCGGGCCGGGGTTCCTTCCCGCCAGCCGGCACAGCAGGGCCGAGAGGTGCCCGATGACGTGCACTGCCGTGGTGGGGTCGTTGATGCCCGGCGAGAGTGCCCGCGCGGCGACATCAACCAGTTGCCGGAACCCGAACCCGACGTCCTGGACGTTGGTGCGTTCATACCCTGTTGCCACAGCGGCATTGACATCTTTGGCCAGCTTCTCGCGGGCCTCGTGTCCTAATATTCTTCCCGGTTCGGCCGCCCAGGCGGTAGCGAAGGGAACGTCCTCCACGAGGGAGCTGCCCGGTTCCCGGTCTATCCGCACCACGGCACCGGAATCTCTCGCGGCCTGCAGGAGTGCGCCTTTATCCAGCGACGTCAGGAAGCCTGAGGAGCTGGATTTGATGTGGAAGGCGCCGGACGCCGGGACGGGTTCGGGCCCGCGTGCGGGCCGGTCCTCGGGAAAGACCCGGTCGATGGTTTCCCGGGTTTCCACGTTGACGTTGCGCATCATGGTTTCCACACGGATTTCCCGGGTGAGATGCGCCAGGAAGAGCACCAGCCCCACGACGCTGGCTATGGCAAGCGCGAACGAGAGGGTGACCGAAATTTCCGGTACGAAGGCGGTGTTTCCGTTGCTTTCGTCGCGGACGCTGCGCAGGACCGTCAGCGCGAAGGCGAAAGATGCCAGAAAGAGGGCCAGCGTTACGTGCACAAACCGGTCGGAAGTGAAAGTCCGCAACAGCCGCGGCGAGAATTGGCTGCTGGCCAGCTGCAGCGTGACCACGGTGAGCGAGAAGGTCAGGGACGTCACCGTGATCAGGGACCCTGAGATGGCCTGCAGGACCGACCTGGCCGCTCCCGGGCCTCCGCTGAAGAGAAAAACACCGACATTCCCGGGCAGTTGGCCGTCGACAGCGGAATCCAGAGCAGGCACCGCCACACCCAGCACCACGGCGAGGGCAACTGACAACGCCGGGAGAGGCCATAACTGGCTCCGCAGCGCGTCCAGCCAGTGCGCGGCACGGCCGTTCATCAGCAGCGGTCCGCCTGTAGTGAAGGCACTTCAGTCATAAGGTCCTGCTCTTCCTACCCGAAGGCCAGCTTTCGACGGGCGATTCAGCTTCACTGCCTACTGTCCTTTGGTTTGCAGCTAACCGAACCGGAAATACCCAGCGTACTGTCAGTGACGTTCCCCTGTCCCTGATATCGGCCGACTACCGTATCGAAGGAGCATGAAGAGTATGTGGTTTGATTCCTGGGCGGATATTCTCCGTGTCCTGATCATCGGTTCAGTTTTGTATGCTGCCCTGGTGGTGGTCCTGCGGGTTTCGGGCAAGAGGACGTTGGGGCAGCTCAACGCGTTCGATTTCATTGTGACGGTCGCCTTGGGATCCACGCTCGCGAGGATCCTACTCAGTTCTGACGTTGCCTTTTTGAGGGGTGACGGCGTTGGCGCTGCTCGCGGGCCTGCAGTTCGTCGTCGCGTGGGCGTCCTCGCATGTGCCCGGGGCCAGATCTGCAGTGACGTCCAAGCCCGTGGCACTCGTTTTTTTGGAGAACTTCAGCATGCCCAACTGCGCAGAAACCGCCTCAGCGAATCTGAGGTGCTGCAGGCGGTGCGTGGCACCGGATCCGGCGACCTCGCCGACACTACAGCGGTGGTGCTTGAAATCAGCGTCATTCCCAAGAGCAAACTCGGCGATGGGTCTGCTCTCTATGGTGTCCACCATGCTCCGTGGTCCGGACATTCATGACAGAACAAGGGCCCAGTGCCGAGGCCCCGGGCGCATCTGCGGGAAGCGGCCGGCTTCGCCGAGCTGACGCACTGGCCCGGCGGCTGGACGGGCCGAAGAAGGTCCTGAATGTCATCCTTTCTTCGTGGTGCTCGGCTATCTGGTAGCAACAGAACCGGCAATGGTCAGCGCCTTCACCATCGGCGGGCTCCGGCGTGGTGTCAGGTTTGGTGCTCGAACGCCAAACGGGGCGGTTAGCCTTCGCATTCCTGGCAATATTGGTGACCGTCGTGTTCACGGGCCATTTGGGAGCGGTGCCGGACCAGGAAGCAGGAGTGGCACGTAAACTCGTCCGCGGCTTGGGGGACGACCTGAACGGTGAGTTCCTCAGCTACGATTTCGCCGCCCGGAACGCCGAGAGCGTCAGCATCATCGGGTGCGTCGAGTTCCCGTACCACGCTGAGCGCGTCAGGGGCGTTGGCGGACTTTAGTGCCTCAAGGGACTTATCCTGCGTTTCCTTAACGTCGGCGCGCAGTTCATCGTAATCAGCGGTCATGATCCGTTCCTCGTTCCCTGGTTGTCGTCCCGAGTGCAACGAATCCGCAGTGGCGCTTGTTCCCCAACTTGGTTCCGGAGCAGTAACGGCAGGGCGGGTTGTGCTGAGGCACGATGCTGGCCACCACCGCGACGCGGAGCATTCCAGCTCCGCGTCGAAACTAGGGCAGCTCTCGGCCGATTCCCGCCGCTCTTCTGGACGACCGATGCCGGTCGCGCGGCCTATTTGGCGATTCTGCCCACGATCTGGCGGGCCACGAGCCGGTCGATTCCTGGCAGATGGGTGGCCCGTATGATCCAGCGGCGCAGGAGGCGCTGGGTCCGATTGGAGGGGAGGAACGATGACGCGGTGCGCCTCCCGGCGGCCTGCGCCTCCTCGACTACCGGTTGCCAGCGTCGCTCGAATTCGGCGAGGGCTGCGCTGATCCCGTCAGGTGAAGCCACGGGTCCCAGGAAGTCCCCCAGCAACGCGGCACCGGCGATGGCGAGTGAGCCGCCCTGACCCGCGAGCAGCGACACGGCCCCGCAGGCGTCCCCCACGAGAACGGTCCGCCCCCTCTGCCAGCCCGGCATGACAACCTGTGCGACGACGTCGTCGTACGGATGCTCGGGGCACAGCTCCAGCAGCCGGTCGACGGCGTGGCCGAGGCCGGCGAACTCGCGGCGCAGCCGCTCCCGTGGACTCCCGGAGCGCTGGTGCCCTGGCGCGTCTGTGGCATCCCGGTAGACCATGAATGCCGCCACCTCGTCTGAGCGGAGGCTATAGAGCCCGGCCATCCGGTCGATGCTGTCGGTGAGGACGAACCGGTTCCGGAAGCGGGCATTCAGGACCGGCTCGGTCACAATGAACGCGGCGGCCCGCATGCCCAGGGGGCGCAGGTATTCCTCTTCGGGGCCGAAGACCTGGGCTCGTACACCGGAATGGATGCCATCGGCGCCGACGAGGACGTCCGCGCCGAGCGTCACGTCCGGCGGGTCACCGACGGCGACCTCCACGCCGTCCTCACCGCTCCATACCTGGGAAACCGGCGCCCCGTAACGGATTCGCACCCGGCCGGAGGCCACGTCGTCGAGCGCAGCGAGGGCGGCGCGTTCCATGTCGGGGCGCAGCAGGCTCAGGACCTTCCCGCCGGCAAGCCGGCGAACTGGTCGTAATCGAGGCTGGAGGTGGGGTGTCCTGTTGCATCGACATATTCGGCGGCCTCGACGTGGTAGGCCACCGCGGCGAGCCGCGGGTAGAGGCCGATCCGCTCCGCCGCCTCCACGCCCGGACCAAAGAAGTCCATCATGTAGCCATCGGGGCGCGGAGCGGCCGATTTCTCGAGGACCTCGACGTCCCAGCCGGCCAAACCGAGCTGGCGGGCCGCCACGAGGCCCGCAATGCCCGCCCCGACAACCACAGCCTTCATGTCCCGCCTCCAAGGGTCAGATCCGCCGGGCTGAACGAGCCCGGCCGGGAGCACAGGGAGTTTCGCCGACACCCGCCGGCTCATTCTTGACTCATTCCTCGCGGGATGTCCAGCGCGCAGGATTCCGCAGGGGTGTCATCTATCGGTCACATAGATAACGCTTCGCCACGGGTCCGACCCCGGGTTTGTCGGACGGGATAGCAACCCAGGCCGGCAATACCGCCTCGAGGGGGCCATACCTCGGAAATCGTGGAGAAAAACGGTGCCGCTTGAGTCTGCGGCGCGGATTTCGGGGCGGGACGGACTCGGTCAGACGACCAATGGTGGCGCCGGTGCGGAGAACCGGGTGTAGGTGGTGCCGTCGCGGAGCATGGCCCAGAGGACGTTGAGGCGGCGCCGGGCCAGTGAAAGCATGGCCTGGATGTGGGTTTTGCCTTCGCCTCGTTTGCGGTCGTAGTAGGTCCGTGATGCCGGGCAGGATTTAAGCGCCGAGAGGCCAGAGAGGTAGAAGACGCGCAGGAGCCTGCGGTCGTAGCGTCTGGGGCGGTGGTGGTTGCCGCTGATGCGGCCGGAATCCCTGGGTGCGGGGGCAAGTCCGGCGACGCCGGCGAACCGGTCCGCGGTTTCAAAGACCGTCAGGTCCCCGCCGGTAGCGCCAAGGAACTCCGCGGCCAGGACGGGGCCGAAGCCGGGCATGCTGAGCAAGGTCCGGGTGTGCCGGTGTTCGGTGACCTTCGCGCTGATCAGGGCGTCCAGCTCGGCCAGTTCTTTGTTCAGGGTGACGATCTCCTGGGCCAGGGCCGCGACGATAAGTTCCCCGAGGTGCTGGGCCGGAACGGTGGTGTGCTGGGACTTCGCGGCCTCGACCGCAGCGGCAGCGACAACGGCGGAGGAGCGGGCGCCGTGTTTCTTCAACCACGCCTGGAGCCTGGCTTGGCCGGTGCGGCGGATTCCGTCCGGGGTCCGGTGTTAGGTCAGCAGCAGGAGGGCGGCTTTGGAGCGGCTGTAGTCAAAAGCACGCTCCAGGGCCGGGAAGTACTCGAGCAGCTGGGCCTGCAGCCGGTTGATCGCCCGGACCCGGTCCGCGGACTTGTCCGCCCGGCGGGAGGTGAGGATCCTCACCCCGGTACTGATCTCATCCCCCGCCCGCAGGGGCTGCAGATCCCGGCGCATCCGTGCCTGGTCAGCAATCACAGCGGCGTCCTTCGCATCCGTTTTGCCCTCTCCGCGGTAGAGCTTGGAGGCGTGGTGGACGATCCGGCCCGGGATGTAGAGGATGTTCTGGCCGTGCGCGACGAGCATCGCGATCATGTCGCGTCTCTCAATCAGCGGTCGGGTCATCGCGAAGAGTGCGGGCGGCCAATCCTTCGAAGCCGTCACGACGTGAATCGCCGGGCCACAGCAACCAAAGCCATAACCGCCTCCCCCGGGCAGCCACGACCCTACGACAGCCACGGAACCACCCGTCAACACCACAAGGACAGCATCCGGGCCTCCGGCGGGCGTTTTCCACATGGCAGCACCGGGCACTCCCGGTGGCCGATCCAAGAGGGAATGCTGGGCAGATGAAAGCAACTTTTGTGCTTGCCGCCGTCCTTCTGCTGCCGGCCGCTGCGGCTCCGCAGGCAACGGCTCCCCGCCCCGCCTGGGACTGGCCCCTTGCGCCCAGGCCCGCAGTTATGCGGGCCTTCGACCCGCCGGACAAGCCGTGGATGAGCGGTCATCGCGGCGTGGACCTTAAGGCAACCCACGACGGCGTCCCGGTCACGTCGCCAGCGTCCGGCACCGTGAGCTTCGTAGGCGTGGTGGTGGACCGCCCAGTGATCACCATCGATCACGGGGGCGGACTTCGGAGTAGCTTTGAGCCCGTTGAGAGCCGACTAACGGCCGGAACCGTTGTGGCGCAGGGCGAAATCATCGGTACCTTGCAGGCAGGTCATTGCGGCGCCCTGGCCTGCGTCCACTGGGGCGTCAGGCGGGCAGATGACTACGTCAATCCGCTGGAATTCGTGACGGACCTCCTCCCGTCCATCCTGCTGCCGGTCAGAAAGGCGGACCCAGTCACGAGCGCCGAGCCAGCGGGCAGGGCGGACCCCGACAGCCGGGCGGAGCCAGTGGCCTTAGACGATGGCTGAGACCCCCGTGATGGCGCGCCCGGTCACCAGCGTATTGATCTCGTGGGTTCCTTCGTACGAATAGATGGCTTCAGCATCAGCGAAAATCTTAGCCATTTCGAAGTCCGTGACGATCCCGTTGCCGCCCAGGAGGCTACGACCGATGGCCACGCTTTCACGCATGCGCGCGGTGGTGAATGCCTTGGCCAGCGCAGACTGTTCGTCCTTGGCCTCGCCCGCGTCCTCCAGCTGCGAAAGCCTGACCATCATGCCCATGGAGCTGACTGCGTTGCCAAGGATCTGCACCAGCTGGCTCTGGACCAGCTGGAACGATGCCAGCTGACGGCCGAATTGGTGCCTTTCCACGGCGTAGCGGCGGGCCACATCGAAAGCAGCGAGCTGCTGGCCGACCGCCTGCCAGGCGACGGACAGCCGGGTCACTTTGAGGACCTTGTTGGTGTCGCGGAAGCTGTTGGCGCCCGCGAGTTTGTAAAAGTCGGGAACCACTACGTTGTCCAGAACGATGTCCGCGTTCTGGACGGTCCGTAGGGAGATCTTGTTTTCAATCTTGGTGGCACTGTAGCCGGGCAGTGCCGTATCAACGAGGAAGCCCTTGACTTGGTTGTCGGCAAGGTCGCGGGCGTAGATCACCACCCAATCAGAGAAGGTGGCGTTGCCGATCCACCGTTTGGCGCCATTGAGAATCCAGGTGTCGCCGTCGCGCTCCGCCGTGGTGCGGGTACCGCCTGCCACGTCCGAGCCGCCCAGGGGTTCAGTGAGTCCGAACGCGCCGATCTTCTTCAGCGAATAAATGTCCGTGAGCCAGGCTTCCTGCTGTTCCTGCGAGGCCAGAGCCTCGATGGAGCCGGTGAAGAGTCCGTCGTGGACGCCGAGGAAAGTGGCAATGGAAGCGTCGGCACGCGTGGCCTCGGCGTGGACCAGGCCGGCAAACAGGTTCGAGTAGCCCTGCCGCCTTACGGGACTGACCAGATCGATTTCGGCCAGCTTGGGGATGAGGTCCATGGGGAATTCGCCGCGGTTCCAGCAGTCCACGGCAATCGGCCGGACCTCGCGGGACAGGAAGCCCCGGATCTCGGCCAGGCGGTCCCGCTCCTTGCCCGCGAGTAGTTGCTCGAAGGCGAAAAAGTCACCGTCGGCATACGGAAGGTCGTTGATGTCAATGGATTTCCTGGACATGGTTCCTCGCTCGGGATCAGTGCTGGCCGCAGGGCTCCAAGGATGACCATCCCCGAAGCAAGTGAAGTTACTGGTGAGTAACTTACCGCAACTGCCTTCCCCGATGCAACGCCGGCCGTGGAAGGCAGTTGGACCGGCGGCGTCGCGGCAGATGAACGGTGCGACGAACTTCGGTAACGTCGGGTGCAAGGATGTTGCAATCTTTTTGCTTGGGGGTCGCTCGACGACCATGTGACTTGGGAAGACAGCCTTATCAATGTCGGTTGGCAACTCTAAACTGGTCGAGTAAGTAATCCATGGAAGCGAACCCAGTTCCAAAGCCGAAGCTTGCGACACCTGCCTTGTTGCTGAGCAGCGTGGTAGTAGCCGCCGGCGTCGTCCACCTTGTCTAAACAGTGTCCGACGACAGGCTCGGGTTCAGGCCCTGGTGCCTGCCTCCAATGGAGTGGATCCGTTGCCTGCTGCCGAGGCTGAGACAGCCGGCGTGGCGGGGGCAGCGGGTGTGTCCAGACCAAGCCTGCGGCGGTCGCGCTGCTGGTTGACGAATATCAGGGCCAGGATTCCGAAGGTCAGCATAAGGCCGCCGGCCAGGGCGAAGGCTGCCTTGTAGCCTTCCGCCGGGGTGGCCGCGCCGCCGATCAGGAAGCCGGAGACTGCCGGGGCGAAAACACCGCCGGTGGTGAGGACGGCGTTGGCGATGGAGAGGTTGGCGCCGCGCTGGGCGATGGTGGTCAGTTCTGCGACGATCAGGTAGGTGATGGCGAACAGCGCCGGTGCGGTGCCGAAGCCGAAGACCATGAGGGTGATGGACAGGAAGGGGGAGGTGGTCAGCGTGGCCGCCACCAGGCAGGCGCCGGCGAAGGTTGCGGCGATGCTGAGCACCCAGCCGCGGGCCTTCCGGGTGGGGACGCCCCTGAGGTGCAGGCGCTGTGTCAGTGCGCTGAGGCCCACTGTGGCGATGGCACCCCAGGCGGCCGGCAGCGCGATCATGGTGCCGGCCTGCTGCCCGGTGAAGCCCAGCACGTTCTGGAAGTAGGCCGGGCCCCAGGACATGGCCAGGGTGAAGGTCCAGTAGCCGAAGAAGGACGCCAGTACCGCGAAGATCCAGCTGGTGGAGAGGATGGTGCGCCAGTCGCGGACTTTGGCCTCCACCACCACGGGAGCTTCCTCCGGGGCGATGCCGTCAATCTCCTGCTCGGCCTTCCGGCTGGTGTACGGGCCTTCCTTGCCCACGATGATCCAGAACAGGGACCAGATGAGGCCCAGGATGGCCAGCACGGCGAACGCTGTCTGCCAGCCGAACTGCCCGATCACCCAGGCCAGGACCGGGGCGAAGGCCACGATTCCCAGCGTGACACCGGCGGACGCCAGAGCGGCCGGTGTGGCGCCCTTCTTCTCCGGGAACCACTTGTAGATGCCGTGCATCAGCACCGGTGCCAGCGGGCCCTCGCCGGCGCCCAGCAGCAGGCGGCTGGCCCAGAGGGCGGGCAGCGACGCGAACAGCAGGATGGGGGCCTGAGCCAGGGACCACAGCAGGCACAGCACCAGCAGGATCCACTTGCTGGAGACCTTGTTGGCGATGGGGGCAGCCACGATCTGCGCCACGCCGAAGGTCAGGAACATGGCACTGCCCACCAGGCCGAACTGCTCGGGCGTGATGCCCAGCTGCTTCATCAGGGGCACGGCGGCTATGCCCAGAACCGCCTTGTCCGCCCAGCTGAGCATCATCAGGAAGAGCAGGCAGACCGTGATGATCAAGCCGTAGCGGTTGCGTTTGGCCTGGGACCAGGTCCGGGGATCGCGGGAGTTTTCGGAGCCCGGAGCCACGTCGGGAAGAGGAGTTGCAGACACAGTATGCCCAATCGTTGAAGAGGGAGCCTTTGCTGGATTGCAGCGGCATTTCCTTGACTCTAGGCTCCTGTGACGGGCCTTACATTTTAGCTTTCCGTTGGGTGGAAAGACACTTTCCGGGGCGCGGCACACCGGCGATCGTCCCGGAGCCGGTCTCTCCCAGGAAAGCGAGCAGGCCCATCCCAAGGACGCTCAGTCCACAGGTTAGCCACCAGGTGGTGCCCCAGCCACCGGTGCGGGTGGCCAGCAGGGCGAAGAGCATGGGGCCCAGGAAATTTCCTACGTTGAAGATCTGCTGCGTCAGCCCCAGCACAGCCGTGACGGATCCGTCGGCAGGGGCGATGCGCACTGAGTAGCTGGTCATTGCGGCAGGGATCAGGCCTCCGACGGCGGAAAACGCAGCAATGAGGCCGAACTGGATGAGGAAGCCATTCCCGAAGCTCGCCCAGGGGACGGCGATCGTGGCCACGGAGGCGGCGGACATCGCCAGGAAGGTCCAGAAGACAATTCTCCGCTCGGGCACGCCGCGCTGGATGCGCTGACGGCGCCGAGAGCGTTGACGCCGCCCACGACGGCACTGAGGATGCCGGGCCACGCGCCTTCCAGCCCGGCTGACCGGTAGATGGACGGCAGGAAGCCGAGAACGGCCATCCACTGGGCCGTATAGCAGGCGAAGACCACCCCGGTGATCCACGGCCGGCGGGTGGCCACAGTGCGGCCCACCCGGCGGAGCGCGGGTGCAGCCCGGCGAGGGCCGGTGGCACATCCCTGGGCACGCGGCGCAGCAGCAGCGGCACCGGGAGCAGCGTGACTACGGCCATTACCAGCCACCACTGCCGCCAGCCGGAGGCCTGGAGGAACACCGCTCCCACGGTCAGGCCAATCAGCGCGGCGATGCCCTGGAACGTGGCCCAGCTTGCTAGCGCCACGTTCAGCCGTCGCGGCGGTGCCACCTTGCGGATCAGGGCAGGGGCGACGACGACGGCCAGCAGGAACCCGACGCCCTCCAGCGTCCGTGCGGCCATCAGCAGTTCCGTGCTGGGGGCGGCCGCTCCGAGCGCGGAGGCGGCGCTCAGGAGGAGCAGGCCCGAGACCAGGGGTCGGCGGAGGCCCGCCATCTCCCCGCCCACGGCAGTTGCCAACCCGCCCACGATGCTGGCTACCTGGATGATGCCCAGCAGCAGCCCGGCCTGCACCAGCGTAGTGCCCAGATCGGCTTGGATGTCGGCCAGTGCGGCCGGCAGCTTTCGCCAGCGAGCCGTGGGCGGGCGTGTCGAGGTCGACGGTGAGCAGCAGGGAGGCCAGATCGGGCCGGGCTTCGTCGTGGACGCTGATGTCAATGTCGTAGGAGAACGCCTTCAGCGCGTGAGAGACGAGTTCGCTGGTGCCGGAGAGACCCGCGCCTCCCTCGCGGGTGTGGTCCTTAACCGGCCCCACGACGGACACCGGTCCGGTGAAGCCGTCCACCGGGTTGCCCCAGTTCCACAGCAGGAAGCCGGGCAGTTTCCCCTACATGGTCCGAGTGCAGGTGGGTGACAAAGCCGGCCTTGAAGTCCTTGCCCCGGAGCCCTGCTTCATGGGCGGCGCGGGAGCAGCCGAGCCCGAAGTCCACCATGTAGAAGGCGTCGCCCACCACGAGGGCGCTGGAGATGCCGTTTTCCGGTCCGCGGATGGCCGGTCCGGCGGCGGTGCCCAGGGTGATCAGTTCGACGCTCAAGGTGAATACTTCTGCAGTATGGGTGCGGGATCAGGAATGGCGGCGGGCATTACGGACGCGCGTTTCCAGGTATTCCTCCAGCCCCCAGCGGCCGCGTTCGCGGCCGACGCCGGAGGATTTCCAGCCACCGAACGGGGCATCGGGCTCCACAAGCGTGTGCTGGTTGATCCATAGGGTTCCGGCTTCGAGCCGGGAAGCGATGGAATACGCGCGCTCCTGGTCCGGGCTCCACACGGAAGCACCGAGGCCGAATTCCCCGGCGTTGAGCCCGGCGATGGTGGCATCGAGATCGTCATGGGCAACGATCGGCAGTGCCGCACCGAACTGTTCCTGCTCCACCAGGTCCATGCCCGGCTCTGCGTCGATCACTACCGTGGGGGCGAGGAAGTAGCCGTGCAGGTCGCAGCCGGGACGGCCGCCGGTGATGATGCGGGCGCCGCTGCCGACGGCGGAGTCGACCAGGCCGTGGACCAGCTTGAGCTGCGATTCGTTGTGCATGGGGCCCATGGTGGTTCCCTCCGCGATGCCGTGACCCAGCACGTGGCGAGACGCCTCGGCGGCGATGGCCTCGGCCAGTTCCCTGCTGCGGCTGCGCGGGACGTAGACGCGCTTGACCGCCATGCATACCTGGCCGGCGTTGCGGAACGCGCTGCCCACGATCCCGCGGGCCGTGACCGCGAGGTCCGCGTCGTCCAGCACGATGGCAGGATCGTTGCCGCCGAGCTCCATGGTGACGCGCTTGACCGTGGCGGCAGCCTGCTGCGCGATGGAAATCCCCACGTCGGTGGAGCCGGTGAAGGAGATCTTCCGAAGGCCCGGGCTGGTGGCCAGGGCAACGTCAGGCATTGCCCCAACCCGATTTCAGCTTCCAGGCACCCTGCACCCCTGTCAGATTTGCCGGGGCGTCCGGGTACGGGCTCCGCTCGTATTTGTTCCGCCGGGCGAAATTCGCTGACGCTAGACTCGCAACGAAACGGGACGAATGAAAGGACGTACGAAGGCGATCCTGTTGGTGGCAGCCGCGTGGACCGTCGCCGCACTCATCGCGGTACTCGGAGTCACCGCATGGCAGACGATTTGTTACTACATGGAACCTGTTGCGGATACGATAGCTGATCCTGGGAGTTACTCCCTCGCCGCATACTCCGGCCTACTGGCACTCGCCCTCAGCGTCGCGGTGAGCGTGGGCATCACCCTTCACGCCGCGCGCTGCCGGCACTCCCCCACAGCCTGACCCTCAGCACACAAGGCCCCGACATCCTGGCCCCGGAGCACAAGGGCGTTCCCCGTGAGCACATCGGTTCATCCATCACTGTGCCTGTTCCCAACACCGGCATGGCACCCTGCAGAGGCGAAGCCCGGCAACCTAGCTCCTGACCTTCAGGTACTGGTAGAGGGTTTCGCGGCTGATGCCGAATTTCCGGCCCAGGCCCGTCTTCTGCTCCCCCGCCGCAGCCCGCTCCCGCAGCTCACTGGCCTTCTCGGCCGAGAGTGCTTTCTTGCGGCCGCGGTAGACACCGCGCGCCTTTGCCAGTGTGATGCCTTCGCGCCGGCGTTCACCGATCAGGGCCCGCTCGAATTCGGCAAAAGCACCCATCACCGACAGCATCAGATTCGCCAAGGGTGATTCCTCCCCGGTGAAGACCAGCTGCTCCTTAACGAATTTGACCCGCACGCGTATCTTCGTGAGTGCCTGGACCGGAGATCGTCCAGATTCCGGGCGAGCCGGTCCATACTGTGCACCACGAGGGGTGTCGCCGTCGCGGATGAAGCGCAGCAGCTCATCAAGCTGGGGGCGCTGGGTGTCTTTGCCAGAGGCCTTGTCGGTAAAGACCCCCTCCAGCTGGACGCCCTCGAGCTGGCGTTGAACGTTCTGGCCCAGGCTGCTGACCATATGCGCCCGCCGCCCCGTTTCCGATTCCATGCATTTATTCGAAGGTAGACACCACGCGACACAACTACGAAGCGATCGAGGAAGAAGCCATCGGACCCGAGAATTGCATAATGTCGTGCTTCTCCATACCCAGTAGAGCAGCACTCATTTCGTCCGGGTCAGATTCAGGAGTTCCCGAAGGGCGGGACGCGCTTCGAGCCGGAGCTTTATGGATTCCGGCAGGCCATCCACGGTAACGGAGTCCTGGGTGATGTTGATGGTGAGCCTGTTTCCGGCAAACGGCACGTTGTCGATTCGGAACTGCCCGAAGCCTTTTGGAAGTTCCGGTGCGAGCCAGAGCTCGTTCCAGGGAAGGGCAGGGTCGAACCGCATCAGCATGCGGATCAGATGGATCGGAGCCGCCGCCGCCCACGCCTGGGGTGAGCACGCTGCAGGGTAGGGTACCGGATTTGGGAACCTTTCACGGTCCAGTCCGCAGAACAGCTCCGGGAGCCGGCCGCCGAAGTGCTCGGCTGCTTCGAACAGTCCGTAGGCGATTCTCTGGGCCTCGTCGATGAATCCGTATCTCATCAGCCCATGCGCTATCAGGGCGCTGTCGTGCGGCCAGACGGAACCATTGTGATAACTGAGAGGGTTGTAGGCCCCCATCGTGCTGGCCAGAGTGCGGATACCCCAGCCGGTGAACATTTCCGTGGACATCAGGTGCGCCGCTACTTGGGCTGCTTTGTCGGTGTCCACGATGCCCATCCAGAGACAATGACCCATATTTGAGGCCAGGGCGTCTACTGGCTTCTTGTCCCCATCCAGGGCGACGGCAAAATATCCCCGGTCCGGCAGCCAGAACCGTTCATTGAACGCCTCTTTCAGCCGGACCGCCCTGCCCGCCCAGAGATCGGCTGCTTCGGTGTCGCCGTCGTCCAGCGCCATCAGGGCACGCCCGACATAGGCCCCGTACGTGTAGGCCTGCACTTCGCACAGCGCTATGGGCCCCTGAGCGAGTGAGCCGTCGGCGAAATTGATGCCGTCCCACGAATCCTTCCAGCCCTGGTTTATCAGCCCGTGTTCAGTTTGCCGCTGGTATTCGACGAATCCGTCGCCGTCACGGTCGCCGTAGTTCTCGATCCATGCCAGCGCGCGGTCTGCGGCCGGCAGCAGGGCGTGGACTGCCTCCGGTTCCAGCCCCCAACGTCCCAGCTCGCTAAGGATGCCGACGAACAACGGGGTGGCATCCGCGGTTCCGTAGTAGATACTGCGGCCGCCCAGAACGGACTCCGTGCTGGTACCCAGACGCACTTCATGGAGGATCCGGCCGGGCTCTTCTTCCGTGTCGGGGTTAACTTCCTTGCCTTGGTGGTCCGCCAGCGTCTGGAGGGTGCCTAGTGCCAAGGAGGGATCCAGCAGGAGGGACATAAGGGACGAGAGCAGGCTGTCACGCCCGAAAAGGGCCATGAACCATGGAGCGCCTGCCGCAGCTACGACGCGGTCGGGGTGGTCCGGATCAAAGATCCGGAGTGAGCCGAGATCCTCCTGGCTGCGCAAAATCGTATTTCGGACGGAGGCATCACCCAAGTTAGGGATGGGCATGGACATCCGCCACGAAAAGAGACGATGCCGGGCCTCGGAGGAAACTTCATCAGTGCCATACGCCGCCGTTGAAATCACCGCCTGCCCGTTCAGATAGGGCGTGGCAGTGAACGTCTGAGCCCACTTCCCATGGGCAGGAATGGTGACCGTACACACGAGTCGGTGGCCCTCTACAGCGGCGCCTGGTGCGCGGACAACAAGCCCATGACGCCGGCCCTCCCCTTCACACTCAAGGAGGAGACTATCGCCCTCTATCCGGATCTGCTGCTGCCCCGGGCTGGCAGGCCTGCCATCCTTAACCTCAAAAAGATCGGCGAAATCGGCATTCACGCTCAGGGCGAGCCGTAAAGTGTTAGGCACCGCCAAGTGATTCTCGATCGTGATGGTTTCCGTAAGACCGGCACCAATGATCCTTTCCCGCTCTATCAGCAACGGCGTATCAGCGCTGCCGGAATGGCCGCTTAACCTGCCTATAAACACGGCCCGGAAGGGTTCCACAGCCGTCGCGGCAAGCGCCTCGAGTGGAACGTCATCAACGCTAACGTTCCACTCGGATATGTACCGGGTGTCGTGAAAAAACGCGCCATGGGGACTCCCCGAGTGCATGTCACCGTCGGACGCAGTCAAACAAAATGAGGAGCCATCAAGAACTGTGACGGCTCCCGCGCCCGCCGGACCGGCTGCGTTGTCGGCGTTCCAACCCGACATTTCGCGATCCTCCTAGCATCAGGCAATCGACCAAAAAAGACCTGGATGCGGACCAAGGCTGGGCGACCGGCTGGCCCGCATATCAGAACTATCGTCCCTTGCCCCAGCGGAAACAAGCCCCCATCAATTCCAACGCCCGAATGGTGGCTCCTCCCCGGTGATGTTCCGGAGCTCAGGCGAGCGACCAATAGCGAAGCCTCACTTGTACGCAGGTACGGGAGGCCGTGTAGAGCTGACTCTTCCGTAGGTCAATTCCGATCTGGGAGCACCGGTTTGTGACCACCGAGGCTGAAAATCGCGACGGCGATGAGTGCTTCGGGTGATTTGAAGCCGAAGGCGATGCGGGTGATCAGTCTGATCTTCGTGTTGATCGATTCGACACGCCGTTTGGAGAGCCCATGCTCTATTGCGGCGAGGATCGCGGCACGGTGGTTGACGATGCTGCGTTGGAGCTTCGCGAACGCGGGGATCCGGCACCCGCGCGCCCGGGCAACCCACTTATCGAGGGCTTCAGCGGCTTCGTCGTGGGGCAGTTTGAAAATGACCCGGAGTCCTTCCTTGAGGTAGTAGGCCCGGCCGAGGGTGGGGTCGGTCTGCACGATCCAGGCGAGCTGCTGCTTCTCGGTCAGGTTCTCCGGGTTCGTCCAGAGCGCATAACGGGAGTTCTTCACACCGGCTGCGCGGGCACTGTCCGGGGGGGCGCCGCGTCTTTCGCGGGCCGGCAGCGGCCGCGCCTGGCCTCGCTGGCCCGGGCCGCTTTACGGGCGTCGTTCCACGCGGCCCCGTCGGCGGAGACATGCGTGATCCGGGAGCAGCGTTCCACCCCGAGGGCGTCGAAGAACTTGCCCAGGGTGGCCTTGTCCTGGCCCGGCGCCGCCCAGACCAGCCAGCCGCTGTCGTGGTCGACGACGACGGCCAGATACTTGTGGCCGCGCTTGTAGGAGATCTCGTCGATGCCGATCCGCCTCAGGCTGGCGAACTGGTCGTGGAGTTTGCTACGACTCAAAGCGGATCTCCTCCCGCGCCCCCGGCCTACCGCATCGCGGTCCTCAGGGACAGCAATGGACGCGGCGGCTCCATTGAAGTCTGCGACACCCTGCTCCCGGGTCGAAGTGGTCGGTTGTGCAGTCGCAACCGTCCGCCGTCATCTTTCCCGGCGGTGAATCCATGGCCGCGATGCAGGCTCGGTCGGTGGCAGCGATTCGACGCCACGATCGGCCTTCGAAGCCGAGTACAGGCCAGGGGCCGTGTGGGTGGCGGTGAGTCACGGTGACATCATCAAGTCAATCCTCGCCGACGCGCTCGGCATGCACCTTGACCTGTTCCAGCGTATTAACGTGGGCCCCGCCTCCGTATCGATCGTGCGCTACGGCGCTAGTCGGCCGAGCGTCCATGCGACCAACACCGACGCGGGTGATCTGTCGTGGCTGTCGAACGGCATCCACTCTGGCGATGCGCCGGTGGGCGGCGGTGCAGGGCAAAAGGCGCCATGAACCTCATGTGCCTAAAATACTGACATGCCTAAACGTGTTCATGAGTTTGCCTGGCCTGATCGGGTCGTCGTTGGCACCATCGGCCTTCCGGGGGCGCGCACGTTCTACCTGCAGGTGCGCGCAGGCACGCAGATCGTGAGTATTGCCCTGGAGAAGCAGCAGTCGGCTCTGCTCGCCGAGAAGATCGACGAAATTCTCGACCAGGTCATCACCGTCGAGGGCAACCCCTTCAGCGTTCCCACGAGTACTCCCATGGAACTTGTCGACGATGACAAGCTCGAGGCCGTTCAGGAGCAGTTTCGGACCGGCGCCATGAGCTTAGGTTGGGACCCACCGACGGCGCAGGTCGTAATAGAGGCCTACCCCATCACCGATGTCGATGCTGATGAGAACGACGAATCCCTTGATGAGGACGCCGCTAACGAGACCGAGATGCTGCTGGTACGAATGCCGGTCGGCACCGCCCGCGCATTCGCCAAACGCACCCGTGAGGTCGTGGGCGCCGGGCGTCCGATGTGCTTGCTCTGCGGTTACCCCATAGACGCCGACGGGCACATCTGCACCCTTCCCGAGGTCTGATGCCAGCACCGGACCTAGTTAGTGATGGCCGAGCTGACGCTCACCGGCCGCATCACGACGGCTTCAAACGCTACATTCCTTGGCAGCATCGGCGAGGAGGTGGTCGTCTATAAGCCGATAGCAGGCGAAAGTCCGCTGTGGGATTATCCCCACGGCACCCCTGGCTCACCGTCCGGGCGAACACCAC
Source organism: Arthrobacter sp. UYCo732 (assembly GCF_040547265.1). NCBI lineage: Bacteria > Bacillati > Actinomycetota > Actinomycetes > Micrococcales > Micrococcaceae > Arthrobacter > Arthrobacter sp. UYCo732. The sequence goes on along the minus strand of NZ_JBEPPJ010000003.1, from coordinate 283,438 downwards.
GACCGCACGGCTCCAAATTTGGCGTGATTGTGCGAGTTCGTGAGCGGCCAGCGATTCTCGTAACTATGCTTCGAAACCTCATGGTTGAGTCGGTGTATGCACCGTTAGTTATGAGCGGTGGAGCCGCTTCGCGGCGTTGTGGTTCTGCGAAAACGCTCTTGCGGCCGGGTTGGGTAGCGGCGGATGATGGCGGTGCCGCGGTCGACGCCGATGTGTCTTAGTGCTTAGAGCCTGTTTATGAGCGTGGCGTGGAGGGCTTCCACGGGAACCGTGGATTGGTGCCGCAAGCCCAAAAGCATCGGGTTTGATGAGCCCGTTTAGTAGATTCCTGATTAATTTCCCCGCCCTTCCCGCGGCACCTGGCACCACCAGCCGGTGGTGTCGTTGGACCAGATGCGAGGAGTAGATGATGGACATCGTGCACGAGCGTGCCGCAGGAATGGATATCTCCAAACGTGATGCGAAGGTCTGCATCCGGGTACCGGGAATGCGGGTAGGAACTTTCAGGAGGACTGTGACCACATATGGGGCGACGACGAATGAGATCGTGCGCCTACGGCGTGATCTTGAGGCAGCCGCGGTGACAGTGGTGGTGATGGAGGCCACCGGCGACTACTGGAAACCGTTCTATTTCCTGCTGGCGGAGTCGCTGAATGTGCAACTTGTCAATGCTAAAGCTGCGCGGAATATCCCGGGGCCGAAGTCGGATGTCTCAGACGCGACATGGCTTGCGGAGCTCGCGGCTCACAACCTGCTGCGGGCCAGTTTCGTGCCGCCGGAGCCGATCCGGCAGTTGCGGGATCTAACCCGCACGCGGTCGAACCTGACTCATGAGCGCACCCGCGAGTAGGGACGACTGGAAAAAGGGCTGGAGGGACTCCAACATCAAGTTGTCCTCGGTCTTCAGCACGCTGAGCACCCAATCAGCCCGCCGCATCCTCGATGCTCTCTCATATCCGGAGAACGTAACCCGCAGACCTTGGCTTCGCTGGCACACGCCTCGATGGGCCGCAAAATCCGCGGCGCTAGTCGAAGCCCTCACGGGCCGTTTCACCGACCACCACGCATTCATGGTGCCTTTGCATCTGGACCGCATCGACCAAATCGAGGCGACCCTCACGGCCCTCGACGCCCGCATCGACTGCGATGGAACCTTTTTCCTTAGCCCGGGAGCTGCTGATGACCGTCCCCGGGATATCGAAGAATGTCGCTAACGTCATCATCGCCGAAGCCGGCGTCGACATGAACGTCTTTGACACGGCGGGCCATCTCGCATCATGGGCGGGAGTGTGTCCCAGCCGGAACGAGTCCGCTGGACGAATAAAATCCACCCAAACCCGGCCCGGCGACCATTACCTCAAAGCCGCATTGGGAATCGCGGCACTGGCCGTTTCCCGATCAAAAACGACCTATCTCGCCGTGAAATACCGTCGCATTCAATCCCATGCCGGCGCCCTGCGCGCCGTAGTCGCTCTCCAACACACGCTGCTCGTCATCGTCTGGAACATGCTCCACGACGGAGTCGCCTATGACGAACTCGGCGTTGACCATTTCGACAAAACGAACCCGAACGCGCCAAAAAGCGGCTCCAACGCCGAATGGTCTCGCTCGGTTTGAGCCCACCCTCACGCCCATTTCTGCAGGATAGGTCACCTTCGTTTCCTTAGTAGTAGACACGTCGGAGCAGCCCCTGGCGAAACTGATCGGTCACTTTCAGAAGCTGAGTGCGCAAACCTTCCCGTGGTTTCGGGGGTGATGTTACTCAATTCCGGATCGAGGTGTCTGCAAAGCTCGCGGTCATCTGGTGGGCCGAGTTTGAGGACACTGACCGGGCGCTGAACACCCGGCGCCGGTACCGGGACATCATGGACAACTTCGTCAGCCCGGGCATCGGCGGAATCCGGATCCGGATCCGGGAAGCCACCGTCTCCACCCTGGACAGGTTCCTCAAAACCATGCGAACCAAGCACGGCAACGCCACGGCGAACCTCTGCAAGACCGTCCTGTCGGGCATGCCGGGCCTGGCAGCCAGGCACGGCGCCCTTGACGGGAAACCCTCTGCGTGACGTTGCCACGATTCCAACCAACCACAAGGAGGTTCGGGCCCTGACAGTCGCCGCGGTCGGCGCACTGCGCGCCGGCCTCCGCCAATGGGAGGCCAACAAGAAGCAGGCCGGCCGCTACCCCACGGTGGACATGCTCGACGTCGTCGACATCATGCTCGCCACCGGCGCGCGGATTGGTGAAGCCCTCGCGATCCGCTGGAAGGACATCGATCTGAAGTCAGCCAAGCCGGCAGTCACCGTGAAGGGGACCATCGTCTACATGCCGGGTCAGGGCCTGACCATCCAGGATCACCCTAAGAGCGCCCATTCCCGTCAAAGGTACTTCCTACCCGCCTTCGCCGGGGAAATGCTGCTGAGGCGGCAAATTGGGCAGCTGGAGGCCAACCGTGGGACGTGGTGTTCCCATCTGCCGTCGGGTCGCTCCGGGACCCCAACAATTTCCGCAGGCAGTGGCGCTCTGCCCGCGACGAGCTCGGCTTCCAGTGGGTGACCCCGCACACCTTCCGAAAGACCGTCGGAACCCTGCTGGAAGCCTCCTCCGGCATGGCCGTCGCGTCCGCCCAGCTCGGGCACTCCAGCGAAAACGTCACGCGGAAGCACTACGTCCAAAAGACCCACGAGGCGCCGGACAACACGACTGTGCTGGAGCCGTTCGGCCAGCGCCGGGAATGATTCCGGTGGGCAAGCGGTGGACTACTACCTGAGAACATCAAAATTAAAGAGCCCCTGATCCACGTTTCCGCAGTTCAAGGGCTCTTTTCAGGTAGGGCTACTCGGACTTGAACCGAGGACCTTAGGATTATGAGTCCCGCGCTCTAACCAGCTGAGCTATAGCCCCATGCCCTCTGCTTACGAGATCCATGGAGGACTTCGGATTCAGCAGGGCAAAAACACTCTAGCAAACCGGGACGCTTCCTCAGACCACCGTTGCTGCTGGTCAGGTCGCGGCGGCGGCGGCTGCCAGGCCGACAGCTTCCTGCGATCAGACCACTTTGTCTTCGAAGCTTGCCCCCCGGTAGAGGTCCTCAAAGGTTTGCAGGGTGCCCTCGATGCTGTGCGGTTCCACCATCCGCCTGCTGGCCTGGCCCATCGCTGCCAGCTCGGCGGCAGGCAGCTGAAGGATGCGGGTAATCTTCGCCGCGAGGTCGTCGCTGTCGTTAGGAGTGAACAGGTAGCCGTTCTCGCCGTCGCGCACCAGGTGCGGCAGCGCCATGGCGTCTGCCAGCAGGACAGGCGTCGAGGCCGACATTGCTTCCAGTGTCACCAGGGACTGCAGTTCGGCAGTACCAGGCATACAGAACAGGTCCGCCTTGATGTAGGTCTCCCGGAGCTGTTCATCACTGGCCAGGCCAAGGAACCGCACCCTGTCCTCGAGCCCAAGCCGTTTCGCCTGCGCCTCCAGGGACTGGCGGACTTCACCGCCGCCCACTACCTCCAGGTGGACGTTCAGTTCCGCAGGGGTCTTGGCAACAGCGTTGATGAGCACGTCCACGTGCTTCTCCTCCGCCAGCCGGCCCGCAAACACCACCGTAGGACTGGCATGCCCTTCGATGACCTCACCGGGCTGCAACTCATAGGCCGCAGCATCGATCCCGTTGGAAAGGGGCAGCACCTTGCGCAGGAAAGCATGCTGATGCATGGCCTTGGCGGCCAGGGGCGTGGGCGTGGTGACGACGTCGGCCTGGCCCATGACCTTGCCCATGTCCTTCCAGGAGATCTTGCCGATGATGTCCTTGAACCACTGCGGGAAGGGCAGGAAGGGGTTCAGGTTCTCCGGCATGAAGTGGTTGGTGGCCACAATCCTGATGCCCCGCTTCACCGCCTCATACAAGACGTGCTCGCCGATCATATAGTGGCTCTGGATGTGCACCACGTCAGGCTTGACCCGGTCGAACAGGAGGCTGATCTCTTTCTTGATCTCCCAGGGAAAGCAGATGCGGAAGTACTCGTGGGTGAACACGCCATGCGAGCGGAGCCGGTGAACAGTTGCCTCGGAACGGAACTCGGTGAAGCTCGCGCCGTTATCCGCCCGACAGGCCAGCACGTTCACGTTGTGGCCGCGGCCGGTCATGCCCTTCGCCAGCCGGTAGCTGAACTGGGCGGCCCCGTTGATGTGGGGCGGATAGGTATCCGCGGCGATCAGGATGGTCAGAGGGCGCTGGTCAGAGGGCGGTGTCACGTGGAGAGCTCCTGAAGGTCACGATGCGCAGCTGACGCTGGATGCACCGGGTGGCCGCCGGCACGGTGGCGCGGGGCCTCTTAGTGATAATCGGCTAGGTCAAGAATCGGCTGGTCAGTGGGACAGGCTAGTGGGACGCCCTGCCCGCCGCCTTCCGCGCATCTTTCTTGCGCTTGGTGACCTCGGGGTGGTGCCTGGAAAGGGCGATCACCCCCACGATAGCAAGGGAAGCTGCCGTAGCCATGCCAATCGCCATGACGGCGTGGACGTCAGGACGCAACTCTCCCAGGATCACGATGCCGATGGCGATTCCGACGATCGGATCAATGACCGTCAGCCCGGCAATGACCAGGTCAGGCGGGCCGCCAGAGTATGCACTCTGGACGAACCAGGAACCGAGTCCGCCGGCGGCCGCAATGGCCACCACCGAGTACCACTGGACGTTGAGCAGGACCAGTCCGTTCGGATCCAGCAGGTGCTTGCCGATGATGCGGGTCAGCACCGCCACAAAGCCGAACAGGACGCCGGCACCGAGGATGTAGACGAAGGCGCTCATCCGGTGCCGGAACATCACCGTCAGGGTGCCGAAGACCCCCACCGCCAGGGCAAGGAGCAACACAATGGTGAGTTCCTCGTCCTGGCCAACGTTGTGGTTCTCCTGCGTCACGTTCACGGCAAGGAGGACAAACAGCGCGGAACCGGTCACGCAGGCCGCGATGGACACCATGGTGGCCCGGTTGATGGTGATGTCCTGGTCGCGTGCGTTCACCACGGTGGTAATGACCAGCGCGATTGCCCCGATCGGCTGCACCACCGTTAGGGGCGCTGACACCAGCGCCACCGCATTCATGCCCATCCCGACACACAACAAGAGGAGGCCCAGCATCCACCGCGGGTTGCGAAGCAGACGGAGGAAGCCGTGTGAACTCAGGGCGAGCCCACCCGTGTCGGCCTTGACGGCGCTCCCCTGCTTTTGCGCACCCAAGGCAAGGCAGAATGCCCCAAGCACCGCCAGCAGAACCGCCACCCACACCATCAGGCGGTGCCGCCGTCGTACTGGTCGCCGTTGTGCTCGTTGCCGTTGTGCTGGTTGCCGTCCTGCTGTTTGCCGGCCTGATGTGACTGCATTTTGCCTTTTCGCAGAATGGCCCAGAAATAGTTGTAGGCAGCGATCCAATGGCCGGCGAGTCCGAGTCCCAGCACCATCCATGCGGCAACGAACAGGGCGCCGCTGACGAGAGTATCCAGCCGCGACAGGACCAGCAGGGGGGTGCCGAGCAGCAGCAAGCCGGTGCGGACCTTGCCCACCCGGCTCACAACCAGGTCAGGATGGCCGCGGAAGTAGAACAGGGTCAGGACCAGGAGCACGGCGTCCGGCACCAGCAGCGCGGCCAGGTAGAGCCAATGCACGACACCGGCGATCACCAGGGTGACAGCCACCGCGATGAGCGCGAGCCGGTCAGCCATCGGATCCATGACCCGGCCGAGTTTGGACGCCTGATCGAAGCGGCGTGCCACGTACCCGTCAATCCAGTCGGTGCCCGCCATAACCGCAAGGACCACGACGGCGATGCCGTACTCTTTCTGCGCCAAGACCAGCCAGATGAACAACGGCACGCCCATAAAGCGCAGCACAGTCAGGACGTTGGGGATGGTGAAGACGTGGTCGTGGTCAATCTGGGGGCGGCCGGAACGCGCGCCAGCGCCGATGAACTTCACTCCGCTCCCCTCCTCACAGCACAGCGTAAATGTGTCGGTCAGTTATGGGTTCCGGAGCAGCCTGCGCAGCAGCACCACGAAGATGGTGGCTGAAGCCGCTAGGGCGGCAAAGGGCTTCCACCGGACGCCGGCATTCTCAATGGAATCCGAGAACGCGGCGAATTTTTGTCCGGCCGTGGCCTTGCCATGCTCAACAACGGCTTTGCCCTCCCCCAGCTTTTCCTTGGCCGCACCCAGCAGGAAACTGACCTGGGGCTTAACGTCGAGCTCGGCGTCCAGCTCGTCTCGGACTTCGGCGATGTGCCGCCGCCGCTGCTCCAGCCTGCGGTGAAGCTCGGGCTCGGACGCGTGCGGGAACTCCACCCTGTGAGCCTCTTCCTTGGCTTCCTTCTCTGCCTTGGCCTTGGCAGCGGCTTCGTCCTTGGCGGCCTTGGCGGCTTTGGCCTCCGGGCTGTTCGGATCAAGGATTGCAGCGTTGAAGTCCGAGCCTTCCTTGGCAATCCCCAGATCGTACTTGATCCCCCGGATGGTCTCCTCCGGCAACAGGGGCATAGCCTTCTTGAATTTGCGGAGACCGATCAGCGCACCGATGAGCCCAATGACCAGGAACGCGGCGCAGACAAGCAAGGCCGCGAGCCAGGCCGGCATGATGGTGGCGAGGCCCATGATGGCGGCCACAATGAGGCCAACTACCAGGAAAGCCAGGAAAAGGAGCGCGACGGCGAAAAACGCGGCCGCCACCCCCACCTGAATGCCCTTGCGCTTCAGCTCTACCTTGGCAAAGGCGATTTCGTCGTTGAGTTGGCGGGGTGCAAGGCGAAAGAGAAGTTTCAGCGTCCTGGGGAGTGCGGTGATACGCAGTCCCTGGCTGGTCCGCCCGGTGTGTCGTCCGCTCATCGGTTCCCGCCTTAATTGTTGCTGGTCTGCTGTTTGGTCGATCCGTCGTCAGTGATCTGCAGGAGCGTGCGACAGCACAGTCCCGCCCCCAAAGCTATCATTCAGCTTCAGGCAACCGTCCGTGCTGGCCTTACGGCGCGCCTGTAAGACCATGAGGAAGTGACCTGCCGGGCCTAGGATTGGTCTCCGTGACCACTCCCTTCAATCCGGGCGATTCACTGAGCCGCCGCCGGAAATTTCTGTACATCCTCCTCCTCGGCGCCCTCACCGCATTGGGACCCTTCACGATCGATCTGTACCTGCCAGCCTTTCCGGCGCTCGAAGCCAGCCTGGGTGTCTCAGAAGCACAGGTACAGCTGACCCTGGCCGGTACCACGGTGGGCTTTGCCTTGGGTCAGCTGGTGGTGGGCCCGCTCAGCGACAGGTTCGGCCGGCGGTTGCCGCTGATCCTTGCCACCGCACTGCACATTGCTTCTTCCGTGGGGGCGGCCCTGTCCACCGATATCGCCATGCTGGGTTTCTTCCGCGTGCTGATGGGTGTGGGCGCGGCCGGCGGTGGCGTGGTGGCCATGGCCATGGTGCGCGATTTGTACTCCGGCTACGCCATGGTGCGGATGTTCTCACGGATGGCTCTGGTGAACGGTCTCGCACCGATCCTGGCTCCCGTCATCGGATCGCAGCTGCTCCTGGTGATGCCGTGGCCCGGCATCTTCGTGTTCCTCGCCTGTTACGGCGCCCTGGTGATCATTGGCGCGCTTTTCCTGGTCCGGGAAACCCTGCCGCCGGAGATGCGCGGCCATTCCGGCCTGACTGCCGGCCAGCGCTACAAAGTCCTCTTTACGGACCGGATATTTGTTGGTCTGCTGGTGGTGGGCGGCATGAACTTCGCTGGCCTGTTCACATACCTGTCTGCTTCACCGTTCCTGTTCCAGGACATTTTCGGATTCTCACCGCAGGAGTATGGCCTGCTCTTCGGAATCAATTCGCTGGGCATCGTGGCCGGCGTCCAAATCAGTTCCCGGCTCATCAGGAGGGTCCCGCCGCAGTGGATCCTGGTCTATGCCACAGCCTGGATGTTCCTCATGGCCCTGCTGATCGTGATTTTCGACCAGGCCGGCCTGGGCCTCTGGGGCGTCCTCGTCCCGCTTTGGCTCTACATTATGGGCACAGGATTCATGTTCCCTTGTGTGCAGGTCCTGGCGCTGTCCAGCCACGGGGCGCAGGCCGGCACGGCCGCCTCCCTCCTGGGGGCCGCGACCTTCCTCATGGCGGGCCTGATCTCACCGGTAGTGGGGTGGCTGGGGATCACCAGCTCCACGCCCATGGGAGCCGTTCAGGCCGCATGCATCTTGGTGGCGATAGCCGCTCTCTGGCTGATCGTGCGGCCGCGCACCGTCCCGTCTATCCAGTGAGCGGGCAAATTCCGCGAGCCGGCAATGCCCATGAGCCCGTCCACGCGCCGAGCCCCGCCCACGCGCTGGGTCGCATCCACACATAGAGTCCAACCCACACACCGAGCCCCGCAGCCAGCCGAAAGGTGACCTGATGAAACGCAAACCGCACCGCAACCCCAGGGGACTGTTCCTCGGGGCGGTGCTGGGCGCCGTCGCCGGCTATTTTGCCGGCCGGATGTTCGGCAGTCCGGCCATCGGGATCATCCTCGGCGCGCTGGCAGGCTCGGCGTTGCTGTACCGGCTGAACCCCGGGCCCTGGAACCGCAAGTAGGTGAACCACCGGCACGCCCCTGGCCGTGAAAGCCGCCAGCGCGTGAACCGGCGCGTGCCCTGCCCGCGATTCCGGCCATGGTTCCGGCCCTCAGGGCGGCTGCCGGCAAAGGAGGCGCCGACCCTGCCGTGGCGCACCGTCGCGCGATAAAATAAATCCATGCCCAGCTGGCAGTACTCCTCGCCGCTCCCGGCCACCTGGCAACGTTGCGACTCCGGCATCCTGCCACTGTGGTGGGATCGGTTGTGCGCGCAGACGGGCCAGCAGTCGGCGGCCCTCTACGCTGCCGGCCTGTTCACGGAGGACCGGCGCCGGCCCATCGCCCAGTGGTTCAACCCCGCCTCCAGCGCGGCCCTCCTGGTAGCCCCTGAGACGTCCGCCGAGTGGCCGGTGCAGCGTTTCGGTATCTTCTACGCGCCGCCGGCCGCAGGCTTCGCCCGGGTGCACTCAGCACCGCATGAGTGGCACCCGCGCGAACCCCGCAAGTCCCCCACTGAGCAGGAAGCCTTCCTCGCAGCCATCGCCGAGGCCGAACGTTTCCTGCAGGTGGAAATGGACTTTGTCTAACGGGCAAATCCAGGGGGCAAATCCAGGGGGCAAGGTCCAGTCAACAAGAAATCCCCGCCCTCACCTGAGGACGGGGATTTCTTGTTGTTGGCTCCTCCTGCTGGACTTGAACCAGCAACCCTTCGATTAACAGTCGAATGCTCTGCCAATTGAGCTAAGGAGGAATGAAGCAGGTATGACCTTAGCAAAGGTCTCCCGGCAAAGGGAAATCGGTGCCACCAAAGGGCCGGGATACCCTCCCCGGGTAGAAAAAAATCCCCGCTCCGGAGACCCGGAACGGGGATTGTGCGCTCCTCCTGCTGGACTTGAACCAGCAACCCTTCGATTAACAGTCGAATGCTCTGCCAATTGAGCTAAGGAGGAATGAAGCGGGTACCAGCCTAGCAAAGACCCCGCGGGGAAGTGAAATCGGAAGCGAAATCGGGGCCCTTAAGCGTCCGAGCGCAGGGCCCTGCGTTCCATTTCCAGCATCATCAGTTCCCGGTTGAGCCGTTGGAAGTCCGCGGGATTGGCTGCCGGGTCCAGCCGCTGCAACTGGCCCATCTTGTCGGCCTTCACCCGGGTGATCTGGAGCTCGAACAGGCGCGCCAGGATGTCCTTGCAGTATTTCTGCACGGCTTCGGCGGTGCTGGCCGGCAGCGGCACCACGGCCAGTTCAGACACCAACGGACGCAGGGGTTCCGGGACTTCGTTCATCACCTGCTCCACCCAGCGCACAGGTTCGCCGATGAAACCCGGTCCCGAGGCCCGCATGGCGTCGTGAACGGCCTGGAATGCGGGCGTGACGAACCGCGCAGCCGAGAAACGCTCCCAGATGCCGCCGCCCAGGGATGCAGGCTCCTGCAGCGCCACCTCCAGCGCCTGCCGCTCCATGGACGCCACCGGGTCGCGGGGATCGGGGCGGTGATAAGAGGGAACAGCGCCCGACGCCGGTCCCGCAGCGACGCCGGGTCCGCCGGCTTGTGCAGGCCTCACGGGAGCCGGGCCCCCTGCCGGGCCAACGGCGGATCCCGTGCCGCCCTGCGGGCCGGCGCTGGCGCGCTTCATGGCTACCGCCACGGCCCTGCTAACCTCTTCCACCGGTATGCCGAGCCAGCCTGCCAGTTCACGGGCGTAGGCGGGCCTGATGCCGGCGTCGCGGATCTGTGCCACCACCGGAGCAGATTCCCGCAGCGCGGCCACACGGCCCTCAACGGTGTCCAGGTTGTGGCGCTTCAATGTTGCTTTGATGGCGAATTCAAACAGTGGGCGCCGGCTGTTGATCAGATCCCGGACGGCGGCGTCCCCCTTGGTCTGCCGCAGGTCGCAGGGATCGGCGCCGGTGGGGTCCACAGCCACATAGTTCTGCGCCACGAAGCGCTGGTCCTCCTCGAAGGCCCGCAACGCGGCCTTCTGGCCGGCGGCGTCGCCGTCGAAGGTAAAGATGACCTCTCCCCCGCTGCCGTCGTCGGACAGCAGCCGCCGGGCGATCTTGATGTGCTCGGTACCGAACGCAGTACCGCACGTGGCCACCGCCGTCGGGATTCCCGCGAGGTGGCAGGCCATGACATCCGTGTAGCCCTCCACCACCACGAGCTGCCTGTCCTTGGCGACGTGTTTTTTGGCGAGGTCAATCCCGTAGAGCACCTGGGACTTTTTGTAGAGCGTGGTTTCGGGGGTGTTGAGGTACTTGGGGCCCTGATCGTCCTCGTAGAGTTTCCGTGCGCCGAAGCCGATGGTGTCGCCGGCGATATCGCGGATGGGCCAGATCAGGCGGCCGCGGAATCGGTCGTAGATCCCCCGATTGCCTTCAGAAAACATCCCCGTCAATTTCAACTCAGCATCTGTGAAACCGCGCCCGCGCAGGTGCTTCAGCAGCGCGTCCCACCCCTGTGGCGCGTAGCCCACGCCGAATTGCTCTGAGACGGCCCGGTCAAAGCCGCGGTTGTACAGGAAGTTCCGGCCTTCGGCTGCGCCCGGCGTCAGCAGCTGGGCGCGGAAGAACTCATCGGCAATTTTGTGGGCATCCAGGAGCCGCTGGCGCCGGCCCACCTCTTCGCGGCTGGGGCCGGTCCCGCCGTCTTCGTAGCGCAGTTCGTAGCCGATTCGGGCGGCCAGCTTTTCCACAGCTTCATGGAAGGACGTGTGGTCCTGTTTCTGCACAAAGGCAATAACGTCGCCGTCTTCGCCGCAGCCGAAGCAGTGGTACCGGCCCACCTGCGGGCGGACGGTGAACGACGGCGAGCGCTCGTCGTGGAAAGGGCACAGGCCCTTATACGTGCCCAGGCCGGCACCCTTGAGTGTGACGTACCCGTCAACCACTTCCTTGATGTCCGTGCGCTGGCGTACTTCGTCAATATCTTCACGTTTGATCAGGCCAACCACAGTGCCATCCTAGTCCCGGGGTGCGACAGGGAAAGGCGCCCTATGGCCTCTGTCACCAAAGCGACGGCAGGCTACCCACGAGCCGTTCGTACATAGCCAGCGCCGACCCGTCCGTGAGCGACGCCACCTGGTCGATGACCACCCTCAGCCGTGCGCCGTCGTCGGCCGCGTCCCGCCAGTCCGCCGCGAACATCGGCTCCAGGTGGCGGTCACCCGCGGCGTTCAGGGCGATGACCAGGGCGTGCAGGACCTCGCGCTGGCGCTCGTAAATGGGCTGGCGGTGTTCGGTGGTCATCACAAAGGTGGTGGCCAGGCCTTTCATCACCGCGATCTCCATCACTGTTTCGTCCGGGACCATCAGCTCGGCGTTGTACCTGGTGAGGTTTTCCGGGCCGTAACGGGTACGGGTGGTCTCCAGGGCGCTCTGGCAGAACCGGCCGATCAGCTGGCTGGTCATGTTCTTCAGGGCGGCCATGGATTGGCGGCTGCCGTCGGCTTCACGGACCCAGACATCGGTGGCCTCGAGCCGGGCCAGGGCGGCGTCGATGGCGGCCGGATCATTGTGCGGGAGGTACCACTGCTTGGCGTAGCCCACCACCCGGGCTCGGTGGTCCGGGTTGTCCATCCAGCGCAGCTGGAAGTGCCCTGCCACAATCGCGTCCTCGACGTCGTGCACCGAGTAGGAAATGTCGTCGGCCAGGTCCATGACCTGGGCTTCAAGGCAGGACCGGCGCGCGGGGGCGCCTTCCCGGATCCAGTTGAAGATGGGGAGATCGTCCTCGTAGGCGCCGAACTTGCTGGTGCGCTGACCGTGGATCACGGGCGCGTCCAGTGCCGACCACGGGTATTTCGACGCCGCGTCAAGGCTGGCGCGGGTGAGGTTCAGTCCCGCCGGGCGGCCGTCGGCGGCCAGCACTTTGGGTTCGAGGCGCGTGAGCAGGCGGAGGGTCTGGGCGTTCCCTTCGAACCCGCCGATGGCGTGTGCCACCTCGTTGAGGGCAGACTCGCCGTTGTGCCCGAAGGGCGGGTGTCCCAGATCATGGCTGAGGCACGCGGTGTCCACAACGTCCGGATCGCAGCCCAGGGCGCGGCCAAGCTCCCGGCCCACCTGCGCCACTTCGAGGCTGTGGGTCAGGCGGGTGCGGACGAAGTCGTCCGTGTCCGGCGCCACTACCTGCGTCTTGGCACCGAGCCGGCGCAGGGCCGAGGAGTGCAAGACCCGTGCACGGTCGCGCTCAAAATCGGAGCGGTAGTTGTTCTTGGGCGGCTCCTCCACCCAGCGGGCCGAGTCCCGTGCCTCGTAGCCGGGCAGCACCGGTGCCGTGGTACGGGTTTCAGCCACCGGAGACATCCAGCTCCGCGGCTGAGATGTCCTTGGACTGGGCCTCGTTCAGGGCGCGGGATTCCAGCCAGTCCTTGGGCAGCGCCGGCCTCTTGGCCGATCCCGCCCGGCCGCGCGGTCCTTCGGCATCCACACCGGGGTAGGGCGAATCCAGGTCCAGCTGGTCCAGGGTCTCGCGCAAGATCTCCAGGCTGGTCACGAGCGCCAGCTTAGTCCGCAGTTCGCCGCCCACCACGTAGCCCTTGAAGTACCAGGCGATGTGCTTGCGGATCTCACGCAGGGCCTTGTCTTCATCGCCGAAGGTTTCGACCATTAGTTCGGCGTGCCGGTAAACGCTGTCGGCCACCTTCCGGGCGTCCGGCTTATGGCGGACATCGCTTCCCTCGAAAGCAGCCATCAGGTCGCCGAACAGCCACGGGCGCCCCTGGCAGCCACGGCCCACCACCACGCCGTCCACCCCGGTTTCGCGGACCATGCGGACAGCGTCCTCGGCAGACCAGATGTCGCCGTTGCCCAGGACGGGGACATCCGGGAGGGCTTCGCGGAGCCGTGCGATGGCCGTCCAGTCGGCCTGGCCCGAGTAGAACTGCGCGGCTGTCCTGCCGTGGAGTGCGACGGCGGCAACACCGGAATCACGGGCGATCCGGCCAGCGTCGAGGTACGTAAGGTGGTCCTCGTCAATGCCTTTGCGCATCTTGATGGTGAGCGGGATGTTGCCCTTGGTGGCCTCTTTGACCGCCGTCTGGACAATGGAGGTGAACAGGTCGATCTTCCACGGCAGGGCCGAGCCGCCGCCGCGCCGCGTCACCTTGGGGACGGGGCAGCCGAAGTTCAGGTCGATGTGGTCCGCGCGGTCCTCGTCCACGAGCATCCGCACGGCGGCGCCCACCGTCACGGGATCCACGCCGTACAGCTGGACGGACCGTACTTTTTCGTCGTCGTCGTGCGAGATGATGCGCAGCGATTCGGGCGTGCGCTCAACGAGGGCACGCGAGGTGACCATCTCCGCCACATAGAGGCCGCCGCCGTATTCACGGCACAAGCGACGAAAGGCGGAGTTGGTGATGCCCGCCATGGGAGCCAGGATCACGGGGGTGTCCACCGTGATGTTGCCCAGCTTCAGGGGCGGGAGTTCCAGCTTGGGGGCAGGAGGCGTTGCGGTAACAGTCACCTGTCCATTGTCGCAAAGGCGGGCAAATCGGCGGGATTACCTTCCGCTCGGGTCAGCCGCGGTCCGCGCGGCGGCCTCGCCGGGTTTCGGGCGCCCCCAGGTTTGCCCCGCTCTCCGCCTCCACTGGCACCCCGTCATCCAGCGCTGTACCACGCGACCGGCCGCTGACAACTGCCGCTGCAAGCGCACCGGTATCGCCGACGTCGTCCGGGTTGATTTCCTGAACCGCTGCGCTGCTGGCCGGCACCGGCTGGCCCGCTGTCCGGATGCTGGTGGCCTTGACCACCAGCACGCCGATCAGGGTGGTCACCGGAATGGCCAGCACCAGCCCAATGGAACCGACAAGCGTCCGGATGACTTCCTCGGACAGCTCGGCGCTGGTGAGGGTGTCCCCCAGCGGACGGTTGTAGAGCATCACAATAATCAGGATGGGCAGGGCTGCGCCCGCGTAGGCAAAGGCGATGGTGTACACGGTAGAGGCGATGTGGTCGCGGCCGATCCGCATGGCGGAGGTGAACAGCTTGCGGGCGCTGGTGCCGGGTGCCAGCTCGTACAGTTCCCAGACAGCGGAGGACTGTGTGATGGTGACGTCATTCAGCACACCCAGCCCCGAGATGATCAGGCCGCACAGGATCACCCCAGAAATGGAGATGTTGGCCGAGGTATTGATCAAGGTGGTGGCGTCGTGGCTGCCCACTCCGGCGAGGTTGGCGGCGTCCGTGGCCCAGGCAGCCAGCAACGCCGTAATGCCCAGCCCAAACATGGTGCCCAGCAGCGCCGTCGAGGTCCGGGCCGAGAATCCATGGGCAAAATACAGCACCCCGATCATAATCACCGTGGATCCCACCAGCGCCAGCAATAGCGGAGGCTTCCCCTCCACCAGTCCCGGCAGCATAAACCCGGCAAGGACAAAGTAGGCGCCCACCAGGCCAAGGAGTGCGCGGAGTCCCCGCCACCGTGCCACGACAATCACCACCAAGGCGTACAGGAGCGCCAGCACCACGATGGGCAGGGTCCGGACGAAGTCAACAAAAATGTAGGCTGGCGAGCCCTGCGACGCCGCCGCCCCCTGGGCCTTGGAGAGGTTCAGGTACCTGATTTGGTCCCCCGGCCGCACCCCGTGTGATTTTGCGACATCGGGGTTGATCACCACTTTGACGGGGCTGCCGCCCTGGTCGGGTTGCGTGAAGGCAAACATGCAGTCCGAACCCTGCGGGGCTGGCTGGCCGGTGCCATCGGCGGACGGGCCGCCAGCAACTGAGCCTTGCATGCAGCTTTCTTCGACCACACTTTGGATCTTGCCGGTGTCAAAGGTGACACCGGGCGCGGCCGAGTAGGGGCTGGCGAGCGAGATCCCCTCTTTGGACCCGGACGGCCACAGCATGGCCATTCCTGCCAGGGTCAGCAGCGTCAGCGGAACCAGCACCGCGGCAAGGATGCGGTTCGCCTTCCGGCGCGCAGCAATCGCTTCTGCTGTCGGCTCCGAATGATCTATGGAAGCGTGGGAGTGACCGGATCCCATCAGCAGCTAATCCTCATACCTTGAACTCTACGTCCGGCACCTTAAGGTTGATAAATGGCAGGAAGCGGGAAGGAACCAGTCATGACGGACCGCAAAACCCAGGAGTACCGGAGTACCCCCGGCAACGCCGCCGAAAAGGCGCGGGGCAGCAGGCAGCAGGCGGCCCTCACCGTCCTGCCGGCCGCCGGCGCCACGAAGGGCGTGGCCCTGGTGCTGCACGGCGGCAGGGCGCACAGCTACGAACCCGTGGCTGCCCTGCAATTGAGCCCGCTGCGGATGGTCACCTTTGCCCGCCACCTGCACCAGGCGGGCAGGTGTCACGGGCTGGCAGTCTGGTCACTGCGGAACAGCGTGCGCGGCTGGAATGGGAAGGACATGTCCGCGCTCCACGATGCCCGCTGGGCCCTCCAGCACATCACCGCACAGCACCCCGGTGTTCCTGTCTTCCTGGTAGGCCATTCCATGGGTGGCCTCACCGCCGTCTGCGCGGCCGACGCTTCGAATGTGGAAGCTGTGGTTGCCCTGGCGCCATGGCTCGGGCCGGAGACCCCGGCCGAACGGGTTGCCGGACGCAAGGTCCTCATTGTCCATGGCACCGATGACCGAATGACAAGCCCCACCCAATCGCGGCAGTTTGCCCGCCGTGCCGCTGACGCAGCGGCCTCCATGCAGTACGTTTCGATCAGCGGTGCCGGGCATTTCATGGTCCGGCGGGTCCGCCTGTGGCACTCTTTGGCCACAGGCTTTGTGATGAAGGCCTTCGCCGAGCGCATCGGCTTTGATTCCCCGGCGTCCCACACCCTGGACGAACTGTTGCCGGCATCCGCCACGCAGGTGAACCTGTGAGCCCATTTCCCTCGCCGGAGTTCGCTGTTTCGCTGCCGTGGACGGCGTTGGCTGTAGTTGTGGTCCTGGCGGTAACTTTTGCCGTGGCCGTCAGGCAGGGCAGGCACTCGGTCATGGACGTCGCCTGGGGGCCCGGGTTCGTCGCCGTGGCGGCGGTTTGCTGGTTCCTTTCCGCCGGATCGGGCGACGACACGCGGCGCCTGCTGCTGGTCCTCCTGACTGCGGTCTGGGGGCTGCGGCTCGGAATCCACATCGGCTGGCGGGCGCGGGACGGGCACGAAGACCCGCGCTACAAAAACCTCCTGTCATCGGCGCCTGGATCCAGAAACACCTACGCGCTCCGCCGCGTCTACCTGCCGCAGGGCGCCTCGATGTTCTTTGTGTCCCTGACGGTCCAGGTGGGAATGTTCGCCACCGGCGCCGTGGGATGGGTGGCAGTCCTTGGAGTCCTGCTCTGGGTCCTGGGTTTCGTGTTTGAGACCGTGGGCGACTGGCAGCTGGCGCAGTTCAAGAAGGACCCCTCGCGCCGCGGCACGGTGCTCAATACCGGTTTGTGGCGGTACACCAGGCACCCCAACTACTTCGGCGACGCCGCCGTGTGGACGGGTCTGTTCCTGATTGCCGCAGACTCCTGGCCGGGTGTACTCACCATCCTTTCACCGGCCCTCATGATCTGGACCCTCGCGGCCAAGACCGGCAAACCCCTCGCCGAGAAGGCCATGTCCAGCCGGCCCGGCTATCAGGAGTACCTGGAGTCGACGTCGGGGTTCCTGCCGTGGCCACCACGCCGGCGCACCAACGGCGGAGCCGGGCAGCGGCGAGCAGGCGGCGGATAACCGGCCCGCCGCCTGGCTAGACTCCCACTGGCATTGATCAACTCAATGGAGAGGTATTCCTGTGGCACGCAGTCCTGAAAAACGGCGGCCTCGAAGATTCCCGGGCGCCTAGGTAGCCCAAAAGATGGCGGCCTGGACCGAGAAAGGATTCCCGGGCGCCTACATCTTTCCCCTGGCGGGCGTCGTCCTCATCGCCGTCGCCGCCCGTAGCCAGGCTCATCATCCGGCTCGCCCTGATCCCGGCCGCTGCCCGCACCGCCGTGGCGCAGTCTGGGGCGCTGGGCCTGTCCTCCTCCGCTGCGCAGTTGCAGGCCACGGCGGCGTCCCTCCCGCCCGCCTTGCTGGAGATCACCGGCGTGCTGGACTTCGGCACCACTATCTTCACCTGGCGATCCTGACGGAACTGACCACCGTGATCGCGCATTTCTCTGCACCCCAGGGCGGTGCGATCCGCACCGCAGAGGATCTCGGCGTCGAACTCGACGACGAACCCGTCGCAGCGGCACCGCAACGGGTCCCTGCTGGTGTTCCTGATCCTGGGCCTCGTGCTGCACGGAACTCCGCGGAACTTCCTGCAGGCGGTCAACAAGGCCGTCCCCCGACCGCCGGAATCCTGGTTCAGTTCCCGCTCTCCGCCATGGCAGCCATCCTGACCAGGGCCACCGGCAACGGCGGCATGACCCTGTCCTCACACCTGGCCGAGTTTTTCTCGGACATCGGCGGTGGCGGCGCGTTCGCCGTCGTCATCGCCTTGTATACGGCCCTGCTAGGCCTGCTTGTGCCCTCCGACGGCGGCAAATGGCTCGTCGAGGCGCCGTATGTCATGCAGTTAGCCACCGATGTCCAGATGAACCTTGGCCGGACCGTGCAGATCTACAACATCGCCGAGGCGCTGCCCAATCTGGGCAACCCGTTCTTTATGCTGCCGCTCCTGGCGGTGCTGAGGCTGCGCGCC
The DNA here is from genome assembly GCF_040547265.1 of Arthrobacter sp. UYCo732. Classification (NCBI taxonomy): domain Bacteria; kingdom Bacillati; phylum Actinomycetota; class Actinomycetes; order Micrococcales; family Micrococcaceae; genus Arthrobacter; species Arthrobacter sp. UYCo732. The sequence goes on along the minus strand of NZ_JBEPPJ010000003.1, from coordinate 265,249 downwards.
CGTGACCTGATGGGATTCACGTTCCTGCAGTTTGTCTTGCACCTGCCGGTGGTGCGGCTGCTCGTGTGGCTGCTCGGGATGACGTTCAACTTCGTGCCACCTGTGCTCCCAGCCGGAACGGCCGTGCCGTAGCAGGACTTAACTGGATAGCGCCAAGTCGTTTTAAGGGTTCAAACGACTTGGCGCTACTCAGATGCGGACGGCTGGGCCGCCTGGGCCCGACAGGTCAGTCCGAGACGACCAGCGTGTCGGCCCCCTGCTGGCGGGCCGTGCCGCTTTCCAGCAAGGGCTCGACGGCGGCGCGCAGGGCCGTCATCGAATCGTCCAGTTCCAGCATGACCGGGTGCTGGTACGCGAGAAGCGCGAGGAGGTCGCGGACCGCGGCTGCGGCGTCGTCGGCGTCCAGTGCGGGTTCGTGGCCCACAAAGACGTCCGTCGCCTGGTGCCCTTGGGCGGATGCGGTGGCCGCCGTCGGGTCCTGGGCCGGCTGGGCGTAGCTCACTGCAAACGCCCGGATGCGGCCCTTTTTGCTGGGCGCAACCCCGGCGCCAAAAGCGGATTCCGGCTCAGCACGCAACACAATGGCACCGTGCGCGCCGGTGAGGTCGTCCAGGAACAGCTTCTGCACCTGCCCCACCGACAACACGCCCGGCGAATCCCAGCCGTGGATGGACGTGTAGTACCGCCCCACCAGGTCGGTCAGCTCAACAGAGCCCGTGGCGAGGTCCATGACCACATCGGAACCGGCGTTCTCATCGTTCGCCGGCCGGCCGCCATCGTCCTTGCCAGGGAACACCGGCAGCTTCAGCGCGCCGGGGTCCACCACAACCAGCCGGGAGCGCTGGATGGGCGAGAGCCCGAACGACTCGGCAAACGCCGCGCCAGGGCTGCCGGGCTGCACCTTCGCGCGGAGCCTGGCAACGCCCGACGGCGCCCGCTCGGCTTCGCGGCGCAGCATGGTCAGGAGCGTGGCACCGATGCCGGAGCGCCGGTGGTCGCGCGCCACCTCAATGTACGCCCACAGCCGTTCGGGGTGCAGCGAGGCTTCGTAGACCACGCCGGCCGCTACCGGAATGCCGACGCCGTCGATCACGTCCTCGGCCACGATGGTTCGCCGCCACGGGGTCCCGTCGTTGCCGGCAGACGAGACGGTCAGGGCCCCGCGGAACTGCCGGGCCTGCTCGGTCTCCGTGCCGCCCCAGATTTCGAGCAGCGCCAGGTCATCGCCGTCGCGCCATTCGCGGTATTCGATGGCCATTCTCAGGCGCCGATCAGGCGGGCGGCCAGGTAGCCTTCCACCTTGTCCAGCGAGACGCGTTCCTGGCTCATCGTGTCCCGCTCACGGATGGTCACGGCCTGGTCCTCGAGGGTGTCGAAGTCCACGGTGATGCAGAACGGGGTGCCGATCTCATCCTGGCGGCGGTAGCGGCGGCCGATCGCGCCGGCGTCGTCGAAGTCGATGTTCCAGTTCTTGCGCAGCTTGGCGCCCAGGTCCTTGGCCTTCGGTGACAGGTCCTCGTTGCGGCTCAGCGGCAGGACGGCGGCCTTGACCGGGGCCAGGCGCGGATCAAGTTTCAGCACAGTGCGGACATCGACGCCGCCCTTGGCGTTGGGTGCCTCGTCCTCGGTGTAAGCATCCACGAGGAAGGCCATGAACGATCGAGTCAGGCCGGCGGCCGGCTCGATCACGTACGGGGTGTAGCGCTCATTGGTGGCCTGGTTGAAGTAGCTCAGGTCCTGGCCGGACGCCTTGGAATGCGTGGAGAGGTCAAAGTCGGTGCGGTTGGCGATGCCCTCCAGCTCGCCCCATTCCGAACCCTGGAAACCGAAGCGGTATTCGATGTCGGTGGTGCCCTTGGAGTAGTGGCTGAGCTTTTCCAGCGGGTGCTCGAAGAAACGCAGGTTGTCCTCGCGGATGCCCAGGCCGGTGTACCAGGACATGCGCTCCTTCATCCAGTACTGGTGCCACTCTTCGTCCGTGCCGGGCTCGACGAAGAACTCCATTTCCATCTGCTCGAACTCGCGGGTGCGGAAGATGAAGTTGCCCGGGGTGATCTCGTTCCGGAAGGACTTGCCGATCTGGCCGATGCCGAACGGCGGCTTTTTCCGGGACGTGGTGAGGACGTTGTTGAAGTTCACAAAAATGCCCTGGGCCGTTTCCGGACGCAGGTAGTGCATGCCTTCCTCGCTGGCCACCGGGCCGAGGAAGGTCTTGAGGAGGCCGGAAAATTCCTGCGGTGCGGTCCATTCGCCACGGGTGCCGCAGTTGGCGCAGGCGATGTCCTTCAGGCCGTTTTCGGCGGGGCGGCCCTTCTTTTCCTCATACTCTTCCTCAAGGTGGTCTGCACGGTAGCGCTTGTGGCAGGAGAGGCACTCCACCAGGGGGTCGGAGAAGACCTCAACGTGGCCGGAGGCTTCCCATACCTGGCGGGGCAGGATGACGGACGAGTCCAGGCCAACCACATCTTCGCGGCCGCGGACCATGGACTGCCACCACTGGCGCTTGATGTTTTCCTTCAGCTCGGCACCCAGGGGCCCGTAGTCCCAGGCAGAACGCGAACCACCGTAGATCTCACCGGCCTGGAACACGAAACCCCTCCGCTTGGAGAGGGAAATGACCTGGTCGAGTACGGACTTTGGTGCCATGGTGGAACTCCAATTTTCTACAGGGCCGCTGGGTGCGGTCCGCGGTTTATCTGGCCCCGATGCACGGGTGTGCAATCCCGCTGACTGCGGGCGGGGCGAATGAACGAAACAAGGGGCTGGGAACGGTGCTGGGAACAAGGTGCAGCGGACTGCGTGTCCTAGCCTACCGGCCACTGCGCCGGGAAAGCGCTACCGGCGGAAGGCACCCCGGGGCCAAGGCAGGGTGGCCAAGATAATAGCGCCCAGCGTCAGCAGGGTGCCCAGGACGGTGGTCAACTCCACGACAGTCCCCGGCGCCGGCACCAGGAGGTCCAAGCCCAGCGAACCCAGAAGTTGCCCCGCGATCATGCCCAGCCCTGTGACCAGCACTCCCAGGCTGCGGACCAGCAGCGCACCCAGGCCAATAAAGATGCAGCCCATGGGCCCGCCCAGGTAGTACCACCATTCGGCCGGCAACGGATTGCCCGGTCCGAGCAACGCCACTTTGATGCCCAAGGCAATCCACAGCAACACCGCACCGGCGACGAAGTTGACCAGTGTGGCCGCAATGGGCGAGCGGTAATGGACCGTGGCCGTCCCGTTCATGGCCTGCTGGAAACTCATGAGGAACCCTGCCAGGACGGGGAGGATCAGCGGCAGGACCAACTCCGGGCCGCCTGCGCCGTTCAGCGAGGTGCCGTCCAGGGAGGTGCCAGTGCCGCCCTGCAAGCCGGAGCCGGCCAGCCGCGGCGAAACAGCCCATGCCACCGCGGCCACGGTCAGCACGCAGCCCACCACCCGCATCGCGGTCACAGCCCGTTTGCCGGCAGGTCCGATGCCCAGCCGGTCCACTAGCAGGCCACTCAGCGTCTGGCCGGTCACCACTGCCACCGTAAACAGGGCCACGCCCAGGACGCCGACGGTGAAGGACTGTGCGAACACAAAAAAGGCACCGATCCCGCCGGCCAGGACATATACGGGCGGGAAGGCCCGGCTCCGAACCGCCGGCAGGATCCTCGCAAGCCCGGCGCGGCCACTGGGCATGACCAGGGAGATCACGATCATCAGCACCAGGCCGGTGCTGAACCCCACAACAGCCGCGGCGATGCCGTCGTTGAGCCTTGCCCCCAGGGCGCCGTTGATGCGCCCTTGGACGGGAATGGCCAGTCCCGCCCCGACTGCCAGCGGAAGGCCGGCGAGCAGTGGCAGCCGTGGGGTGTGGGTCATTGAATTCACCTTACGTCAGGCATTATTGCTGGTATGAGCAACCAGGACATTGAAGAGATCCCCATCCGTGACAGCATGATCCGCCTCGGCCAGCTCCTGAAGCTCGCCAGCCTGGTGGAGGACGGCGTGGAAGCCGCCGAGCTCATCAAGAACGGACTCGTCAAGGTCAACGGCGAGATCGACGAACGGCGCGGCCGCCAGCTGCACAACGGCGATACCGTGACGGTAAATGGCCAGACGGTCAGGGTCAGCGCTCCCGAAGCCTGACACCCGCACTCGCGACAACAACAACGGCGCGGCCAGCGCCACTTAGCCGCGGGCCGCCGTCGTCCGTTGCTTGTGGTGTCTGTTACTTGTTCAGCACCTCGTGGGTCAGGAACTCGGAGACGTGCCCGATCTCCTGCTGGTTGATGCCGTGCCACATCCCGGTATAGAGCACCTTGGTGAGCTTGACGTGCCCACGGACCCAGCCCATGGTGTATTCGATCTTGTCCGGAGTGATCACCGGATCCTGCTGGTCGCGGCCCCAGAACAGAGGGACGGATCCGTCCAGTTCGCTGTCCCGGAACGCGGGATCGCCGTCGGCATCAATCACAAAGCCGGAAAGCCCGACGACGGCGGCGTAGTCGGTGGGCCGCTGCCGGAGCAGCGTGGTGGCCATGGCCATGCCCATGGAAAAGCCCAGCAGGGTCACGGACGGGTGGTGGGCCTTGACGGAGTCGATCCAGCCCTGCACGTAGCCGGCCGCCTCCTTGACGGCGTCCAGGGTGTAATCGATCGAGGCCGTCAGCGGGAACCACATGAAGCCCGGACCAGTGGGCAGCGGCGCCCTGAGCGAGGCAACCACAATTTCCTCGGGCAGCAGATCCGCCAGGCTCAGCAGGTCCTGTTCGTTGGCGCCATAGCCGTGGAGCAGCACCAGCAGCGGCCGTCCGGAGCGCTGGTCCTCGGGCCGGGACCACATAACAACAGGGGCGGGAAATACTTGGGCGTCAGTCATGGTTTCCATTCTTACAGTTACCCGCCGGTAACTACCTACGGTGGCGTAGCTTACGGACGAAGGGGCAGGATAGGACGGTGAGTGACGCGAGAGCCCTGCAGAATCCGCACACGGTTACGGAATCCCACCCGTGGAGCCGCTATGTAGCCATGGGAGATTCCTTTACGGAGGGCATCGGGGACCCCGAACCTTCGAGCCCCGGCGGATACCGCGGCTGGGCTGACCGCGTAGCCGAGGAACTGGGCCGCGGCCAGGACGATTTTGCCTATGCCAACCTGGCCGTCCGCGGCCGGCTCCTGCAGCAGATCGTGGACCAGCAACTCGCCGCGTGCCTGGCTCTCAAGCCGGACCTCGTGACCCTTTCCGCCGGCGGAAACGACCTCATCAGGCCCGGCGGCGACCCCGACGCCCTCGCGGAAAAGCTCGATTCGGTGGTCCAGATCCTGGCGATGGGCGGCGCCACGGTGGTGCTGTTCAACGGCCCGGACACGGGTTCCTCTGTTTTGGGGCGGATCCGCAGCAAAGTGGCCATCTACAACGAGAACCTCCGCACCGTGGCGGCACGCCACGACGCCATCATTGCCGACATGTGGTCGCTCAAACAGCTGAATGATCCGCAGATGTGGGACGAGGACCGCCTGCATTTTTCACCGCTGGGGCACCACACCATCGCCGCCATGGTGCTGGACTCGCTCAATGTGAACCACACGCTGGAGCCGCTTCTGCCCAAGTCAATGCCACAGCGCACGTGGCGCGAAGCCCGGTCCGGGGATTTGGTGTGGGCCCGCACGCACTTTGTCCCGTGGGTGGTGCGGCGGCTGCGCAACCGCTCCTCCGGCGACGGCATTACCGCAAAACGCCCGACGCCGGGGCCGGTGTTCGGTCCGGGCGTCCCCTTGGGTTCCGGTGAGGGTCCGCTGGGCACCACCGACGTCCGCCGCTAGCCGCCGGCGCGGCGCCCGGCCCCACTCGGCGGATCGACCTGATCCAGTGCTACGACGAATACGTGATGGGCTATTCCGCCGCCGGGCATTATCTGGGCGGCATCGCTCCCGCGTTCCCGTGGGACGGTGCGCCGATGCACGTGGTCCTGCTGAAAAGGCGGCTGGCCGGTTTCTGGCGGCACATCCTCTGTCCCGGTCGCTGCGAGCTGGACATCCGTGTGTTCGACGCGCCCGATCGGGCCCCTTCGCGGCACGACGCGGGGCAAAGCCGTGGAGCGTGCGGTGCAGTGCGCCGTGGACCGGGACGGGGCTTTCCTGGGAATCCGGGCCGTCTGGGTGGCTCCGGAGACTTAGGCTGGCCGGGGCTTAAGCTGGAAGGACACATATGAGAGGCGCTACACCGTGAACAGCTTGTTTTTCTGGATCATCATCCTGTCGTTCGTGATTCCGATTGCGATGCGGATGTACCGGAAATCTGTCAACAAACGGAATCAGGGGCAGGGGTTCTCCGGCGGCTACCCCGGTCAGTTTCCCGGACAGCAAAACCGGCAGCCCCGCGATGGCTACACGCAGCAGGATTACATGAGCGGCGGCTACCGCGAGATCATGAGCCCGCAGCCCCTGCCGCCGAGCCAGCCACTCCCGCCGATACAGCCTGTTCCGCCCGCCGACCAGCAGTTCCCCGGCCAGCAGTTCCCGCCGTACGGTCAGCCGCAACAGTATGGGGAGCCCCAGAACGGGCAGCAGCGCAGTGCAGAAACACCCAAGGCCCCCTCTGCCCCGGCGACTCCCCCGCCGCCGTCGGCCCCGCAGGGCTACCGCGCCCGGAAGCTAGCCGAGCTGGACCAGCAGTACAGCAATGGTGAACTGGCCATGGAGGAATACATGAAGCGCCGCTCCGACATCATGAACGGCTGATCCCCGCCCAGAACCTCGGCGGCAGGGAACCTCCGCCCTGAACCAGAACGGGCCCTAAACCTGGAACCCGTCCTAGACCAGGAACACGCTCCGCAGCTGGTTGCCGAGCTGGCCGATCTCGGTCAGGAAGCCGTCGTGGCCGATCGGAGCCTCGATGACATGGACGTCCACCTCGCCGGGGAGCGCGTCGGCCAGTTCGCGGGACTGCGACGGAAAGTACAACCGGTCGCTGTCCACGGCCGCCACGAAGAACCTGGCGGTGGCGCGGCCAAGAGCCTCGTCCAGGGAGCCCCGGCCGCGGCTGACATCGTGGCTCATCAATGCATCGGTGAGCGCGATGTAACTGTTGGCGTCAAAGCGGCTCACCAGCTTTTTCCCTTGGTGGTCCAGGTAGCTTTCCACCTGATAGCGCCCGCGCTCCCCCAACGCTGCGGCCCGAAGCGGTGATTCGGGAAGCTGCGCTGAGCGTCCGAAACGGCCGTCGAGTTCCTCTGCCGAACGGTAAGTGATGTGGGCGATGCGGCGGGCCAGCGCCAGGCCGTCCTGGGGCAACGGTCCGCCGTAGTAGTCGCCGTCGTTAAAGTTGATGTCCTGCCGGATGGCGAGGGTCTGCGCCTGGGCGAACGCGATCTGTTCGGCCGTACTCGCCGCCCCGACCGAGATCACAGCGCAGCGCTGCACCCGTTCCGGGAAGCTGACCGCCCACTCCAGCGCACGCGCGCCGCCCAACGAGCCGCCCAGCACGGCAAACCAGCTGTGAATGCCCAACTGGTCAGCCAGCCGCGCCTCAGCCTCCGTGGTGTCACGCAGCGTCACCAACGGAAAACGGGATCCCCATGGCTTTCCATCAGGGGCTTCCGACGACGGGCCGGTGGAGCCGTAGCAGCCGCCCACAATGTTGATGGAGACCACAAAGAAACGGTCAGTGTCCACCGGCGCACCGGGTCCGGCCAGCTGCTCCCACCAGCCGGGCTCGTCGCTGTCGCCGCGCGTCACGTGCGTGCTGCCGGTCAGAGCATGCTCAATCAGGACGGCATTGGAGCCGTCCGCGTTCAGCGTTCCCCACGTTTCGTATGCCAGAGTGACGTCCGGCAGGTTGCCGCCGGCTTCGAGCTGCAGGCCGCCAATGCTGGCGTAGCGGACCACGCCGTTTCCGGGAGCCGCAGTTCGGGAGATGGTGATCGTCATGGAAAGGACCTCTTCTACGCGCTTGCCCGCCGTCATTTGACCGGCTGGCCAGGTCCTCACCCGGGGCACCCCGCCACGGAAGAGGGTTGCCGGCCAGCAAGCCGGGGCTGTCGCTGACACTCATGACCTGCTTCGAGTGTACGAAACAGCCCCGGCCTCTGGCTAAGAGTGTGACTGGTTGTGACTTCGCGGGGCTTCCTGGCTCAGCTGACGGCCGCGCCCTTGGCCGCCCGGAACCCTGCTTCGAGGTCGGCGATGATGTCATCAATGTGTTCGATGCCCACCGATAGACGCACCAGCCCCGGTGTCACACCGGCGATGGCCTGCTGCTCGGGTGGGAGCTGGCTGTGCGTGGTGGACGCCGGGTGGATGACCAGCGAGCGGACGTCCCCGATGTTGGCCACGTGCGAGTGGAGATCCAGGGCGTCCACGAAGCGCTTGCCTGCTTCCGCCCCGCCGGCCAGGGTGAATCCAACCACGGCACCGGTGCCCTTGGGACCGTACTTGCGGCCCCGTTCGTACCAGGGGCTGGACGGCAGACCCGCATAGGCGACCGATTCGACGTCGTCCCTTGCCTCCAGCCAGCGCGCAACGTCGACTGCGTTGGCCACGTGCCGTTCCACCCGCAGGCTCAGCGTCTCCAGCCCCTGGGCAATCAGGAAGGCGTTGAACGGGGACACCGCCGAGCCGAGGTCACGAAGCAGCTGGACCCGCGCCTTCAGGATGTAGGACAGGTTGGCGCCGAGCGCCCCTCCGGCCCCGAGATCCCGGGCGTACACGAGCCCGTTGTACGTCGGATCCGGAGTGTTGAAGCCGGGGAACCGTTCCGGGTCCTTGCCGAAGTCGAAATTGCCGGAGTCCACGATCACGCCGGCGATGGCAGAGCCGTGCCCGCCCAGGTACTTGGTCGCCGAATGGAGCACAATGTCTGCGCCCCATTCGAGCGGGCGGATCAGGTAAGGCGTGGACAGGGTGTTGTCCACGATCAGCGGCACGCCGGCATCGTGGGCGGCCTGCGACACGCCCTCGATGTCCAGCACGTCCTGTCGCGGATTGGAGACCACCTCGGCAAAGAAGAGCTTGGTGTTGGGCTGCACGGCGTCCCGCCACTGCTCCAGGTTGTCCGGGTCCGCCACAAACGTCACGGAGATGCCGAACTTCTTCAGGGTGTGCGCCAGGAGATTGTAAGTACCGCCGTAGAGGCTGGGGCTGGCCACCACATGGTCCCCGGCCTCGGCAATGTTCAGGATGGCAAAGGTTTCCGCCGCCTGTCCGGAACTCAGCAGAAGGGCCGCCAGCCCGCCCTCCAGGCTGGCAATACGCTGCTCCACGGCATCCTGCGTGGGGTTGCCGATGCGTGTGTAGATCGGCGCGAGCTCCGCGAGGGCAAACCGGTTGGCGGCGCTTTCCGCGCTGGGGAAGACGAACGACGTCGTCTGGTAAATCGGGAGGGCACGGGCGCCTGTGGCGCTGTCCGGCTCCTGGCCAGCATGGATCTGGCGGGTTTCGAAAGACCATCCGTTCGACATTCAGGGCTCCTTTGACGAGATATGGCACTGCGCATGTGCGTTCAGTGTAGGAAGGCTTCCGGGCCGGTAACAGGATTGTGACGAAGGTGGTCAGGGGCGGTTTTCAGGGTTGTTGTGCGCGGGTGTCGATGGGCTGCCGAAACACAAAACCTGGTAAGGCAACCCTTAGCTGAGAGGCGCATCACAAAGTGCCAAGATGATGGCATGCGCATGGATCACGTCTCTTACGCCTGTGAACAAGATGGCCTCGTTGCCACCACCGAACGTATTTCGTCCGCCCTCGGCGTTGAAGCCGTGAAGGGTGGAGTGCACCCCCGTTTCGGAACCCGAAACATGATCATTCCCCTCGCCGACCACAAATACCTGGAAGTTGTAGAGGTTCTGAACCACCCGGCTTCGGACAAGGCTCCCTTCGGGCAGGCTGTCCGGGCACGGTCCGAAGCCGGCGGCGGCTGGATGGGATGGTGCGTCGAAGTGGACGACCTCGCCCCGTTCGAAGACCGCCTGGGCCGGGCCGCCGTCAACGGCAACCGCAAGTTCCCGGACGGTCGTGAGCTGGCCTGGAAGCAGATCGGCATCCTGGGCCTGATCGCGGACCCGCAGGTTCCCTACATGCTCAAGTGGGAGGGCGACCCCTCCCTCCACCCGTCCAACGCCTATGAGAGCAACGTCAAGATGAGCTGCCTGACTATCGCCGGGTCCGCCGAGCGAGTGACGGCTTGGCTGGGTGAACCGGTAGAGAAGCCGTTGGAGGACGTGGCAGTCGAGTGGGTTGCACCGAAGGGAACCCCAGGCATCCTGTCCGTGACGTTCGAAACTGCCACCGGAGCCGTCACCATCTGACGGTCCGTTTCCGACCAATATCCGATCCCCCGGGCAGCGCTGCCCGGATCACATCTTCGGCCGCCATCAGCGCGTGACAACGACGTCACCTGCCGACGGCGGCCGAATCGCTTTAACGGAACCCAGCCGCGTCACCCCAAGCCAACAGCCCGGCCGAACAAGCTAAAGCCCACAAAAGCCACAATGTCCAGCACCGCATGGGCGATGACCAGCGGCATCACCCGCTTCGTCCTGGTATAAAGCCAAGCGAACACCACCCCCATAACGACGTTGCCGAAGAACGGCCCGAATCCCTGGTACAGGTGATAGGTGCCGCGGAGCAGGGAACTGGTAAAAATTGCCAGCGGTATGCTCCAGCCGAACTTGCCGAAGCGGTCCAGGAGGTAGCCCACCACTATGACTTCCTCCACCACGGCATGCCGCAGGGCGGAGAGGATCAGCACGGGAATGGTCCACCAGTGGGCGTCGAGTGCGCTGGGAATGATGGCGGTAGTGATTCCCAGCGCCCGGCCCGCGGCATAGAGGCCCAGCGATGGAATCCCGATCAGTGCTGCGAGGCCAAGGCCCTGCAACAGGTCACGGCCCGGCCTGGCGAAATTGAATCCGAGCTTCTGGAAGGCCGAACTGCCGTGCGTGCTCACGCCCGCGCCCGCGCCCGACTGCCGTTGGTCCGTGAGGAAGTAGATAACCAGGAGCACGGGTACCAGGGCAAAGATAATATCCAGCAACTGGTACGTGAGGTCGAAGTATTCGCGGGAACTCCGCGACTGGTTCAGCGTGGAGGTTCCCTCCGCAAGCGGGGCCCGCGACATCTTGTCCAGCAGTTGAACCACTGAGTACACGGCGGACTGCCCCAGGGACAGTCCAAGCACAATCCAGACTTCGATACGCAGCCGACGGCGCGAGGGAACCAACATGGTTCCATCTTGCCGGGTTAACACCCACTTATGCTTGGGGCTTATGAGCGCGCCAGGAAAAATCATCATGGTCAGGCACGGCCAGTCCACGGCCAACGTCGATACGTCCATCTACAACAGGGTCCCGGACTATCGGATTCCACTGACTCCCCTCGGCCTGGAGCAGGCCACAGCGGCCGGCGAACGGATCCGCCGTGAGCTGGAAGGCAGGCAGGTCTGCGTGTATGTTTCGCCTTACCTGCGGGCATACCAGACCCTCGAGGCACTCAACCTGGGTAACCTGACCGAGCGGGTGATCGAGGAACCGCGCCTCCGCGAACAGGACTGGGCCAATTTCCAGATCAGCGGCGAGATCGAGGACCAAAAGGAGCTCCGCAACGCCTACGGGCATTTCTTCTACCGGTTCCGGGAGGGCGAATCCGGCTCAGACGTCTACGACCGGATCTCATCCTTCATGGAGACGCTCTACCGCCATTGGTCCAAACCGGATTACGCACCGAACACACTGTTGGTAACCCACGGACTGACCATGCGGCTATTCTGCATGCGCTGGTTCCACTGGTCGGTGGAGTACTTCGAATCGCTTAACAACCCGAACAACTCCGAGGTCCGGACCCTGGTGCGCACCGAACTCGATAAGTATGAACTGGATATGCCGTTCACCCAGTGGGTGGACCGCCGGGTGGACGCGACCGTCCTGGATGCGCCGCCGCTGATCTATTAGAGCTGATGATGGGCCGGGCCGCCTGTGGTTCAGGACACCGGCCAGCACATATTAGTGCGGCGCCACGATCACTTCCGTGCCGTTGGCTTCGAACGCTGCCTTGTCCTCGGCGGAGATACCGTGGTCCGTAATCAGCCGGTTGAAGGCGTAGCCGTCCATCGTGGCGAAAGCCCGGACTCCCACCTTGGAGGAATCCGCCAGCACGTAGGACACCCGGGCCCGGCTGGCCAGCAGGGCGTTCACTGACGCCTCGCCCTCACCGGTGTTGGTGGGGCCTACCTCCGGGTCGATACCGTTTACGCCGATGAACGCGATGTCCAGGACCACCTTCTGCATGATGATGTCCGTGTAGGGGCCCACCAGCTCGTAGGAGCGCGGGTTGAGGATGCCGCCGGTCACCATGACTTTAATGTTGGGCCGGACAGCCAGCTGCGAAGCGATATTGATGGCGTTGGTGACCACCGTCAGCGTGGACTGGTTGGCCGGGGCGTTGAGGTCTTCGCGGGTTGCCAGGATCTGCGCCAGTGCGGTGCTGGTGGTGCCGCCGCAGAGCCCGATCACGGCGCCCGGCGGAATCAGTGCCGAAGCGGCCTGGGCTATCTGTTCCTTGGCCTCGGCGTGGTCGTCGCGGTTGTATCGCCCGGGCAGGTCATATGCCAGCGCCCCGATGGTGGCGCCGCCCCTGGTCCGGGTCAGCAGCCGCCGGTTGGCCAGGCTGTCCAGGTCCCGCCGCGCCGTGGCCGGTGAGACGCCCAGCTGTGTGACGATCTCCTCCACCTCCACCTGGCCGGTCTTGGCGAGGATATCCAGGATGGCCGTCAGACGGTCAGTGCGGGTCATAGGGGCCTTTCAGAGTCAACCAATCACCAAAATGTGACGTTTATTGATCATAACAGAGGCAAACGATCACATTAAGTCACTGTGGTGGCTGTTGACCTGGGCGCTACGCAACTATCGTGCCCGTGCGCCGGCCCGCCACACAGCGTACGTGAGGGGCATGCCCGGACGGTAGGCGAGATGCGTGGCAGACGGGGCGTTCAGCATCTGCAGGTCCGCACGGTGCCCCACGGCGAGGGATCCCACCGCACGTTCGCCGTCGGCGTCGTTCCCTGCCTCCCGGTGCAGTGCGAGTGCGCCGCCGTATGTAGCGGCACGCACCGCCTCGTGGACACTGAGACGCATCTGCAGCACCGCGGTCGTCACACAGAAGGCCATGGAACTGGTGTAGGACGTGCCCGGGTTGGCGTTGGAGGCCAGCGCCACCTGCACGCCGGCATCCAGCAGCTCACGCCCAGGGGCCAGCGGCTGCCGGGTGGACAGGTCGCAGGCAGGCAGGCACGTGGCCACGGTCCCCCGTTCGCCAATCCCCGTTCCCTGATTCCAACCGGACCAGCTGTCCGCGAGCGCTGCGACATCCCCGGCCGACAGGTAATTCACGTGGTCCACGCTCGCCGCCCCCAGCTCCACCGCCAGCCGGACGCCGGGGCCGGCACCGAGCTGGTTGCCATGGACCCGGATCCCCAGTCCGGCAGCCCGGCAGGCTTCAAGGACCCGGCGGGATTGGTCAGCGTTGAAGGCACCTTCCTCGCAGAACACATCCGCCCATCGGACGTAGGGCCGGACGGCGGCCAGCATGGGGCCGCAGACGAGGCCTGTGTAGGCTTCAGCATCGGTGCCCGCGGGCACCAGGTGGGCGCCCAGGAATGTGACTTCGTCGGCCACGGTGGAAGCGATCCTTGCGCTGCGCGCCTCATGCTCAACATCCAGCCCGTACCCGGTCTTGGTTTCGAGGTAGGTGGTGCCTTGGGAGACGGCCTCAGACACGCGGGCCATGGCCAGCTTGGTGAGGTCGTAGTCGGACGTCCACCGGGTGGCGTCCACGGTCACGGCGATGCCGCCCGCAGAGTAGGGCTCCCCCGCCATCCGGGCTTCAAACTCCGCGGTGCGGTCCCCGGCGAAGACAAGGTGAGTGTGGGAATCCACCCAGCCGGGCAGCACGGCCCGGCCGCCGGCATCCACGGCATCATCGGCCGACGGGGCGTCCGCCGCGGCACCAAGCCAGGCGATCCGCTCACCCTCGATCACCACGGCGGCATTTTTCAGGACCCGGTGCTCCAGGTCCTGGGTCATCAGCTCGGCGATATTGGTGATCAGGGTACTCATGGAACCATTCTTCAGCGCCGGATGGACCAGCGCGTGGCGGCCAGCGCCTCCGCTGTCCGGGATTCCGGACGGGTGCGGGTATCCGGCGCGGCGGCGGGTTGTGCACTCCGCCCTGCGTCCTGCACTGCCTCCTGCCCTGCACGCTGCCTTGAATCCTGCCCGGTCCCCTGCCCTGCCAGGATCTGGGCGGCAGCGAGCTCGGCCATCGCTGCCGAGGTCTGAAAACCGTAACCGCCCTGTCCGGCGAGCCAGTAGAACCCGGGAGCCTCGGCGTCGAAGCCTGCCACCGGAATGCCGTCGGCCGCCTCGGTCCGGAGCCCCGTCCACGCGGTCCGGACACCGCTGATCCCGAGCGTGGTCAGCTGGTTGAGCTTGACGATGAGGCGCTCGATGTCGCCGGGCCGCGGCCGGGCGTCCTCAGGGCCGCTGGGCACCGCTTCCGACGGCGAGATCAGCACCCCGCCGCCTTCGCGGCGGAAGTAGAACGAGTTATCTGCTGCCGCGACCATGGGGCTGTCATCAGGGAGGGAACGTTCGACGTCGACAATGGCCGCAGTGCGCCGGTACGGCTGCAGCCCGAGCTTCTCCACCCCGCTGATGACGGCGAGTTCGTCGGCCCAGGCGCCGGCGGCGTTGACCAGGACGCCGGCTTGGAAGGCTTCCTGGCCAGCGCCGACCTCCCAGCCGGACCCCAGCCGCTGGCCGGAATACACCCGGGCGCCGGTGATGATGTCGGCGCCGGCGGCTTCCGCCCGCTGCCGGTGGTCAGCCAGCAGCAGCGGGGCGTCGCAGCCGAAGGATCCGGTGTCCAGACCGGCGGCGGTAAACGATTCCGGCACGAGGGCGGGACACAGTTCCAACGCCCTCGCATGTGTAACGGGCTTCATCTGGCCGCTGGCCTCGGCCCGGACGGATCCCTCGGTGCCGATGAGCATAAAACTGCGGGGCGACAGGACCGGCGTGGGCAGTTCTGCGTCCCGTGCCGCCATCAGAGCCAGCGTTCGAAGCGTCAATTCCTGGACAACTTCCGGCCCGTAACTGGGGATGAGCTGGCGGGCGGAGCGGGAGGACGTGTGGTACGCCAGCTCCTGCTCCGCTTCCACCAAAGCAACGCTGCAGCTGCCGGCGAGCGCCGACGCCAGCGACAGACCCGCTATGCCGCCGCCGACGATCAGGACGTCGTAATGTGCTGTCATGGCTCCATCCTTGCAGAGTTGCAGGGCCGCCGCGCCAGGCTTGACCCTGCACTGCAGGAGTCAGCGCACCACTGCGGCACGGCTGGCGACGAAGGCACCGACGCAGGCTTCGACGTCGTCCGCTGAATGCGAGGCCGAGAGCTGCACACGGATCCGGGCGGCGCCGCGCGGGACCACCGGGAAACTGAACGCGGTGACAAAAACACCATGCTGGAGCATCTGGTCCGCCACCTTGGCAGCCATCACGGCATCGCCGAACATGACGGGGACAATGGCGTGTTCGCCGGCCAGGAGGTCGAAGCCCTCCTGGGTCATCCGGCGGCGGAACAGCCCGGCGTTGTCGAACAGCCTGGTCCGCAGGTCCCCGGAATTCTCCACCAGGTCCAGCGCTTTGATAGTCGCGGCCACGATGGCGGGGGCGAGGGAGTTGGAGAACAGGTACGGCCGGGCCTTCTGCCGGAGCATGGCCACCACTTCGCTGCGGCCAGACACGTACCCGCCCGAGGCGCCGCCCAGCGCCTTGCCAAAGGTTCCGGTGTAAATGTCCACGCGGTGCGACACGCCGGCGTGCTCCGGAGTACCCGCTCCGGTGGCACCCATGAATCCGACAGCGTGGGAGTCATCCACCATCACCAGGGCGTCATACTTGTCCGCGAGGTCGCAAATGGCTACCAACGGCGCCAGGTAGCCGTCCATGGAGAACACGCCGTCGGTGACGATGATCTTGCGGCGGGCATCTTTCGCCTCAACAAGCTTGGCCTCGAGGTCCGCCATGTCCTGGTTGGCGTAGCGGAACCGCTGGGCCTTGCAGAGCCGGATGCCGTCGATGATGGAGGCGTGGTTCAGGGCGTCGGAGATGATGGCGTCTTCCGGCCCGAAAAGGGATTCGAACACGCCTCCGTTCGCATCAAAGCAGCTGGAGAACAGAATGGTGTCCTCCGTCCCGAGGAACCTGGAAACCCGGGCTTCCAGTTCCAGGTGCAGGTCCTGGGTGCCGCAGATGAAGCGAACGCTGGCCATGCCGAAGCCACGGGTGTCCATGGCGTCTTTGGCTGCGGCGATGATGTCCGGGTGGTCGGCGAGGCCAAGGTAATTGTTGGCGCAAAAGTTCAGGACGTCTGCGCCTGCCTCACCGATCTGGCCCGCCGTGACGTGGCTGGATTGTGGGGAGTTGATGCTGCGTTCGGTTTTGAACAGCCCGGCGGTGCGGATGTCGTCCAGCTCGGCCTGCAGCTGCTCCTTGGTGGAGGTGTACATGGTGCTCCTTAGAGTTCGGTCCAGTCGAGGACAACTTTTCCGCCGACGCCGGCGCGGGCAATATCGAAGCCCTTTTCCCACTCCAGGGCGGGGAGCCTGTCCGTCACCACGGCCGAGATGCCGGCATGCAGCACCGGGTTGGACGAGAGCATGGCGCTCATGGCGTACCAGGTCTCGTACATTTCCCGGCCGTAGATGCCTTTCAGGGTCAGCATGTGTGTGACCACCTTGCCCCAATCGATGGTGATGTCCTGGCTGGGCAGGCCGAGCATGGCAATGCGTCCGCCGTGGTTCATGTTGTCGATCATCTCAGGCAGCGCGGTGGGGTGGCCGGACATTTCCATGCCGATGTCAAAACCTTCACGCATGCCCAACTCACGCTGCGCGTCTTTGACGCGGGTGCTGGAGACATCGATTGCCAGGTCCACGCCCAGTTGGCGGGCAAGGTCCAGCCGTGGCTGGGACACGTCCGTGATGGCGATCTTGCGCGCCCCGGCGTGCCGGGCCACGGCGATGGCCATGAGGCCGATGGGACCTGCTCCGGTGATGAGCACATCCTCGCCCACCAGCGGGAAGCTGAGTGCGGTGTGCACGGCGTTGCCGAACGGATCGAAAATTGCGCCGAGCTCCGGGGTGACGGAAGGATCGTGGTGCACCCAGACATTGGTCTCGGGGATGACCACGAACTCGGCGAAGGCGCCGTCCCGCTGCACGCCGACGCTGACGGTGTGGATGCACATTTGGCGGCGTCCAGCGCGGCAGTTGCGGCAGATCCCGCAGACCACGTGGCCCTCGCCGGAGACGCGGTCCCCTACCTTGACGTCCCGCACATCCTCACCTGTTGCCACCACTTCGCCGTAGAATTCGTGGCCCGCGATCAGCGGTGCCTCGATCATTCCCTGGGCCCAGGCATCCCACGACTGGATATGCAGGTCCGTGCCGCAGATGCCGGTGGTCATTACCCGGATCTTGACGTCGTTGGGACCGGCTTCGGGCTCCGGCCGGTCAACGAGCTCGAACCCGGCGTGTGGTCCGGATTTATAAAGGGCCTTCATTGGCTTCCTGACTGTTGGTGGCCGCCCCGCTTCGCGCGGGACGGCGATCTACCTTCATTAGAGCCAGTCCAAAGCATTAGCACAAGCAGTATTTTCTCAATCGACGATAAAGCAAAACCTAATGCTTAGACTGGGTGGATGGAAATTCATCAGCTGGAAATCCTTCGGGAGCTAGGTGCCTTGGGCAGTGTGAAGGCAGTGGCCGAAACGCTGATGGTGACCCCGTCCGCCGTGTCCCAGCAGCTGTCCCTGCTGCAGCGCAACGTGGAGGTCCCGCTGACCCGGAAGGAGGGGCGGAACCTGGTGCTCACAGCGGCCGGCCAGGTGCTTGCCGACGCCGGGGCCGCCGTCGTCAGCGCCATGGCGGATGCCCGCACGGCGATCGGCGCGTATCACGGCTCACCGGTGGCGCCGGTGACGCTCAGCGGATTCCACAGCGCCGGCCAGGCGCTGTTTGCCCCGCTCGCACGGCTCCTGGACGCGCCCGGCCAGCCCAGGATCCAGCTCTCCGACGAGGACGTGGCGCAGCAGGACTTCCCGGCTCTGACTGCGCGCTACGACCTGGTGCTGGCGCACCGGATGGACCACAGTCCGCGGTGGCCGGAGGAACGGGTGGCGGTGATTCCGCTGGCGCATGAACCGCTGGACGTCGCTCTCCCGGCCTACCACCGTCTGGCCGGTCAAGGCACCGTCACAGCGGCCGACGTCGTGGGCGAACCTTGGGTGACCAGCCACACCGGTTACTCCCCCGCCGACGTGCTGTCCGCCGTCGCGGCCGTCTCCAGTAAGGAACTGAACATCGTGCACCGGATCAACGACTACTCCACGGTCGCCGCACTGGTGGCGGCCGGTGGCGTGGTGGGCCTGTTGCCGCGGCATACCGCGCGGCCGGTACTCAATCCGGCGATCGTGTTGCGGCCGCTCGAGGGCATTAGCACGCGGCGGCGGATCGACATCCTGGCCCGCCCGGAGAACCTGAAGCGCCGGTCGGTGATGATTGTGTGCGAGGCCCTGCAGTCAATCATGACCGGGCTGGTGGAGGACAGTTGACCGCACGGGCGGCCGCTCCAACTGGGTAGCAGCACATGTCGTTATGAGCGCTCAAAACGACATCTGCTGCTACCTACTTGGGGAGGGTAGCTAGCGCTGGCCGTGCCCCTTCGCGTGGCCTTTGCCCAGGCCCAGTCCCTTCCCGTGGCCTTTCCCGAGCCCCATCCCGTTCCGGAGGCCGGTTCCGGCGCCTTCAACGATCTGGCGGGCGGCGACGTCGTTGCCGCTCTTCACGCCGGAGACGCGGACCGACTCCCCCGTGGCGATTTCCCCGATGGCGGCCTCTACGGGCCCGAGCCGTTTGCCGTCGTTGCTCTTTGCCGGTGCGCCGTCCGCAGCAGGGGCAGGGAACTTCACGATCTTAGTGTCAGCGTTGACCGCGTAGCTCTGCGAAAAGCCGTCCTCGCTCTTCACGGTGACAGAGGTTCCAGTGACGGATTCCACCGTGCCCTGCTGGGTCAGGTGCGTTTCGAACGTCCCGTCCGCCTTCTTGACCACACTCTCGCTGTGCAGATGCTGTGGACGCTGGGCTTTGTCCGCCTTGTCTTTGTCCGCTTTGCCCGATTGGCCCGATTGGCCCGGGGCAGAATCCGACGGAGACGGCGAGGCAGACGGCGTGTCGGTGGCGGACCAGGCGATCGCGGTGCCCGCGCCGGTCAGCGCCAGCGCCACCACGCCGGCCAGTATTGCCTTGCGCAGCCTCAGCGGCTCCCGAACTGACATGACCAGACCTCCCACGGCACGCGCAGGGCACCGGCGCCCTGG
This sequence comes from Arthrobacter sp. UYCo732, assembly GCF_040547265.1. NCBI lineage: Bacteria > Bacillati > Actinomycetota > Actinomycetes > Micrococcales > Micrococcaceae > Arthrobacter > Arthrobacter sp. UYCo732. The sequence continues at coordinate 245,848 of NZ_JBEPPJ010000003.1, read as the reverse complement.
ACCCTCAGTGTAGAACCGGGGCGCCGTGCTGAACACGGGTACTTTGCAGCGGCAGTAAACGAGTACTTACACGCCAAACTGGGTCGCAGTTAACGTCGTCAAAAGGGGTTTTCGCGACATTAACTGCGACCCAGTTGGGTTAGGCCGTGGGGTTTAGCCTTCGACGCCGAGGCGCTCCAGGATCAGCTCGCGGACGCGGGCCGCGTCGGCCTGCCCGCGGGTGGCTTTCATGACCCCGCCCACGATCGCGCCGATGGCCTGGACCTTGCCGCCGCGGATCTTGTCCGCGACGTCGGGCTGCGCGGCCAGGGCGGCGTCGATGGCTTCCAGCAGGGGGCCATCGTCGGAGACCACGGCGAGGCCGCGCTGTTCCACGATCTCCGCCGGGGTGCCTTCGCCGGCGAGCACGCCGTCCAGGACTTCGGCCGCCATCTTGTTGTTGATCTTGCCGGCTTCCACCATTTTGTTCAGTTCCACAATGGTTTCCGGCTTGACGCCCAGCTGGCCGGGGTCCACGTCGGCGTTCTTGGCGCGGCCCACGATCTCGCCCATCCACCACTTGCGGGCCACGGTGGCCGTGGCGCCAGCGGCAATGGTTTCCTCGATCTCGTCCATGACACCGGCGTTGACCACGTCGCGGAATTCGAGGTCCGAATAGCCCCAGTCGGCCTGCAGTCGCTTGCGGCGCTCGGCCGGCGGCTCGGGCAGGGTGGCACGCAGTTCCTCCACCCATTCGCGGGAAGCGACGATCGGCACCAGGTCCGGCTCCGGGAAGTAGCGGTAGTCGTCCGCGTCGGACTTTGCCCGGCCCGACGTTGTCGTACGGGTGTCCTCGTGCCAGTGGCGCGTTTCCTGGATGACCGGCTCGCCGGAGTCCAGGACGGCAGCGTGCCTGCGGATCTCATAGTTGACGGCGTGTTCGACGGCTCGCAGCGAGTTCACGTTCTTGGTCTCGGAACGGATGCCGAAGCGTTCGCGGCCGTGCGGTCGGAGCGAGACGTTGGCGTCGCAGCGCACGTTGCCGCGTTCCATCTTCGCGTCGGACACGCCAAGGTTCTTGACGATCTCCCGAACAGCGGCCACATACGCCTTGGCCAGCTCGGGAGCGCGGGAACCGGCCCCTTCGATGGGCTTGGTGACGATTTCCACCAGCGGCACGCCGGAACGGTTGTAGTCCACCAGCGAGAAGTCGGCACCCTGGATGCGGCCGGCAGACCCGCCCATATGTGTCAGCTTGCCGGCGTCCTCTTCCATGTGGGCACGCTCGATCTCGACCCGGAAGATGGTGCCGTCCGAGAGTTCGATGTCCAGGTAGCCGTCGTACGCGATCGGGTCTTCATACTGTGACGTCTGGAAGTTCTTGGGGGTGTCCGGGTAAAAGTACTGCTTCCGGGCAAACGTGCAGGACTCGGCGATCTTGCAGTTGAGCGCCAGGCCGATCTTGATCGAGGACTCGATGGCTGTCTTGTTCACCACCGGCAGCACGCCCGGCATGCCGAGGTCCACCTCGTTGACGTTGGTGTTCGGCTCATCGCCAAAAACGTTGGGCGCGGAGGAGAACATCTTGGTCCTGGTGTTGAGTTCCACGTGGACCTCGAACCCCAGGACGGGATCGTACTTCTCCATGGCCTCTTCGAAGCTCAGGGTTGCGTCGGTGCTCACTATTTTGCCTCCTGGGTTTCGATCATCGGTAATTGAGCCTGCCGAAATCCAACACGCTCAACCAGCGAAGGCGCCTGGGCCAGCAGCGGGCCACCCCATTTGGCTTCGAGGAGGGATTCCAGGACAGCGCCCACCCGGTAGAGGCGGGCGTCCTGGCGAGCCGGGGCCAGGAGCTGGATGCCGACGGGCAGGCCGTCCTCGTCCGCAAGGCCGCCCGGCAGGGTCAGGCCCGGGACGCCGGCCAGGTTGGCGGGGATGGTGGCGACGTCATTGAGGTACATGGCCAGCGGGTCGTTGAGCTTCTCGCCCAGTTTGAACGCCGTCGTGGGGGCCGTGGGCGAGATCAGCACATCGGCCTGTGCGAACGCGGCGTCGAAGTCGCGCTGGACCAGCGTGCGCACCTTTTGTGCCGAGCCGTAGTAGGCGTCGTAGTAGCCGGCGCTCAGGGCGTAGGTGCCAAGGATGATGCGGCGCTTGACTTCGTCGCCGAAGCCGGCGGCGCGGGTAGCTGCCATCACGCGTTCGATGGTCAGGGGCCCGTCCTCGGGCAGGACGCGCAGGCCGTAGCGGACGCCGTCGAACTTTGCCAGGTTGGAGGAGGCCTCCGACGGCATGATCAGGTAGTAGGCGCCGAGGGCGTACTGGAAGTTGGGGCAGGAGACCTCAACGATTTCCGCGCCCGCTTCCTTGAGCAGTTCCAGGGAGTCGTTGAAACGGTTTTCGACGCCGGCCTGGTAGCCCTCGCCGTGGAGTTCCTTGATGATGCCGATGCGCAGGCCCTCTACGTTGCCCACGCGGGCAGCGGCCACCAGGTCTTCCAGCGGGTCCGGCAGGGAGGTGGAATCGAACGGATCGTGCCCGCCGATGACCTGGTGCAGGAGCGCCGAGTCCAGCACGGTCCGGGAGACCGGGCCGATCTGGTCCAGGGAGGAGGCCATGGCGATGGCGCCGTAGCGGGAGACGCTGCCGTAGGTGGGCTTGACGCCCACGGTGCCGGTGACGGCGCCGGGCTGGCGGATGGACCCGCCGGTGTCCGTGCCGAGAGCAAGCGGCGCTTCGAACGCGGCGACGGCGGCTGCCGAGCCACCGCCGGAACCGCCCGGGATCCGGTCCAGGTCCCAGGGGTTGCGCGTGGGGCCGTATGCGGAGTGCTCCGTGGATGAACCCATGGCGAACTCGTCCAGGTTGGTTTTGCCCAGGATGGGCATTTTGGCGGCGCGGAGCCGCTTGACCACGGTGGCGTCATAGGGGCTGTGCCAGCCCTCGAGGATTTTAGACCCTGCCGTGGTGGGCTGGCCGATGGTGACGATGAGGTCCTTGACCGCAATGGGCACGCCGGCGAGTTCGTGGAGTTCCTCAGCTGCGGCGCCGCCGGCGGCGCGGATGGCGTCCACTTCGGCGGCGACGGCGAGGGCCTCTTCCGTGTTGACGTGCAGGAACGCGTGCACGCCGCGTTCGCCGCCGTCGACCGCTGCGATCCGGTTAAGGAACGCCTGGGTGACCTCGACGGAGGTGACCTCGCCGGCGCGAAGCTTCGCCGCCAGCTGGGCGGCGGAGAGGCGGATGAGTTCGTTGTTGTCAGTCATGGTTATGCCTCATCCAGGATTGCCGGGACCTTGAAGCGGTTCTCATCAGAATCCGGAGCTCCCGAGAGTGCCTGCTCCGCGGTGAGCGTATGGCCCACAACGTCCTCGCGGAACACGTTGGTCAGCGGGATCGGGTGGGAGGTTGCCGGGACGTCATCACCGGCGGCTTCACTCACGGACTTCACTGACTCAACGATGACGGCGAGTTCGCCGGCCATCCTGTCCAGCTCTTCAGCACTCATCTCGATGTGAGCGAGCTGCGCGAGGTGCGCAACGTCGTCACGGTTGATCGCAGCCATGGATCTCCCCTGCAAGTTCGGATTGTTTTCCGAACCAGTCTAGTGGGGAAACGTCAGTGCCCGTCTGACGACCCCCAGCGGGCGTCAGACGGGCACCTCGGTGCCGTGGTCCCGGTCACGTGGACCGGCCACAGGCAGCATAAGACTAACCGATACCGATGGCTCCGGTCAGCATTCCCACTGCCAACATGACGAGGGCGACCACAGCGGTGCGCCACAGGACCTTCTTATGATGGTGGCCAGGTCCACTTTGGCCAGGGGGGACCAGGAGCAGGATGGCGGGAACCAGCCGGCTCTGCAGGTGGAACGGCTGTCCGGTGATCAAGGCGCGGGCCATCTCGGCGCTGCTGACGCCGTAGTGCGCAGCGGTCTCGCCCAGGACCGGCAGCACGCCGGAGTAGAAGGCGTCGTTGCTCATGGAGAACGGCATGGGGATGCTGAGTACACCGGTGATGACGGCCAGAAACGGGCCCATGTCCGACGGGATGATCTGGACCAGCCACGCCGACGTGGCCTCGACCATGCCGGTGCCCTTCGGGACGCCGGGGAGGACGGCCGCGGCCATGACCATTGCACGACGACGGCGGGACGCTGCTCATCGTCGTCGCCGACTCCGGCGACGGGCTGGCCCCGGGACGGACACCGAGGCCTTCTTCGCCGATGACTTTAACTACACCGCCGCAGCCAGGCGGTGCTGGTCTGGAGGGGGTGGCCTGGACGGGGGTGGCCTGGACGGGGGTGGCCTGGACGGGGAGGTAGCCACCCTGGTAGGGGTTTCCCGGGCCACGGCCCGGCGATACCTGTCCTCGCTGGCCGATGACGGCGCCGTCGACATCCAACTCCGATACGGGACCACCGGCCGCCCTGAAGACCGCTACGGGCGGCCAACTTCCTAACAAACCGTCGGCGGGCCAAGAGCGCCTTTAGGACACGCCAGACGGGGACAGGTATCTGGAAGCGTGCGTCTAAGCGAGGAACGTGCGAGCACGCGGAGGATGCGTGTCCCCGCGTAGCGTGCCTGCTAGCTGACGCTCTTCTGGGCGACGAGCTCGATCTCCACCAGCATTTTCGGGTCCAGGAACGGCAGGACGTGCACCAGCGACAAGGTGGGGCGGATGTCGCCGAAGACCTCGCCGTGGGCGCGGCCGGCTTCTTCCCACTTGCTGATATCCGTCAGGTACAGCTTGGACTGCACTACGTCGTCGAAGCTGAAACCGGCGTCGGCCAGGACAGTGCCAAGCTTCTGGAGGATGAACTGGGTCTGGGTATAGAAGTCCTCGCCCACGATGCCGTCTTCACCGCTGGCGGCAGTCGCCGAAATGTAGAGGGTATTGTCCACCTGGACGGCCCGGGAGTAGCCGAGGGACTGTTCCCAAACAGAGCCCGTGCCGAATGTTTTGCGCATAGTGGGCCTTTCAGTGCTGGAATGAGTCGGCACCACTTTATGGCTGCTGGACGTCGAGCCGGTAAACCATCAGCTTTATGTCGGTGCCCGGGATCAGCCAGTCGCGTTCCCTGACCCGCCGGAAGCCGGTCTTCCGGTACAGGCCATGGGCGCTCTCCCACGTCTTGCCGGTCGTCAGAGCCACTCCGTTTATCCCGTCCAGCGATCTTGCGTGCGCGATGATGGCTTCCACCATGGCCTGCCCTGCCCCGCTGCGCTGCACGGCAGGGTCCACCACCAGCATCCGGAATTCCACCTCATCATCGAGCGCTATGTCGGCGTACTGTTCGCCCGCGAGCGCCAGCGTCACAGAACCCACCACCTGCCCGTTGCGCTCGGCAACCCAGATTGTGGCCTTCGAAGCACGCGCAGCGACGTCCTGGATCTGCTGCATGTACGGGTGGTCCGCACTGTCGAAGTACCCCGCTGCGAGGTAGGAGTCCCGGGTAATCCTGGCGATGGCGTTAAAGTCTGCCTCAACGGCGGGTCTGATGGTTATTGACTGCTGCACCTGACAATGCTAGTTCCGCTGCAGGGTTACAGCGGAAACTTTCCCGAAAGCTCCAGGGTTGCAGCGCAGGTCCAGGCCGCCAGCCTGTCCGCATCGGTGGGGCCGCCGTCGAGGGGACTGTCCAGGCGGGGACGCCGCACCCAGCAGCCCGCTTCCTCCGCGATGAGCGCACCGGCAGAGAAGTCATGTTCGTTGAGGCCCCGTTCGCCGTAGGCGTCGTGGGTTCCATCAGCTACCAGGCAGAGGTCCAGCGCGGCCGAACCCAACCGCCTGACGTCGGCGAATCCTTCCATCAGGTCGCCGAGCAGCGCGGCCTGTTCGGTGCGGATCGCGGGATCGTAGCTGAAACCGGTGGCCAGGATCTGGCCGGCGCGGCCCGCTACGGGGCCCTCCAGCCGTGTCAGCCGGCCGCGCTCTTCCAGCCAGGCGCCTTGGCCGCGGGCAGCGTAATAGGTGCGGCCCAGCGCCGGTGCGTTGACGACGCCGGCCAGCCAGACGCCGTCGGAATCCGCCACTGCCACGGAAGTGGCGTAGTAAACGATGTTCCGGATGAAGTTCGTGGTGCCGTCCAGCGGGTCGATGGACCAGCGGTAGCCGCTGGGGGAAGCCGGCCGGGTGGTCCCGTGTTCCTCCCCCGTAATGGTGTCCTGCGGCCGGGCAGCGGTGATGGCTTGCCGGACTGCATCTTCCGCAGCGACGTCAAAGGCGGTGACCCAGTCACCGGCGTCACCCTTGTTGCTGACGTCCAGGGCATCGCCATTGCGCGATGCCAGCACTTCAGCGCCCGCGGCCGCCGCCTGTTTGGCCACCTTCAGCAGTTCCGAGGTGATGTCCGGGTGATTCATTCGGTTGCACTCTCCGCATCATCAGCACCCGGAGCCGTGGCCGGACCGTTCGCCAGAAGCTCCCGGAAACCGTCCTCGTCCAGCACGGGAATTCCCAGCTGCTCGGCCTTATCGAGCTTGGTGCCCGCGTTCTCGCCGGCCACCACATAGCTCGTGTTTTTGGAGACCGAGCCCGCGGCTTTGCCACCCCGGATGAGGATAGCTTCCTTCGCCTCGTCCCTGCTGAACGTGGGCAGCGAGCCGGTGACCACAATGATCAGCCCCTCCAAGGTCCGTGGCGTGGACTCATCACGTTCGTCTTCCATCCGGACCCCGGCAGCAGCCCAGCGGTCGATGATTTCCAGGTGCCAGTCCTCGGCGAACCATTCCTTGAGCGCGGCAGCGATGGTGGGCCCAACGCCATCCACGTGGGCCAGGTCTTCCTCCGAGGCCTTCCGGATGTTCTCCATGCTGCCGAAGGCCGTGGCCAGGGCCCGTGACGCCCGGGGACCCACGTGCCGGATTGATAACGCCACCAGCACCCGCCACAGTGGCTGGGTCTTGGCTTTGGTCAGTTCGTTGAACAGCTTGGTGGTGGTTGCCGTGGGCTTGGACGGCGTCTTGGCGGTGGCTCGAGTCCAGAAGTATGGGACCAGATCCCACGTCCCGGTGCCCTCGCCCTTGACGCGCTTCTCCCGCCAGACCTTCACGTCTGCCAGCTTGTTCCGCAGTTCCTCCAGTCCCGAGTCCGCAGCCAGTTCAAACAGTTCGGACTCACTTCCCAGGATGCCGTCGCCGGCGGGTTCCACCCTTCCACAGTTGGTGGCCGGATCCACACCCGGACCAGAGGTCAAAGCGATGGCGGCTTCCCCGCCGAGGGCTTCGATATCGAACCCCCCGCGGCCGGCCAGGTGGAAGACCCGCTCCCGCAGCTGCGCTGGGCAGGACCGGGCATTGGGGCAGCGGATGTCCACGTCCCCCTCCTTGCCGGGAGCAAGCGGGGTTCCGCACGAGGGGCATTCAGTGGGCATCACAAAGTCCCGCACCGGCGGTTGCTGCTGGGCGCGCAGGGCCAGCACCGGGCCAACAATCTCGGGGATGACGTCGCCGGCCTTGCGCAGCACAACAATGTCGCCGATCTTCACGCCCTTGGCCTTGACGACGTCCTGGTTGTGCAGCGTGGCCATCCCCACCGTGGACCCGGCGACTTTCACTGGTTCCATCACGCCGAACGGGGTCACCCGGCCGGTCCGCCCCACGTTGACAGCGATGTCCAGCAGTTTGGTGTGCACTTCTTCCGGCGGGTATTTGTACGCCACAGCCCACCGCGGCACACGAGTGGTGTAGCCGAGGGCGCGCTGGGTGGCGAGCTCGTCAACCTTGACCACAATGCCGTCGATCTCGTGCATGAGGCTGTGCCGTTTGTCGCCGTACCGCTTGATGAACGCCAGCACTTCCGGGAGGCTCCCGAGGACCTCGAAGTAGGGGCTGACGGGCAGACCCCATTTTTCCAGCACGGCATAGGTCTGGGACTGGCTGAGGGTTTCCAGTCCGACACGCGCACCGATGCCATGGACGAACATGCGAAGCGGACGTTTTGCCGTCTCTGCGGGGTCCTTCTGCCGGAGGGAACCGGCGGCGGCGTTCCTGGGATTGGCAAGCGGCGCCTTGCCGGCCTCGATCAGTGCCTCATTGAATTCCGCGAATGCCTTGGACGGGATGAAGACCTCGCCCCGGACCTCCATCTCCGGCGGGAAGCCGCTGCCGGTCAGTTCCTGCGGGATTTCCTTGATGGTCAGCACATTATGCGTGATGTCTTCGCCGGTGGTTCCGTCACCCCTGGTCGCGGCCCGGACCAGTTTGCCGTCGCGGTACAACAGGTTCACTGCCAGGCCGTCGATCTTGAGTTCGGTGAGCCATGCGGGCCGGGCAGTGTCCCCCAGTTTGGCAATGCCGGCCTCGGCTTTGGTGAGCCACGCCTGCAGCTCCTCCAGGGAAAAGACGTCCTCGAGGCTGTACATGCGTTGCAGATGTTCGACGGCGGCGAACGCGGCTGAGACTTCGCCGCCCACTTCCTGTGTGGGCGAGTCATTGGCAACGAGTTCCGGGTGCAGGGCCTCGATCTCTTCCAGGCGCTGGAACAGTTCGTCGAATTCCGCGTCCGAGACCAGGGGTTCGTCCTCCTGGTAATACGCGAACCGGTATTTCCTGACGAGGTCGGCCAGGTTCTCGTATTCTTCGCGGACGGACCCCGAAGGGACGGCGTCCGGTTCAGTCAAGGCGTCATTACTGGCGGCTGTTTCCCCCGCGGGGCCCGGTGCTGTGCTCACAGACCTATCTTGCCCTACGCCCCCGACATCGTGCCCACACACGGGGTCGTCGCCCCCGATCGCTCGCTGATCAACCAAGACCCGGATGCCAGAGGGCCCGGGCACTTGTGGTGTCCGGGCCCTCAGTCAAGCGGGTCAGTCAAGCGGTGCTGGCTAGCGTGAAGCCTGGTCCTGCTCGTTGGCGTTCTTGGTGGCCTTCTGGCCGGCATCCTTCAGCGCCTGGATGACCTGGTTCAGCGCACTGGTGTGGGTGCCTGACCATTCGCTGCGGAAGTTCTTCGCGTCCGGGCCTTCCCAGGTGGTGCTGTCCAGAAGGCGGGACAGGTTGGACCTCTGCTGCTCGATCTCCGAAGCACCGGCCTGCAGCTTCGTGCCAAGAGTCCTGAGCTGCTCTACATCTGCGCCCCAAATCGCCATCAGTTTCTCCTCATGCGTCGTTGGATCCGATCCAGATCGGCATCCCCAGCGGCCCCCGGCTGATCCGGAAGATCCATTACCTGAAACCTATCCCGGCCCCGGAAACCCGTCGATGGGCACCGCTGCCCATGCCGGACAGCATTTCGGTGGTTTCAGCGTGCCGAACCTGGCGCCCGACAAACTCGATCACCAAAGGGCTCACCGTCGAGTCAATGCGACGCGAGGCGGTTCCGGCCCCACCAGGCGAACGCCAGGCCGGAGATTCCCACCAGCAGCACCCCCGCCACGATGGCCAGCAGCCCAGGACTTCCGAACAGCCCTGAGTCATCGTTCCGCGAAACGGCGGCTGCCTGGGTGTGCTTTGCCGATCTCGTGACTGGTTTATCCCAGTTCGACTCAGTGGACGGGCTCGCGGTAGTCGCTGATGGTTCCGCGGTGGTGGTGGCGGCGTCCGGCGTCGGTGTCTCCTCAAGTGCAGGAACCGTGGGCTCCGGGGCGACGGCGGGAACGGGAGCGGGTGCCGGCGCTGCTGGAATGGCGGGAAATGTGGGGGCCGGGGCGGGCGCTGAAGGCGGCGGGGAAGGAGTGTCCGGCGGCGGGACACTCGGCTTCCGCTTGCCCGGTTCGTCCGGCTGTGCGCTCCCGGACGGACAGTTCAGGATGCACAATCCCGGGGTCACGCCGCCGTCGTCTGCCCGAGCCGGGACCGCCGCCGACAGGCCAACGGTGAGCGCCAGCACCGCTGTGGCCACCGCAGAGGTGACGTGGCGGAGCACGGAAGAGGATCGGATCATGTTTGCCTTTACGGAGGGCGCGCGGCACCTTTCCGCGGCGAACTAGTGGTTCCCGTAGTCTCCTACAACGCGCCGCGGGCCCGCAAATCCTCGGTTTTACGGGCCCGCGGCGATGGCTGGACTCAGTCCCTGTTTTCAGGCGGCAAAGCGATCTGCAGCTTGCGCGCCTTGCCGCGTCCCACGATGTAGCCGCGGCCCGGGATGAACTCCGGGCTGACACGGCCCAGCGAGGTGCTCAGCAGGCTGTCCCCTTCGATGTCCCCCGGGTTCAGCAGCAGCCCGCGGCGGCCTGATTTGAACGGCTGTGAGAGTGACCAGGCAGAGGACCAGGTTGATGTTTCGGATTCGCCGATAACCCACTGGTCAGCCTTGATGGACGCCGTCACGAGCTGCGACATGCCCGATTCCGCCGCCGTGTCCGTGAACTCGGTCAGGCCTTCAACGAAGATGGCCACCTTGCCGGGATTGCCGATGGAGTGCTCCACCAGGTCTTCCACCACTTCGGCAAGGTCGTCCGCCCCTACCACGGAGCGGTTCCACAGTGGCAGGGATGCCACTGCGGACCGGCGCGAGCCGATGTACACGAGTTCGGTATCCGGGTTGGTGCGGCGCAGCGCGTAGGCCAGGCTGACAAGCGCCACCGTGCGCCCTGCTCCCGGAGGCCCTGCCAGAAGCAGCGGGCCTTGGGCCGTGATCTCCGCAGGCAGGAGGGTTTCGTCGTCGACGCCGATGACAGGGAGGTCCGGGCTGCCGGCGGGCAGCAGGTCCAGGTCCACCTGCTCCGGGAGCCGCTGGATCTTTGGCGCCTGTTCCAGCCCCTGCCGCAGCATGGCCTGGCTGAGCCTGTGGACCTCGCGGGCCTGCAGGGCGAGGTTGGAGTTCCCGCCCAGGACGGCCAACTGTACTTCGAGGCCACCCAACAAGCCGCGCCCGGGGGGTGAGGAGGCACTGAGCACATCCTTGGGGACGTCCATGGACAGGTAGTCGTCTTCGGAGGACAGCCGCAGGACCAGCCGGCGCTGGATGGAGGCCAGCAATGACGCCGGCACGGAGTTGGGCCGGTCACCGGTGATGACCAGGTGGATGCCCAGGGGGCGCCCGTCCGTGGCCAGCTGCAGGAAGATGTCCCACAACGGAGACAGGCGGCTGTATTCGTACGTCTCGCGGAAAGCCGACATGCCATCGAGCAGGACAAAGATACGCTTCTCGTCGGGGCGGTCCGCCAGGGTCCGGTATTCGCCAATGGTGGAGGCCCGGACCTCGGCGAAGCGGGCAGACCGTTCATCGGCGATATCGCTGAGCAGGCGCAGCAGCCGGCCGACCCGTTCCACGTCGTCGCCGTCGATGACGTCGCCCACGTGCGGGAGCCCGTCCAGCATCTTGAGCCCGGCGGATCCGCAATCAATGCCGTAGATGTGCACGGGACCACCACGGGGCGTGACGGCGGCGGCAATCGCGATTCCGCGCAGGGCGGCGGACTTGCCGGAGCCGCCGGTGCCGTAGATGGCCATGTTGCCGTCTTTGTCCGGTTCGTAGAACACGGTGGGCTGGTCCTGGCGGGTGGGATCATCCGCTACGCCCAGGAGCAGCCGCTCGTCGGTCCGCGGGTTAGGCAGCTTGGAGAAGTCGTAGGTGGTGGCGAGCTCGTCAAGCCACGGCTTGCGCGGCGGCCGGATGGCCAGCGATTCGGCTGCACGGACAATGTTGGTGGTCATCCTGGCGATGTCGTTGGGACCGGCAGGAGCTTCCTTGACGGGTTTCTCCGGGGCGGGCGCCTCCCAGCTTTGCCCGGACCCGAACGCCATTTCCACAATGTCGATCTGCGGGCGCTGGGGCTTTTCGGTAGTCCAGCCGCCGGCGTAGCCGGTCTGGAACCCCTGGATGCGGCCAGGTCCGGTCTTCGCGGCGCCGCGTCCCGGAATGGTGGGATCGAAGTAGGCTGCGTCAGGCACCCCCAGGATGTCGGTGGCATCGTCGTCATCGGCCATTCGCAGGGCCACCCGGAGGTTCGTGTTGGCCCGCAGGCTGTCCTTGATGACCCCCGCCGGACGCTGCGTGGCCAGGATCAGGTGCAGGCCCAGGGAGCGGCCGCGGGCGGCCACGTCCACCACGCCGTCCACAAACTCCGGCACCTCGGTGGCCAGCGCCGCGAACTCATCAACGATGATGACCAGGTACGGCGGAGCCTCGGGATCGGCTTCGCGCTGGAGCGCCAGCAGGTCCTTCGCCTTCTTCCGGTTCAGCAGGTGCTCCCGGTAGTGCAGCTCCGCCCGGAGGGACGTCAGCGCGCGGCGGACCAGGTGCTGGGAGAGGTCGGTGACCAGACCCACGGTGTGGGGCAGGTTGAGGCAGTCGGCGAACGCGGCCCCGCCTTTATAGTCCACAAACAGGAAGCTCACCCGGTCCGGGCTGTAGGCCGCGGCCATGCCCATGACCCAGGACTGGAGGAACTCGGATTTGCCGGCACCGGTGGTACCGCCCACCAGCGCGTGCGGGCCCTCGTTCTTCAGGTCCAGATAGAGGGGCTCAATGCCCTTCGAACCCACCAGCGCGCGGAGGGTTCCGTTGTCCTTCCGGTTGGGCACGGCTGAGGCATGGACGGAATTGTTCTCTTCCCAGCGCTCCGCGACGGCCTGCGGGTTGTCCAGGAAGTCCTTGCCGATCAGGGTGGCGTAGGAGACCGCTCGCGGCAGGTCCGAATCGTCAGTGACCGGCTTGCCAACGTCCACCACGGGCGCCAGCATCCTTGCCAGCTGGGCAGCAAGTTCGGCGTCAAGGCTTTCGCAGCTGACAGGATAGGTGTGCCGGCCCAGCCGAACCTGACCGGTGGTGGTGCCGTTTTCACCGTCCACCACCATAAAGTCGCGGCAGGCGGCCGGGAGGGCCTGGATGTCGGTGGCAACCCACATCACGTGGACGCCGGAATCCGGGCCGCGTTCGGTGAGGCGGGTCAGCCTGCCGCGGTCAACCGGGGCGTCGTCCTCGACGATGGCCAGCACCGCCGGCAGCACCGGGGCGGGAAGCTCGTGTTTGGCGGGGTCGATGGTCCCCCTCGGCTCCGGGGCGGAACGCTTGGCCATCGCCTCGCGGGCGTCGACAAGGTCCTCAAGCCGGGCAAGGAGTGTGGAGCCGCCGGCGGAACCGGCGGCCAGGTGGTCGCCGGGAAGGGGGCTGTGGCCGGAACCGACGTGGGGCAGCCATTGCAGCCAGTCCCAGCGCTGCCGGGACTGCGCCGAGGTGATGGCCGTGACTACGGCTTCCGCGGGCGAATGGAGCCCAACGAACTGCAGCACCATGCCGCGGGCCACATCGTCGACGAGACCGCGTGCCCCGGCCACGCCGAAGGCCCCGGCCGTGCGCAGCTGGGAGACCACGGGCACGCCTTCGATGTCCCGGAACTGTTTCAGGCAGTCCTGGATCTCGCGCATGTATTCGGCTGCGGTGTCGTTGTTGTTGGGTTCCTCGAACATGATGCGGGACGGGCTGGTGCCGAGCCCGAACCGCAAGCCGAGGAAGCCGAGGTGCTCGGGGCGGTGGGTCCACAGCAGCGGGCCCAGCTTGTAGATGGAGTCCACGGTGTCGCTGACCGAGGGCGCTTCCTGCAGTCGGACTGCACGTTCCACATGCTGCAGTTCGGTGATGTCCTGCCGGAAAGCGGCCATGGACTCCCGGAACTGCTTGAGCTGCTCCTTCTGCTGCCGCCTGGTCTGCATTTTGTGGTCCACGTAGTGGCCCACAATGAACAGCGGCATCATCATCATGAAGATCACGGAGAGCATGTTCCGGGTGACCGCGAACATGATGCCGCCCATCAGGAGCGGTGCCATCAGCATGATGTACGGGAACGCTTGGTGGTCCGGCCGTTTGGGACCCGCCGGGGGCACCCGCTTGGGCGCGTCAAAGCGGGGAACCACCCGTGGGGAGCGGTTGAAATCAACAAGGGGCGACGTCGGCGCTGCCGCCTGCTTGTGTCCCAGCGGCACCACCGTGACGGTGGTCTCCCCCAGGGTGACGGTGTCCGAGGAGTTCAGGGTGGCCCGGGTGACGGGAAGGCCATCCATGAGGAGGCCGTTGGCGGAGTTGGTGTCCACGATCTCCACGCTCTCGCCCACCGTGATGCGGGCGTGGCGTTTGGAGGTCAGGGGGTCCGAAAGCCGGATGTCCACGTCCCGGTCCCGGCCGATGTAGCTGGTGCCGGAGGGCAGCGAAAACTCCTGCCCGACGTCGGGCCCTGACAGGATCCGCAGGGTGGCGGCGGCGGGGCCGCGGTTGGCGCCGGGGGCGTTGAAGTGGTCGCTGACCTCAGCCAGCGAAACCACGGATCCCGGGCGCAGTCCCGACTCCAGCAGGTTGTCCGTCCGGGTCAGGACGTTGCCGCGCATCCCACCGCCCACAAATGCCTCGTCGATGCGCAATGAGAGGTTCCCCGGCGCCATGGAGCCCTTCCTGTCGGGGTCGGCCACCCACAATTGCGTGGCGATGTCCGCCACGGTGGCCAGGCCGTCGACCGTGACGGCCAGGTCCTTGGTTTCCGCCGGATCCCGGCGGAGTGTCAGCCTGATCCTCATCCTTCGTCCACGCCCCTCATCTTTTTCAAAAGGTACAAGTCCTCGGCGGTCACCAGATGGGTGGTGACCGCGTGTTCGACGAGGCGGGCGCGCCGGTTGGTGGCCAGTTTTCCGCCGCCGCCGCGCAGTCCCATGACACCGACGCGGTCAAGCTTGTCGCAGACGTTGTCCAGCTTCCGGTTGAACCTCGTGAGTGCCCAGCCCAGGGTCTTGGCTGCGGCCGCCGACGACGGGATGGCACTGAACCCGGTCCCTTCGCGCCGCAGCATCGGCTCGGCGAGCGCCACGATGAGGGCCTTCTGGGAGTCGGTGAAAACGACAGGGCCGATCGTGGTGTCGCCGTTGCTGTCGTCTTCCCGTGATTGCTGCCGGAAGGACGGTGTCTTGAGGTGGACAGCGAACTCGTACGTGGTGGGACCGGCAGTGAAGATGATGTTCGTGTGGCTGAACACCAACGGAATGCGTGCCCCCGGCGACAGCCAGGCCTGCATGCCGCCCGAGCCGTCGGCCACCGTGGCGGAAAGCATCCTGCCGACGTTGCTCAGCCACCAGATCCCGTCGTACCGGGCCACCTGCAGGAACTGACGGTGAAGGTAGGGGTTGTCGTCCACCTCAAGATCGCCTTCGCGGCCGATGTTGAAGATTTCCTCATCGGACGGTTCGTACCATTCACCACAGAAATCTATTGCTAGATCCCCCATTTTCCGTGCCTCCTCGCCGGGCGCTGCCCGCGTTCACTGTCGTTTCCGGTATGCCGTGCCGTCACTGGCGGAGGCAGGCGATCGAGTCTTCTTTCAGGGGCGAGAAGGCGCCGTCGCTGCGCACGAGCATTACTTGAATGCAGGTGGGTTCCGCGGGGTTCAGGGCCATTTGGGCCGTTGGCGCCGTTGTGGACTGGTACTCGCCGCTTCCGCCCACGGCATAGACCCGCCATTTATAGAAGTCGCCGGACTTTGGCTGCGGGTTGGTCCAGGTGAACGTTGCCTTGCCGGAAGAGTTAACCGCCCCGGCCAGGGCCGCGACGTCGGGGACACTCCCGTTGTCCAGGGCGTCCGCCGGGGGCTTGGAGACCTGTCCGGTTTCGGCGGCCTTCGGCTCCGGTGCCGACGACGCCAGCACGATGCCCACAATGATGGCCAGCACCAGCAGCGTCCCGCCGGCGAAGGCGAGCCACAGGTTCCTTTTTCCGTGGTCCTGGACAGCCTCGGGGGCACTTTCCTCTACCGCGGCAGGCCTGCTGACCGTCGAGTCGATCCCGGGTTCTGCCCGGCCCGGGAGGCGGCCGGCCTGCTGTGCTGCCTGGGGGCCTGCAGTCTGGGCTGGCTGGAGCCGTGGGCGCTGGACAGTGGCGTCGGGTGCGGAGCCGTAGTCGGCGGGCGGCGCACTGCCGCGGAGCATCGTGGCATCGGCCCACTCCCCCGCGGGGCCGCTGGCCTGCCAGCCTCCGGCCGGGCCGCCGCTCTGTTGTCCGTCCGTCGGGCCGGAGAACAGATTTCCCGGAACCTGGGGCCGGGGCGCGGAATCCGCACCTGCGGCCGGGGGGAATGCACCAGCGGGAAACCCCGACGGCGGGGTTCCGGTTCCGGTGCCCCGGGGCCGAGTGCGTGCCGGGAAGGTGGGGGCGCTGCCGGTCCGCTCCGGATCGATGGCTGCAATGCTCCGGACCCGGGTCTCCTCGAAGCCGTCATCCGGGTGGCTGTCATCGTGGTGCGGCTCTTCGAGCACTTCAAAGGGCGTGACCGACAGGTTCAGTTCGGCCTGGATCCGCTGCAGGGCCAGGGCGAAGGCATGGGCCGAAGAGTACCTGGACGCGGCGGGTTTGGCCATGGCCGTGGAAAGCGCACGTTCCAGTGATGCCGGAACGTCGTCCCGGCCCAGGCGCGGCAGCGGAGCGCTGGTGATGCGTGAGATCAGTTCACGCTGGGAATTGTCCGTACCGGGCATCACGAACGGGGACCGTCCCGCAAGGAGTGTGTACAGTGTGGCGCCCAGCGCCCAGACGTCCACCATGACGCCGTCGACCGGGCCCCCGGTGAACTGTTCCGGCGGCGACCACGGGATGGACATGCCCGCGTCATCATCGGTGTCGCCACCCAGGGTGCCGGAGATCCCGAAGTCCGTCAGGGCCGGCCGGTTGTAGTCGGTCACCAGGATGTTGGCGGGCTTGATGTCACGGTGGGCGATGCCGGCGCGGTGGGCAGTTTCGACGGCGGAGGCCACCTGGATGCCCACGGCGAGGACCTCGTCGACGCTGAAGCGCTGGCGGCGGTAGCGGACGTCCAGGCTGGGCCGGGAGCAGTACTCCATGGCCAAGTAGGAGTGCCCGGCCTCGGTCACCTCAGCCTCGAAGATCGTCACAATATACGGGTGCGACGAAAGCTGGGCCATCAGGTTTGCCTCGGACTCGAAGCGCCGCCGGGCGCCCTCGGTCTTCAGGTCCGAGAGGAGGACCTTAACGGCCACCTTCCGCCGGGGGCGGTCCTGCTCATAGAGGTAAACGTCGGAGAACCCGCCCGAGCCGAGCATGCTGATGTAGGTAAACCCCGGAATGTGGGGCGGCGGCGCAACCGGCCGTTTGGAACTCAAAGAATCTCCTCAAAACGCAGCGAGATGTCGTCACCCAGTTCCGCGATATCGCCGTCGAGCAGGATGGCCGTCTCGTTCTGGGCCAGGCGCCGGGGCTGCTGTCCCCCGCGGACCAGGACGGTGCCGTTCGTGGCCTTCAGGTCGCACAGCATCACGTGCCAGCCCTCGAGCCGGACTTCGACGTGCGAGCGGGAAATGTCTGCGCTGGGGCTGGACACCTGGACGAGCCGTGGCATCACACCGCCCTGCACCCGGGACACGGATGGCTGGCGACCGATCACCAGCGACTGGTCAAGGTCCACCAGTTCCCCCGTGGACACGCGCATCCTGCCCAGCCGTGGCCGGGCCACCTGGACAGCGTCGGAGGGAAGCGGCAAGCTGCAGGCAGCACATTGGGCGTGGGTGGGCGGGTTGGCATGGCCGCGGTTGCAGACCCGGGCCAGCACCAGTGGTCCCGCGTCCGGCTCCGGCTCCTGTTCCGGGGCGGGGTGCGCTGCCATTCCGGCGAGATCGCTCTTCATGACGGTGTGGCCGTCATGGTCACCGTCGGGGCCGTCAGGCTCGGCGGCTGAATCCAGCGCAGGAGCTACCGGCGCAGGAACTGGTACCGGTGGCAGGAACGACGGCGGAACCTGGGTGGCCGGCGCGCTCCCCGACCCCTTCCGCCACGGGACAGAGTCGATCAGGCCGGTGGGCGGCACGGCTGCCTGCACCGGCGCGTGCGGTACAGGGGTCAGCTCGTCCGGCGCGTGCAGCGCGGCGTCCGGCAACCCCGGAGCTTCCCCTCGGGCGCTGGCTTCTGCTCGGGCGTCGGCTTCTGGTCCGGCGTCAGTTGCAGGGGCAGCGGCATGAGGCGATGCGCCGGCGTCGGCTTCCTCCGGCTCGTCGCGAACGGCGGCGTCCTCGATGCGACGGACCACAGTCTTCTCCCAGAGGTGGTCGTAGCCGCCCGTTAGTTCGTGCGCGGGCACCTGGTCGGCAGGGGACGCGGGGTCAATGTCAGCTGAAGGCTTGGACGGTGCCTCCTGCACAGGCTCGGCCTCCCGCTGCGGTCCAGGTGTTTCCGCGGCATAGCTGGATTCATCCTCCAGGAGCCCTATGACGGTCTCGGCCGAGACCTCGGGGGGGCTCTCCGGTTCCCGGTCACGTACCGGATCCAACACCACGTCAGCGTCCGTTCCCGGCTCAGTGTGGGGTGCCAGTTCGCCTTCAAGTTCAGCCTCCGGTTCAACATCCGGCTCAACGGCCTCTTCCCGTACGACGGCGCTAACCGCAGCCGCCGCCCCTGCCGGTTCGCTGGTCCGTGCCCCGCCCGGTTCAATCGCCGGCGCCCCAGCCGGTTGAGCGGTCAGCGTGACGGTCAGCGACTGCACCAGAACCACGCCCTCGGTGAGCGGCAGCACGGGCCCTAGTTGGGTGTCGCCTGCGACAGCCAGGCGGTACCACTCGGGCAGGTCGAGGCGCCGCTCCGTCCAGGTGGTGACGTCCCGCCCGTTCAGTTCCACCGGGCCGGCGGCCAACTGCACGGTCAGGTCCAGGTCACCGCGGAGGAAGACCCGGAGCGCGTCACGGTAGTCCACGATGCCAAATGACGGGATCTGCGCCAGGGAAACCCCGAAGCTGCTGGTGACGGCATGCAGCACCTCGTGCACTTCCGGAGCATCCTCGAGCAGGTCCCAGATCGACTGGACGAGGGCCGGCGGCGTCCCGGGTCCCAAGAAGACGGCCGTACGGGAGCGGAGGAGGCCCAGCCAGGGACCCGCGGTGTAGTTCGCGGTGGCCATCTCAGTTCTCCCCACGTTCGTCTTCCCCGGCAGCCGGCCGGCTGGCGTCCACAATCTGGGCCCTGGGCAGCGTGGCCTCTTCCGCGTCAGCGGAAGGGCGGGGGGCGGTGGTGGCCATGCCGGCGTCGTTCATCAAGTTCTTTGCATCCACCACAATGACGGTGACGTTATCCCGTCCGCCGTTGCGCAGTGCTGCCTGGATCAGCGCATCCACGGCGTCCTGGGGGTGGCCCACCGTGCTGAGGATGCGGTGGATGTGCTCGTCCGTCAGCTCGGCGTTGAGGCCGTCGGAGCAGACAAGGATCCGGTCGCCTTCTTCAACCGGCAGCAGCCAGTAGTCCGCCTCAGTCTCATCGCCGGTGCCCAACGCACGGGTGACTACGTGGCGGCGCGGGTGGACTGTGGCCTGCTCCGGTGTGATCTCACCGGCATCCACGAGTTCCTGGACCTCCGAGTGGTCCACGCTGACCTGGGCAAAATGCCCCTGGCTCAGACGGTACGTCCGGGAATCACCGATATTCATGACCAGCCAGTACGGCATGCCCATCTGCTCCACCACCACAGCGCCCGTCAAGGTGGTCCCGGCCCGGGCACCGGCCACTGCCCTGATGGAATTGTCGGCACGGAGCAGGTACTGCTGGAGTACGGCCGCCGTGACGCTGCGCTCTCCGCTGGCCACCTGCGGCATCGCGGCCAGCGCACGCACGCACATGCCGCTGGCGATCTCGCCGGCCTCGTGTCCGCCCATGCCGTCAGCCACTGCGAAGACAGGGTCCGAGGCGATGAAGGAGTCCTCGTTGAGCTCCCGGCGCAGTCCGCGGTCCGTGCCGTAGCCGTAACTCAGGCTGATGGCGGATCCGTTTTCTGCGTTCGGGGAATCACTGGCGGGGTGAGAGTTCATGCCTGTCCTAGGTGGAAGGAGCGGTCACCAAAGTGGACAGTGGATCCCGGGCTGACAAAGGCGGGCACGCCCGGCTGCAGTGGCGTGCGCCGGCCATCCGGCGTGGTGACGGCGCTGCCGTTGGTGGAGTTTCGGTCCGTCACCCAGATGCCCGCACCGTCGGTCAGCAGGTGAAGGTGGGTCTTGGAAATCGAGCGGCCCGGGTCGGTGATGGCCAGGAGCTGGGCCTGCTGCTCGCCTGTTTGGCCCACGGGGTTCCGGCCCACCAGGACGATGCGGTCGACCTGGAAGTCCCGGCCGTCGTCGAGCTTTATCCGCAGTACCGCGACCGGCGCCGCGTAGGCCGCACCGCCCCGCATCTGGGTGCGGTCGAGGTCATCGTCGGGATGTGCTGTACCTGGGTCGGGAAGGGTTGCCACCGGAGTCTCCGGCACCTGGAACGAAGTGGTAGCAGGAGGAGAAAACGACGGCGGTGCATACGGCTGCTGCGCGGCATACGGCTGAGCGGCGTAAGGCTGTGCCGCGGCCTGCTGTGCCGGGGCCGTGGGTGCCGGGGGTGCCGCGTACGGCAGGGCTGCGCCGGCTACGGGTGAAGCGACCGGCTGGACGGGCGGCAGGTCCAGGGGCGCGAAACTGTACGGGCCCTGGATCCCGCCGGAGGTGATGGGGTTGCGGCCGGCGTTGACGTCGAACACGAGGGCTTTGGCTGCGGAATCGTGCCAGCCGCGCTTGCCGTTGCGGTCCCACGTGTTTGAGACCACCACCAGGACAGCCCACACCGCACCGACCAGAAGCAGTGGGCCAAGAATAAACAGGGCGGTGTCGAACCACTTGACAATAACGACGAGCACTGCGGCCATGAGCGCGAGGATGATGCCGGCACCCGTGATGAGGCCGCGCAGGAAGACGCCTCCGGCGCCTGGTGCGTAGCCATCCTTGTCAGTGCTGCGGATCCCCATGACCCGATTACCGATGGTCGCACCGGAGCGGCCCTCCATGCCCAGCAGGACCACCAGGTAGACCAGCGTCAGCCCCATGCCGATGCTGCCGAAGAGGACCAGGGAGGCGGTGTTGTAGATGATGAATCCGCCGCTGAGGGTACGGGTGATTCCCGCGAAGCCGATGGTGAAGGACACCACCAGGACTGCGACGGGTGCAAGCCAGTCCAGCACTGCGGCGCCGAGTCTTTTGCCGGCCGTGGCCGGAACCAGCTCAAGATTGGCTGCCATTCCCGTTCCTCCCCCTGGAGCCGTTTGTACTACCGGGATAGTACCGGGAATCCGTGCTGCGTGCGCCGCAGCACTTTCCATCATGGCCCGCTGTGCGTGGTCCACGTTGCGTCCGCTGCGGGCAGATCTGTTGGGGAGCGGCGCGCCGCAGGCCGTACAGAACGTGGCGCCGCCGCGAATCAGTTGCTGGCACCGTTGGCAGCGCTCGGCCTCGTTCATCATGATTCAGTGTGGTTCTTCCTGCCGGGGTTCCTCAGAACGGTGGACTCATCAGCCTCGGGGGCGGCCGTGGTCGCGCCTGTTCCAGTGCCCGGCGCCGCGGGACCTGCGCCGCCGGGGAGGTCTGGGCCGGTCTCCACCCTACCGGTGGCCGGCGGCCGTCCCGCCGAACCCTTGCCGGACCGGAGCGACGGCGGCAGCAGGCCCAGCCTGGCGCTGCGCAGTTTGAGCGCAGTGCGGCCATCTGCCAGCAGCGACCGGGGCGAGAACCGGGCCCGCTGGCGGCGCCAGAAACCTACGGTCCCGGTCATCTCCTTCAGCGAGCCGTCCACGATGGTCCAGTATTCGCGGACATCTTCTTCGCTGGGCTGGCCGGCCCCGAAGATGGACGCGTCCGCCCGATGCGCCAGCATGGTGGTGGTGGGCCCTGTGACAGGGAATGCCTCGGCAACTACCGCGGCACTTTCGCGCCGGGTTGACCGCGTATCGATTCCGGCGCCCATGTCCGTGGCAAGGCTCAGGACCTCGTTCCAGCCACCGCCAACCCGCTGCGCATGGTGCCCCTCGGTGAAACGCGCTTTCCTGCGTCGTGATTTGAGCAGCGCGATGAGCAGCAGCGGCAACGCGAGGATGGCCAGCGGAATCAGGGCAACGCCCAGGGCACCGAGCAGGGCCCCCCAGAACAGCCACGGGTTGTTCTTCTTTTCGTCCGCGTCAAGCGCATCCGGCGAAGAATCCGTGGGCAGGTCCACGGGTTCCTGCGGCGGGGGCGGCGGCTGCAGAACCTGGGGCTTGGGCTTGGACTTGTTTTCCGGGTCCGGCGGGATGGGGATGTTGTCCTTGGGCGGTGTGGGATCGAAGCTGACCCAGCCCACCCGGTCGAAGGCCACCTCAACCCAGGCGTGGACGTCCTTGCCGGTGATTTTGACTTCCCCGGCGCCGTTTTCCGGGCTGGTCGGATCAGGGTAGAAGCCCATGACCACGCGCGACGGGATACCCAGGTGGCGGAGCATCAGGGACATGGACACGGCATACTGTTCGTCGTCGCCAAGCATCTGCTTGGCGGTCAGCAGGGTCCGGATCCGCGACGAGCTGTGGCCGGACACGCTGGGCAACTGGCCCTCAGTGACCAGCCCGTTGCTGAAGGCGCCGGTCTTCTGGAAATGCGCCTCGATCTGCCGCACCCGGTCAATCGGGGTGGGCGCATCAGCCGAGAGGTCATTGGCCTGGGAGCCCACCACCGGCGGTACCTCGACGGCATCCGGGAGGCTGATATTCGCGAAGTCATACTGGGTGAGCTGGCCGTGCTCAAGCTTGACCGGATCGGATACCTGGACGCTGTAGGAATCACCCTCGGACAGGCCCTGGGTGGTGACGGCGGTGTCCGTTCCTGCATTGAAATAGAGGCCTGACGCGGCCGTTGCAGCACTCCGGTCAAAGCTCAGGCCGGTGGTCTTCCGGCCGCCCGGGACGAAGTATCCCCGGTAGTCCTCAATGGTGATGTCGATGGCGTAATCGTTCGTGGGCACCACCCTGGAGGTATCCGCCAGGGTGTTAATGGACTCGGTGTCGCCCACCTTGCTGAAGCTGCCGGAGCCGTTGGGGTCCATGTTGTAGTTGGTGCCGTTGAAGGCATCCAGGGCGCCCAGCCGGACCCTGCCGTCGCGCGGCAGTCCCTTGACCACGAAGAGGGTGTCATCCTTCTGGTCTTTGACGAAGGTCCGGAAGCTTGCCAAGGGTGTGATGTAGTCCTTGGGATCGAAGGGCGGGACCACCACGTTGCGGAGGACCTTGCGGTCGCCGCCGGCGGTCACTAACGGCGCAGCCACTGCTGTGACGGCAACGCTGGCCGCAATGACGGCCGCCGCCGTACCCAGCCTGCGGAGTCTGGCACGCTGGGCTGTGGCCGTATCCGTCTGGGGACGGTTGACCGACACTTTCCGGGTATCGCTGCGGCGCAGCGCGTCCCGGCGGAAGGTTGCCCAGGCAATCGCGACGACGGTCAGGCCAATGCCGCGGTCAACGGTGTGGAAGGCAGCGTTGGTACTGAAGGCAATGCCGGTGATAAACAGGACCAGCACCGGAAGCAGCGGCCAGTAAGGGCTCTTCAGGCGCCAGATGAGCAGCCCGGCAACGAGTGCGGTGAGCAGTGAACTCAGCAACGGGACAATCAGTACCCCGCCGGAGGAGCCAACAGGGACACCCACGGTGAGCATGTCTTTCCAGGCGAACACCACACCCAGGAGCAGGGTACGCAGTGAGTCGAGGCTGGGAACGAAGCCGGCAATCGCGGCATCCGGCACGGCGAGGACCGTACCGAACACCAGGTAGGCGCCCAGGGCGAGGGCCGTGGTGATCAGCAGGCCAAGGCGCAGGTGGGCGTTGGCGGCCGCGATGCCAAGGCCCAGGATAATGCCGCCGAACCCGGAGACCAGGTAGAAGGGGTCCCCGCCGAAACTGAGGCCGAAACCGAGGAGGCCCAGCCCGAGCAGCACGGTGAGTGCACCGGCGTCGAGCACAAAATGCCAGGCGGGCTGGCCGCCGGCGAAGGCTGACTCATCCTGCCGCCGCGGGGACGCCCGGTGCCGGAAGTCGGATGCGGAGCTCACGCGGCCGCCTTTCTGAGGACGATCGCGAGATCGGCGAGGTCGCCCAGCGTCAGTACTGTCAGGTCTGCGATGTTGGCGCGGCCGGGGGCGGCCCCGATCTGGAGGCGGACGGCCAGGCTCCGCACCCCAGGGGGCACGGATGCCGCTGCCGACCGGAGCTGGGTGGGCGTCATATTGCTGCCCACCACAAAAAAGACCACGGACGCGTTGGGGACCGTATCTGCCAGGGTCCTGGCGAGGTCGACGGCGGTGCGCCGCATGGGTGCCCCTGCGATCCGCGTCATGTCATCGAGCAGGTTCCGCCCGGTTTCGCAGCGGAGCGGCCCCTTCTGCGTGAGGACATCGAGCTCGCGCTGCTCGCGGATGGCCTGCCGCCCGATCGAAGCGGCCGCGGAGATAGCCATTTCGAATTCCTGCTCCGAGGCGTATTCGTCCGTATTGATGGACAGCGAGATGGCCAGGTGGGCGCGGCGGGTCTCCTCGAACTGGCGGACCATCAGCTTGTTGGTCCGTGCCGTGGTCTTCCAGTGGATGTGCCGCCGGTCATCGCCCGGGACATAGTCGCGAAGGGCGTGGAAGGAGACATCCGCGCTCGACAGGTCGGTCGTGGGCATGCCTTCAAGGTCGCGGATAAAGCCGGCCGCGGAACCGGCCAGGGCTACCGTGCGTGGGTGGACGAAGAGGTCTTCCGGCCCGGTCCACATCACCTGGCGGCGGAGCAGGTGCAGCGGGTCGGCACGGACGGAGCGCACAGGTCCCACCACAATGACGGCGCGGCGGGCCGTGGGGATGGTGAACAGGTCCTCATGCACCTGCTGGGGTTTCATCCTGGGCAGGTGGAAGACGGCGGTGGCATTACCCACCGGCAGCTCCAAGGCTGCAGGGAGCAGCGGGCGCGTGGAGGTGTTGGAGACTGCGATACTTCCCACCGCGCTGTCCCCTACTGCCACGCGGGTCCGGGCAAGGTCCAGGCTTACGCCGTACGAGGACCGGCCCAGGATGAACCCGATGGCGATCAGGAAAAGGACAAACGCGGCGATGGCCGCGGCTTTAGCCTCCTGCCAGCCGAAGGCCTGGCCAGCGGTCCACAGCAGGATCGAGGCGGCCAGGACAGACCAGCCCAGGACGCTGACCACCGTGAGGACGGGCCAGGCGTACCGCAGCCACAGGCCGCGGACGTTATCCCACGCCGGGGTGAGGGCGAGGGCGGCCGTGCCGGTGGCTTCGGACCAGACAGAGGACGGATGCAGCCTGGTTGGCCTGCCGTTCCGGCGGAAGGGTTGCCGGAGGCGTTCAGCAAGCCGGGTCAGCGGAGTGCTGCTGGACATAGAAGTACCTTTGTTCGCGCTGGAGGAGAGTGGTCCGGGGCTGCCGGGAGCGTCAGACGGTTGCGCGCTGCTGCGGTGCCGCGACGTCGGACAGCACTCTGGCCAGGATGGCCTCGGCCGTGGCTCCGGCGAACTCCGCTTCCGGATCCATGACAAAGCGGTGGGTCCAGACCACGGAGGCCAGGTCCTTGACGTCGTCGGGGAGGACAAAGTTCCGGCCCTGGCCTGCAGCCCAGACCTTGGCAGCCCGCACCATGGCGATGGCGCCACGCACGGAGACGCCCAAACGGCTCTCGGGCGCGTTGCGGGTCTCCTCACAGAGCCGGGAGATGTATTCCAGGACAGCCGTGTCAACGTGCACGGTGGCCGCGAGGTCAGCCATGTCCGCCACTGCCTGGGTGGTGATAACGGCGGTGATGTCGGCGGAACGGTCCTTGAGGTTGGAGCCGCCCAGCAGCTTGACGGTGGAAGCGTGGTCCGGGTAGCCGATGGAGGTCTTGATCAGGAAGCGGTCCAGCTGTGCCTCCGGGAGGCGGTAGGTACCGGCCTGCTCGATCGGGTTTTGCGTGGCCATGACCATAAACGGCCGGCCGGCCTCATACGTTACGCCGTCCACCGTGACCCGGGATTCTTCCATGACTTCCAGCAGTGCCGACTGTGTCTTGGGCGACGCCCGGTTTATTTCATCGGCCAGGACGATGTTGTTGAAGATCGGGCCCTTATGGAACTCGAACTTCTGCGTCTTCTGGTCGTAGATGGTCACACCGGTGACGTCCGAGGGCAGGAGGTCGGGGGTGAACTGGATGCGGTTGTTGGAGCCCTTGACGGTGGCGGCCATGGCACGGGCCAGCATGGTCTTGCCCGTGCCAGGCGCATCCTCGAACAGTACGTGTCCCTCAGCCAGCATGGCGGTGAAGGTCAGCCGGATGACGTGTTCCTTACCAAGCACCGCCTGCCCCACGTTGGAAACGAGCTTGTCGAAAGTGCCTGCAAACCATTCGGCCTGCTCGGTGGTCATGGTCATGAAGTTCAGTCCTTTTCTGGTGGTGCGGGGCGCTGGTCCGGTGATGATGGAGCATGTGGCTGCGTACGGGTCAGCATCTGCCGACGTCAGCGCCGCTGATGTCGATGGTTTCAAGCTTGACGTACCAGCCCTGGTGGGGGCCGCCGTCCATCCGGTACCACTTGTAGTACGACGCCGGGTTGGACGATTCACTGGAACCGTAGATGTTCATCCAGCAGGCGCTGCTAATCCAGCCGTCGGAGTAGGAAACCCAGTTAGCGTCGTTGCCGCCACAATCGGGGCTGCCGTTCCTATAGCCGAATCGATCCGGCACCCCAGGCTTCCCCGGGCAACTGTTGTTGGTTACTTGCTTGACACGGACCTTCGTTGGCGCCGGTGGCGGGGTGGGGTCGGTCCCGGACGTGGACGTGACAGGTCCGCCAATAGCACCGTCCACCACAGTCACGGCGCGGACACGCAGGGTATGGCCCTTGCTCCAGCCTCCAGCGCCGGCTGCAAAGCTGTTGGCCTGGCCCACGTTCTGCCAGCCGCCAGAGTCCATGCTCACTTCGTAGCGGTTGAGTGGGCGGCCGTTCGTGTTGGGGTTGTTCCAGGTCCAATGCACCTGGCCATCGCCCTTGGCCGAGGTTCGGCCGTCAACATTGGGCGCGCTGGGCGGTCCGTATGGGTTGCCCGTGCCGATGGCCTTGGCATCACCCGACATGTTGTTCTTCGTGGACTTAGCGATGATGGTGATGGTGATGTCAGTGCCGTTGGGAAGACCGCCGATATTTCCACCCGATGCGCTGATGCCGCCGGTCTGGCCGGTCGATGCCTGGTATGAATAGGCGATCTCATTCGCCGTGGATCCGTTGCGCTGAGCTTCGGTCAGCGGTGTGAAGGTCACCTTGAGCTGGCCACTGGTGCCGGTCTCTGTCACTGTTCCGCTGCTGACTTGGCCGGGCTTGCCCGCGGCCCGGATGGCCGCCGACTGGGCGCTGGTGCCGCTGGTGCCGGCCTTATTGGTGGCGGAGACCGTAAAGGTGTAGTTGGTCTCCGAGTTGTCCACCGTGACGTTTTGGGAGGTACCTGCCACCTGCTGGGTGGCAATTGCGGCGCCGCCTCGGAGCGTGGTTAGCGTGTACGCGGAGACGGCGTCACCATTGTTGTTCGGCGCAGCCCAGGAAACCTTCAGCTGGCTCTGGCTGCCCACCGGTTGTGTCTGGGCGGCGTTGGGCGCGGCTGGGGTGGCCGGCACGCCGGCAGGCACTTCAGCCGCCGAGTAGGCGCTCCACTCCGACGGTTCCCTGGCATCATTCCGGGCAAGGACGCGGACCTTGTAGGACACGCCGTTGTGCAAACCCTTCCAGACGTAGCTGACGGCGGTCAGGTTCTGGACCTGGGCGTTCTGTCCCGGTGGGGCCGGCGAGATTTCAAGGTCGTACGACTTGATCGGCGAGCCCTTACTGGCGGGGGCCAGCCAGTTCACGGCGAGCTGCTTGTCACCGAACTTGAGGGCCGGTGCCACCGGGGTGTCCGGCTTGACGTCTGGCCGGACGTCGGCGGAAGCGGGCGAACGGCCCGACTCACCAAATTCATTAGTGGCCGTCACTTCGAAGTGGTACTTCGTGTTGTTGACCAGCCCGTTCAGAGTGCAGGTGTTGGCAGGGCAGTCCTGCCTGAAGCCGGACTCGCCGTACACCGTGTACTTGGTGATGGGTGAACCACGGTCCGCGGGGGCCGACCAATTCAACAGCGCAGTCCGGTCACCCACGCTCTGAGTCTGCGGCGTGGTTGGTGCCAGCGGCTTGTCTTTGACGGTCAGCCGGATCCGGGCTGTCGCGTTGCGGGAATCATCGCCAGTCTTGTCCGCCACTGTATAAACCACAACCAAGGTTCCCGTGAAACCGGCCGACGGCGTCACCGTCACAAAATCACCGGACGCCGTCGCGTTTCCCTGGCCGGTTTCTGTAGATGTCGCAATGATTTTCAGCGCCGTTTCGGGGAACGGGTTGGCGTCGTTGGCGAGGACCTTGACTGTCACCGGCTTACCGGCGGCGGCGTTGGGCTCAAGGTCGTCATTGGCAACCGGTTTGGGCCGGTTGGAGGCGATGACGGACAGCTGGTAGGTGGCGGTCGCTTCCAGTCCGCGCGAATCCGTCGCCTTGACCTGAACGGCCCCCGAGGTGCCGGTGGCGGTTGATCCGTCCACCGAAGTTTTGAGGATCTGGCCGTCCATGCGGGCATTGAAGCTGGCAGGGCTGCCGCCCACCAGGTCGTACTTCATGTTGTCCACGTCGTTACGGTCAGGGTCCGAGGTCAGCCGGCTCAGGTCCAGGTCGGCGGACTCCCCCTTCGGTACTTCAATTTTCGCGCCCAGGAGTTCGGGCGGGTTGTTGCGGTTGGGGTCCGGCAGCACCTTCGTGCGGATGCTGAGGGTGGACTTCAAGCCTGCAGGATCGTCAACGGCGGTGCCGTCGGTCACTTCAAAACTCAGCGAGCCGGGCCCCACATAGTCCACGCCGGCGAAGTACTCCAGTGAGGTTCCGTCGCCCGAAACGGGATTGCTGCCGTCCGAGCCGATGAGCTTGATGCGGTCTGTCTGGGTCAGGCGGGGTGACCGTCCCTCACGGACCTTCACCCAGTCTTTGAGGTCAACGTTCACGGACTGCCCCGAGATGACCTCGATAACCTCGTCCTTGGCGAGGGTGGGGACCTGCTGCCCCAGGCCCGGCACCCAAATGATCGCGGTGGATTTCTGGCCGTCCACGTCTTCGACGAAGTACGGGATCAGCTGCGGCTGTTCAGTGAGCTCCACGATCATGTTGCCGTCGGCCCCGGGGCGTGCCGTGACGGCCTCGGTGCTGATTTTGAGGTTCTCACCCACGCCGTCGGGATCTTCATCGTTTTTGAGGACAGGCACGTCCACGGCAGTCTTTCCCCTGGCCTGGGCGGACGTTACCCGGTCATCGCGCGCAATGGGCGCCTTCAGGGGAACCTCGTTATCGACCACCACGCGGATGGTGGCCTGGGCGGATGCCCCCCGGTCATCGGCGATGGCGTAGCGGACATTAACCGTGCCGGCCGCGTTGGGGGCCAGCAGGATGATGCGTCCGCTGGTCTTGCTGACGGTGGTCTGGAGGGCTGCGTCAGCTTCGATGCCGTCCGTGAGGATGCGGATGAGGTCGCCGTCGGGGTCAGTGTCGTTGCCGGTGGCGTCGACGGCGATCTGCCGTCCCGGACGGACCTTCACCTCGTCATCGACCGGGGTGGGGTTCTGGTTTGTCTCTCCCCGCGGGGCGATGCCCACCGTCACGGTGCCGGTGTTGACGGCGCCCTGGCGGTCCACCACCTTGTAGCGGAACGTGTCGGTTCCCGCGCCGTCGCCGGCCGCGGTGAAGTCAATGAAGTTGCTGCCCACGGTGGCGGTTCCCAGGGCAGGGGTGCTGTCGATGCCGGTCAGCTGCACGGAGTCGCCGTCGGGGTCGATCCCGTCCAGGGGTACCGGTATCCGCACTGTTCCGGCGGCCACCACGCGGGCGGTGAGGTTCCGGGGCTGCGGCCGGGAATTCTCGGCGCCTTCCAGCGGAAGGATGTGGATGGTGAGAGCAGCGGCGCTCTTCTGCCCCTGCGGGTCCACTGCGTTATAGATGGCCCGGACCGTTTTGGGCTGGGCGCCAGCGATGAACCGGACGGTGTTTTCGGAGACGAAACTCTTGCCGTCCAGTGCGTCCACGGTCTGCGGCAGGACGGGGTCAACGGTCAGTTGCTGGCCCTGCGGGTGGGTGTCGTTTTCCAGCACCGGAATGGTGACGACGTCGTTGACCCGGACGTTTACTTCGTCGGGTTTGGGTTGGGGTGCTTCGACGACGGCGGGAGCCGGGACCGGGACCACGGCGACGCTGCCGGTGGCTGGCTTCCTGCCGTTGGACATGGTGTATTCGAAGCGGAAGGGCTCCTTGGTGCCCAGGACATCGGTGATGCGCAGGACGCTGTGGTCGATCACGCTCACGGACGCTGTGGTGCCCTCCGGAAGCTTCACGGATTGCAGGACCAGCACACCGCCGGACGGGTCCGAGTCATTCGCCAGGGGGTCCAGGAGGACGCTGCCGCCGGTCGGCATCAGGGCGACATCGTGCACGGCGACAGGATCGCCGGCGTCGTTACCGGATTCCACGTCAACCCGGATCAGGCCCTGGCTGCTTTGTGGGCCGTTGCTGGCGATGTAGGTCAGGTAGACCGGGCCGGGCGTGGTGCTGCGGAAGGTGAAGGTGCCGCCGTCGGTGACGGGACCCAGCTCGGCGGGACCGGTGGCCTCGACCTGCGCCAGGCGGAGCGCACCGCCGTTGGGGTCGACGTCGTTCTTCAGGGGTGAGATCACCAGGTCCTGGCCCACCACTGCCGTGACGTGGTCGGCGTTGACCACCGGCGCCAGAGCACCTGGCGGCTGGACGTTAATCACGACTTTTCCGGTGACCGTGGCGCGGCCATCCCAGATGGTGACTTGGACGTTCTTTTTTCCGGCGGTGGCGCCGGAATCCTGGAAGGTCAGGACGCCGTCGCGGCGGACTTTGACCTGGTCCTGGTCGTTGTCGGCCTTGGCGTCCATCAGGACGAGGTCGTCGCCGTCGGGATCGGTCCAGTCGGTGAGGATGTTCTGGCTAACGGTTTTGCCCTGCTCCACGAGCATGGTGGTGGCCTCACCGCCGCGTTTGAAGACGGGGGGCCGGTTTTCGTCGGGACCCACCACGTTGAGGGTGACCTGCCCGCCGGCGGAAAGCCCCCGGCCGTCGGCCGCGTTGTAGTTGAACCTTTCGGTGCCGGGCCTGGCGTCCGCGGGCACGGAGATCTGGAATGCCGTGCCGCCGTAAATGCTCTGCAGGGTTCCGGCTTTGGGTCCGGAATCGCCGACGGCGGCGGTCAGGACGTCGCCGTCGGGATCTGAGTCGTTATCCAGGACGCTGAGGATGGTGGTGCGTCCTGGACGGACGCCTATAACGTCGGGTTTTGTTTCCGGCGGCCGGTTGGGCTTGCTGCGGTCCGGCAGGACGTTGATGGTGTTGTTGTCCGCCGACTCCTGGTCCTGCTCATCGGATTCGTTTTTGGGCGGCACAACGTCGTCCCAGTTGTTCACGAGCTGCATGTTCTGGTTCACCAGCCACACATTCCCCGAGTTCACATCATTCAGGACCACCAGGTCACGGTTCACCCGGAAAACATACGACGGCGACGCACTCGCCTTGGGCACATCCACGTTCCTGTCGTCAGCATCATTTCCGCAGTCACGGACATACTTGTTCGCCCCGGCCCACGCCGCATGCACACAGCCACCCAACTGGACCGGTGCTGCCGGCACTCCCTCACCATCAAAGGTGACCGTCTTCGCCGTCGAACCATCCAACGGCTGCTCCAACAACGCCTTCCGCGTCGAAACGGCCACAAACTCACTGGCCGGCCCGCCCTGCTGCAGCTTCGCATCCCGCGCACTCGCCAACACCAGGCGCTTACCGCCCGGGAGGAACAGGTTCCCCGCCGCAGCATCCAACACCACAGGCTTATCGCCCACCACCGTGATCTGCAGATCACCCGCGCCTTTGAGCTCACTCCACGTGTTCGAATCCGAGGTCAGCACTTCGCCATTGGCGTCCACGGCGGTCACCGTCACCAGACCGGATTTCGGGTCCGCCGAGTACACCCGGTCATCAGCACCCACCGCCGACACCAGCCCCTCCGACCCCACCATCACCGGCTCGGAAGCCTCCTGGTCAAAACCATTCACCGTGGACGGCGAGAGCGCCCACACCTTCCCGGCCGCCGGATCCGTCACCGAGATCACCCCGGCACCAAAACTCACATCCGCAGACCCCGGCAACTGCTTATCCCCGCCCAGGCGCATGTTCGCAGGCGAAACCTGGTTCAACGTCGAACCCGTCTCATCATCCACAAACACATCCCCCGCACTCTGGAGAACATCGAAAGTAGTACTCGCCGGCGTCACGGCACCATCCAACACACGCGACGGATAATTCAACCGGCCCACAGCATTATTGGACTTACTGACAACCCACACACCGCCGTCGTTCAACTCCACCTCGGTGGTCTTAAACCCCGGATAGATGATCGCACCCGTCACCAACACGGCACCCACAACGGCAAAAACCGTCCCGGTGACCATCCTGTTGTGCCACTTCACGAGACCAAGCTTCCCCAGCAGACTTGTCACAGCTTTACTATTCCCCTGAAATCACAACTGCCGTGCGGCAGCTAAATTGCCCTTTTTGCTTCCGTGGGCCGGTTCCGCCGCTCCCCCACAAAGGCACCGGAATATTGCTGACAGTGCCTGACGAACCGCCATGGGAGCACTTCCCTCATGCGGGGGCCCGATCGGCCGCCACAGACGACTATAGCGTGATTCGCCAACAACTGGATAAACCCGCAGGTGAGCCAATCGGGGCCCAGCGGGCTCAGCACACGGTGCCCTGCGTATCGCCCTGGCCGGAGCCAAATCCTAGTCGACTACCAGGCCCTTGCCTTCGCCTCGGGCCAGCAGCACCGGATGGATTTCACCGAACCCGCGCACGTTTTCGGCGGGCTGCGGGACCAGGACGAAGTGTTCGTCCTGATCCAGCGCGGACGCCGTCATGGAATCGATCAGGACCGTACCCGGATCAGCCAGGGTGGTCAGTCGGGCAGCGAGGTTGACCGTGGGTCCGTAAATATCGCCGAGCCGGGACAGTATCCGCCCCCAGACCATCGCCACCCGCGCTTCGGGAAGGATCTCATCCTCGGTGAAGGCCTCTGCCAGGGCGAGCGATATTTCTGCGCCTGCAGCCGGCGTTTCCGCGATGTACAGGACTTCGTCACCCACTGTCTTAACCAGCCGGCCACCACCCACGGAGATGATCTCGGCGCATTTGTTCTCAAAGCGCTGGACCAGCCGGGCGAGGGTCTTTTCATTCATCCGGCGGGACAGGCTCGTGTAGGAGACCAGGTCGGCGAAGCCCACGGCACGTGCCAGGGGCAGCGGAGCGTCGTCTTCGTCGCCTTCGCGGCCTTCCTCGCTGGCCTGCAGGCCAGCCTCGGCGCGGACGGCAAGCCGCTGCACGCCGGCGTTCAGCTGCCGCCGCCACGAGTAGACGAGCATGTGCTCCAGCGCGTCCAGCAGTGCCGGCAGTTCCTGGACCAGTCGCTTGCGGGCCAGGGCGTCGGTGACACCCTGCTCGTGAACCATGTCCTCCACGAGGGCTTCGATCTGCCAGACCACCATCCTGTCGGTCATCTGCCCGATGGAACGGGTCACGGAGATGGCGGCCTCCTCGGTCAGAACCCCGGAGCGGACCAGGTCCACCACTGTGGAGAGCGCTGCCTGGTCACGTTCCGTGAAGGCGACGTCGTCGTCCCCGAAGTTCGGGAAGCCGAGGGCGCGCCACAGCTTCCGCGCCGACAGGAGCGACAGACCGGCCCCGGCGGCCACTTCGCGGCGCCTCAGCTTGCGCTCGCCACCGAGCAGCTTGGTCTCGAGTAATTTGGCCGCCAGCCGCTCGACGGACGACGTGCCTGTTGGGGGGTGGGCAGTCTCAGCTGCGGGGGCTGGCAGGGCCGGCTCGCCCTGTTCTTCCTCATCGTTCATCATGTCCACCTTCTCTCAATTCCCACGGCAATACGTCCCCGGCACTGTCCCACGATTCATCGGTCTCCGGATCCCTGCCCTCGGGCAGTTCGGCCATCGCATCCAGCACAAAGTCCCGGAACCGTGCGGCTTCCGGGACGTCCTGGACGGTCACCACACTTTGGTATCCGGTTTCCAAGGATATATTCCCGGAGCGCAATATGCGCTGCACCACCGACTGGTGGACCGTCACGTTGCGGACCGAGGCGAGGTTTACCTGCTCATCACGCCGCCGCAGAATTCCGTAGCGGGCCACAATCCGCTGGCTGGTGAGTATGTACCGGGTCCCCTGCCAGCGCACCAGCCGGGGCAGGCAATATGCCAACCATATCCATGCAGCGGCGAGCACGCATGCCAGGACGATCCACGGTGTCCAGTCCGCCGAGACCGCCGGCACCACGCGGCTGGCCTCACCCCGCAGAGTCCAGGCGCTGGCGAAGGCCGCGGCGGCGGGCGCGGCGATGAAGAGTGCGGCCGGGCCGGCCAGTTTCCTCGGCTGCGGACGGGTGGTGGTGATGACCTGTTCGCCCGGCACGAGGCCTTTACGCATAACCGCCTTCGGTGCCCTGGCCGGGCGGGGTCCACGGGCGCAGATGAACTACATCGCCGGCGGTCACCACATGTTCGCGGGCGTCTTTGTCCACCACGAGCAGGGATCCGTACTCGTCCAGCCTGGTGGCATGGCCGATTATCTCGTGGTCGCCGGGCAATTGCGCGCGCACCTGCCTGCCCAGCGTGACCATCACGGACTCCACCCGCTTGTGGAGCGAAGGGCCACCGGCCATCCCGGCGGTGGGGTCGCCGTCGGCATTGCAGAAACTGCGGTAGAGCACGGCGAAGTGCGCCAGATAGCTCTTAAGCAGCTGGGTCCGGTCAACAGTCAGCGGCTGCTCAAGTGCCACGGACGTGGCTGTGGGCACCGGGAGTTCGGCTTCGGTCAGCGTCACGTTTAGGCCGGTCCCCAGGACTACCGCCGGCACGGAACCGTCGCCCATGGGCCCCATCTGGGCCAAAATCCCGGCGATCTTGCGGCCACGGACCAGGACATCATTGGGCCATTTAAGCTCGGCCGGGATGCCGGCCGTCTCCCGCAGTGTCTGCCTTAGCGCCAGCGCGCCCAGCAGCGACAGCCACGAATAGGTGTGGGTGGGCAGGGGCCTGCCCGCCGCGTTGGCTGGCCGCAAAACCATGGAAACGGAGACGGAACTCAGCGGCGGCGCTTCCCAGGTCCGGTCCAGCCTGCCGCGCGCCGCGGTCTGGTACTCAGCCGTCAGCACGGACAGGTCAGGCCACTCTTTTGGCTCAACGGTGAGTCCGCGCAGGAGGTCCGCGTTGGTGGACCCGGTGGAGTCCATCACAACCACCTTCGCGATGCCGGTAGCGGCCAGGAAATCCTGGTCCGCCAGGGCTCCGCGGTTCAAAGGACTTCCTGGTGCGTGTGTGTCAGCCATGGTTGAATCCTATCGACTCACGCCGCGCCGGCGGCTGTTCCGGCGGCCACATGCCTGGAATGCGCCTCAGAGAAAAATGTCCGGAACGAGCTGCTCCTCGGCGGCCCCGAGACTGTAGGGCCGGAAGTCGGTGACGCCTGCCGCTGTGAGCACCTGTTCGTCTGTGTAAAAGTTGCCGCTGGCCCCCGCCTGGCCCGCACGCGGGGTGCCGGGCTGATTGCTGCCGGTCAGGATGGCATGGGCAGCATCGGCCATGATCTCCGGCCCGCGGGCAGCCTGCACGATGGCCCGGCCGCCGGGCATATTCCGGATGGCGGCGGTATCGATCAGTGTGCACGGCCAGAGGGAGTTGACGCTGATCCCGTCCTCCTTGAGCTCCTCGGCCAGCCCGAGGGTGGTCAGGCTCATGCCGTACTTGGCCATGGTGTAGGCAAGATGCCTGCCCGCCCACACCGGGTCGAGGTTCAGGGGCGGCGACAGGGTGAGGATGTGGCCGTTGGCCGACTTGCGCAGCGCCGGCAGTGCCAGCTTGGACAGCAGGAACGTCCCGCGGACGTTGATGTCCTGCATCAGGTCATAGCGCTTCATGTCCACCCCGTCCGTTGTGGACAGATCGATCGCGGAGGCGTTGTTGAGGACCACATCGATCCCGCCGAAGCGCTCGACGGCGGCGGCCACGGCCCCTGCGACATCCCCGTCGCGGCGGACATCGCCCACGATGGCCAACGCCTCGCCGCCGGCGGCCTCGATCTGTTCGGCGGCGCTGTGGACGGTGCCTGCCAGCGTGGCGTGCGGCTGACCCGTCTTGGCCAGCAGGACAATGTGGGCGCCGTCGCGGGCAGCACGGGTGGCAATGGCCAGCCCGATGCCGCGGCTGCCGCCGGACATCAGAATGGTGCGTCCCCGCAGCGAACCGGTGGCCTGGTAGGGCGTTGCGGCGGCGGACCGTGCATCGTTGCTGGAAGTCATGGGCTCCACTGTAGCCGAGATATGTTACTCACCAGTAACATACGTCCTGGCCGCTGGATGTGGCGGAAAATTGTAGGTTTTCTACAGCCG
Source organism: Arthrobacter sp. UYCo732 (assembly GCF_040547265.1). Classification (NCBI taxonomy): domain Bacteria; kingdom Bacillati; phylum Actinomycetota; class Actinomycetes; order Micrococcales; family Micrococcaceae; genus Arthrobacter; species Arthrobacter sp. UYCo732. The sequence goes on along the minus strand of NZ_JBEPPJ010000003.1, from coordinate 209,575 downwards.
TCCTGCATTGATGCGTCATTAGACTAGCCAGCAGGGTTCGTCTTTTGTGTGGAGAAGCTACTTAAATGCCGCACGTGACCTGCCAGGCACCACCGCACGCAGCACCACATTGTTACAGCACCAATCTGCTATAGAGCCGGAGACACTTGATGAGCCACGATCTGACCACGACAGCGGGAAAAATCGCCGACTTCCGCGACCGCCAGGCCCGTGCAGAGCTGCCATCCGGTCCCGAAGCCGTCGAAAAGCAGCATGCCCGCGGCAAGAACACCGCCCGCGAGCGCGTTGACCTCCTGCTGGATGAAGGCTCTTTCGTGGAGCTGGATGCGCTGGCAGTCCACCGCTCCACAGCCTTTGGCATGGAAAACAAAAAGCCGCTCGGTGACGGCCTGGTCTCCGGCTACGGCACGGTTGACGGCCGCCCGGTGGCGGTCTACAGCCAGGACTTCTCCGTCTACGGCGGGTCGCTGAGCCAGGTCAACGGCGAGAAGATCGTCAAGGTCCAGGAGTTCGCCCTGCGCAACGGCTGCCCGGTGGTGGGCATCCTCGACGGCGGCGGCGCCCGCATCCAGGAAGGCGTTGCCTCGCTGGCCATGTTTGCGGACATCTTCCGCAACAACGTCCATGCTTCCGGCGTGGTCCCGCAGATTTCGCTCATTATGGGACCGTCCGCCGGCGGCGCCGCGTACTCCCCCGCGCTTACCGACTACGTGGTGATGGTGGACAAGACCTCGCACATGTTCATCACCGGCCCGGACGTCATCAAGACCGTCACCGGCGAGGATGTGGACATGGAAACGCTGGGCGGGGCCCGGCAGCACAATGCCAACACGGGCACGTCCACCTACCTGGCCTCCGACGAAGCCGATGCGATCGGCTTCGTCCGCGAACTGCTGGACTTCCTGCCGTCCAACAACCTCGCCGAGGCGCCGGTGCTGGAGCACCAGCAGGAGCTGGAGGCGGACGACGACGACCTCGCCCTGGATACGCTCGTGCCGGACTCCGCCAACCAGCCCTACGACATGCGCACGGTGATCGAGCAGATCGTGGACGACGCGCACTTCCTGGAGATGCAGTCCTTGTATGCACCCAACGTGATCATCGGCTACGGCCGGGTGGAGGGGCACACGGTTGGAATCGTGGCCAACCAGCCGATGCAGTTTGCCGGCACCCTGGACATCGCCGCCTCGGAAAAGGCCGCCCGCTTCGTCCGGAACTGCGACGCGTTCAATGTCCCCATCATCACGCTGGTGGACGTGCCGGGCTTCCTGCCCGGCAAGGACCAGGAGTTCCAGGGCATCATCCGCCGTGGCGCCAAACTGCTGTACGCGTACGCCGAGGCCACCGTCCCCAAACTGACCGTCATCACCCGCAAGGCCTACGGCGGAGCATACATCGTGATGGGATCAAAGAAACTCGGCGCGGACCTGAATCTGGCCTGGCCCACAGCCCAGATCGGCGTGATGGGCGCCCAGGGTGCAGTCAACATCCTGTACCGCCGCGACCTGGCCGCCGTTGCCGAGGCCGGCGGCGACGTTGAGGCCCGCCGTGCCGAAGTCGTCCAACAGTACGAAGAGGAGCTGCTGAACCCTTACCAGGCTGCCCAGCTGGGTTACGTGGACGCGGTCATCGCACCGTCCGAAACAAGGCTCCAGATCATCAGGGGCCTGCGCGCCCTCCGTGACAAGCGGGCCAGCCTGCCCGCCAAAAAACACGGGAACATCCCGCTGTGAGCGCGAAAAATCCGGTGCTTGAGCCTGTCGAAACCCCTGAGGCATCTTCGGCCCCGCTGATTTCTGTGGTCAAAGGCGAACCGTCTGCCGAGGAGCTCGCGGCGCTGACCGCCGTCGTGCTTTCCCTGGGCGGCACAGACCCAGCGGCGACCGCGAAGCTCCCGCTGCGTCACTGGGTGCGACGGCAGCAATTGCGGCTCGCGCCGACGCCGGGTCCCGGCGCGTGGAAGCGAAGCCGGGGCTAGGCTCGTGGGGTGACTACCGAAACCCCGCCTGCCGTCCGTCCGCCCACCGTCATCGATGCCGTGGCGAATGACTATACCGACACGCTTATCCGGCTGAATCCGAGTTTCGCCACCGAACTGGGGCTGCCCGGCCACGAGACCGAGTACCAGGACTACTCCCGTGCCGGCATCGCCGAATTCGCGGCGGAGGCCCGGAGGGCGCTGGCCGCCCTGGACGGTCTGGAACCGCAGGACGATGTGGACGGTGTCACCCTGGACGCCATGCGTGAGCGGCTGGGTCTGCAGCTGGAAATCCACGAATCCGGCTGGGACGAAGCGGACCTGAACAACATCGCCTCGCCCGCGCAGGACATCCGGGCCATTTTTGACCTGATGCCCACGGATAGCGCCGAGCACTGGGAGCACATCGCGGCCCGCGCACTCAACGTTCCCGGCGCCATCGCGGGCTACATCGAATCCCTTCGCCGGGCCCGTGACTCGGGGAAAGTGTCAGCCGCACGCCAGGTTTCGATCGTTATCGAGCAGACCACCAAGTACGCTGCCGACGACGGCTTCTTCGCTAAGCTCGCCGCCGGTGCGCGCACCGGCGAAGGCCCGCTGGACACTGCAGGGCAGGTAAAGCTCGACGCCGGTGCTGCCGCGGCGCGGGGTGCCTACCGCGGCCTTGCAGAGTTCCTCCGCGCGGAACTGCTGCCTGCCGCCCCGGAAAAGGATGCGGTGGGCCGGGAACGCTACGCGCTGGCCTCGCGCTCGTTCCTGGGCGCCGCCGTCGACCTCGAAGAGACCTACGAGTGGGGCCTCCAGGAACTCGGCAGACTCATTTCCGAGCAGAAAAAGGTCGCCGCCACCATCAAGCCCGGAGCCAGCATCGCGGAGGCGAAGGACCTCCTCAACAATGACCCCGCCCGCCAGCTCAAGGGGACGGACGCGCTCAAGGCGTGGATGCAGGGACTCTCCGACAAGGCTGTTGCCGACCTCGCCGGTGTGCACTTCGACATCCCTGACGTGATGAAGAAGCTCGAATGCCTCATCGCCCCCACTGATGAGGGCGGCATTTACTACACAGGCCCCTCCGATGATTTCAGCCGTCCCGGCCGGATGTGGTGGTCAGTGCCTGCCGGCGAGGAGACCTTTACCACCTGGGCCGAAACCACCACCGTCTTCCACGAAGGCGTCCCCGGGCACCACCTGCAGGTAGCCACCGCCACCTACCGCCGGGAACTGCTCAACAAGTGGCGGCGCAACGTCTGCTGGACCTCCGGACATGGCGAGGGCTGGGCGCTGTACGCCGAGAAGCTGATGCAGGAACTCGGCTACTTGGCCGATCCGGGCGACCACATGGGCATGCTGGACATGCAGCGGATGCGCGCGGCCCGGGTGGTGTTCGACATCGGCGTCCACCTGGAACTTGAGATCCCCGAACGCTGGGGCACCGGGACCTGGACACCGGACAGGGGCTACGCCTTCCTCAAGGAAAACCTGCCCATCAGCGAGGGCCAGCTCAACTTCGAATTCACCCGCTACCTCGGTTGGCCAGGCCAGGCCCCCTCCTACAAGGTGGGCCAGCGTCTCTGGGAACAGATCCGCGCCGACCTCGAGAGCCGGCCCGGATTCGACCTGAAGGCCTTCCACACCAAGGCACTCAACATCGGCTCCGTGGGCCTCGATACGCTCAGGCGCGCTCTGCTGGAACCTCCCACCCCCTGAGTTTTTGTCCAGATAATGCGCCCTGAAGCCGGTCGAGGACGCATTATCTGGACAAAAACTCTTGAGTAAGGTGAGAGTCTTGCCACATGGCCGCCGGGAATAACTTCATATTTCCCTTATATGACACCGGATTTCCGAGGATTTCAGGATGCGAACGACCATACGGCGACGTAACATTTCTCAACATCCGTTCGCCGTGATATTTGGGGTGGGCCTAGCGTGTTCTGGTGAGCACTCAAACCCGCACCCCCGACCCCGCAGGAAAGACCGGCTTCCAGCTGCCCAAGTGGGCTGGCTCGTTCGGCTTCCAGATCATCGCCGCCCTCATCGTAGGCCTGGGCCTCGGCTTACTGGCCAAATACACGGGCAGCACGAAGGCGGCCCCCAACGGTCTCGGCGCCACGTTGCAGACCGTCGGCTCCAGCTATATCTCCCTGCTGCAGACCGCTGTGGTCCCGTTGATCTTCACGGCAGTGGTCAGTTCCATCTCCAACCTGCGCCAGGTTTCCAATGCCGCCAAGCTGGCCTGGAACACCCTGCTGTGGTTTGCCATCACGTCCCTGATCGCAGTCCTGATCGGCATCGGGCTCGGCGTGCTCCTGCAGCCCGGCGCGAACACCGGAATCACCCAGGAGGCCAAGTACGCGGGCAAGACCGGCGACTGGTGGTCCTTCCTGAGCGGGCTCTTCCCCAAGAACTTCCTCGCCCTGGGTGCCAGCTCCACCGTGGCTGAATCCGGCGCCGTCACCACCGCAGTCAGCTTCAATGTGCTCCAGATCCTGGTGATCGCCATCGCCGTCGGCGTGGCCGCACTCAAGGTGGGCAAGGCCGCTGAGCCGTTCCTGAACCTCAACGCCTCCGCGCTGGCCGTCATCCAGAAGGTCCTGTGGTGGATCATCCGGATTGCCCCTGTCGGCACCGTGGGCCTGATCGGCAACGCCGTGGCCGTCTACGGCTGGGACACCATCGGTGCGCTCGGCAAGTTCACATTCGCCATCTACGTCGGCCTGGCCCTGGTGATGTTTGTTGTCTACCCGGTCCTGGTCCGCAGCCACGGGCTCTCCGTCACGCAGTACTTCTCCGGCGTCTGGCCGGCAGTACAGCTGGCCTTTGTTTCCCGCTCGTCGATCGGAACCCTGCCGCTGACCCAGCGAGTCACCGAACGGAACCTGGGCGTTCCGCGTGCGTATGCCTCCTTCGCAGTGCCCCTGGGCGCCACCACCAAGATGGATGGCTGCGCCGCAATCTACCCGGCTATCTCGGCCATCTTTGTGGCCCAGTTCTTCGGCATCCAGCTGGACTTCAGCCACTACCTGCTGATCGCGCTCGTCTCGGTCCTCGGTTCCGCCGCGACGGCCGGCACCACCGGCGCCGTGGTGATGCTCACCCTGACGCTCTCCACGCTGGGACTGCCGCTGGCCGGCGTCGGCCTCCTGCTGGCCGTCGATCCCATCCTGGACATGGGCCGCACCGCGCTCAACGTGGCGGGCCAGGCTCTCGTCCCCGCTATCGTGTCCAAGCGCCAGGGCATCCTTGACGAGACGCTCTACAACGCGCCCCGCAACGGCAACCCGTTCGCGGACGACGACGCCGACTCCCCCACCGCGGATCCGTCCGCCGCAGCCCGGGGTACTGACTCTCCTGGCGCCGGACGCGAACTGGCCGACGCGAAAGCCTGACGCCGCCGCCCGCACCACCGACGCGGCCCGCACCGCACCGCCCACCGCCCTGAGTTTTTGTCCAGATAATGCCGCCCGGAGTCACTTAAATGGGCATTATCTGGACAAAAACTCTTTAGGGGGCGGTGTTGTGGCTTAACGCCCGCCGCCGCCAATCACCCCGTTCTGGACGGCCTTGGTGACAGCGTCCGCCTCAGCCTGGGTCAGCTTGCCGTCGGTGACCGCTGTGTCCAGGCGGGTTTTCAGCGCCGCGGCATGTTCTGCCTGTTCAGCGGTGCGCAGCTCGTCCAGTGCCGCCGTCACCTTGGCTTCGTCCACTCCGAGAGCAGCCGCAAGGGACTTGGCGAGCTCAGCTTGCGTGTTTGCAGGGTCCCGCCGCGCTCCTTCAGCCGGCTTGGTGGTGGGTTTGTTGGCCTCACGGAAGGACTTCAGCGCGTCCGTCACCTTGGCCTCGTCGACGCCGAGCTTGGTGGCAAGTTCCGCGGCGTCCACGCCGCGGAAGCCGCCGTGCCCATGGCCGCCGCGCCCGCCCTTGCCGTGGGCAGGCGCAGTGCTGGTGCTGCCGTCGGCGGAGGCGCTCGAGCTGGCGCTCGGCGTAGGCGTTGTGGTTGCCGAAGCCACGCCGGCTATCCCGATCCCTGCACCGAGGGCCAGCGCGGCGGCCGTCAGGCCGACGGCAATTCTTTTCTTCCGTACCATTTCTGTCTCCTGGATCTGCCGTCAGGTGACGGCTGGTCGTATGTCCCTGATTGGGACTCTTCCAGTCTCTGTAGGCAGCATCAGGGTGAGCTGTCGGGAACCTTTCATCTTCCTGTGAATTAATTTGCGCGTCGTGCAAACTTGCACGTAGTGTAACTTCATGCCCGAACTTCTCACGCGCCGTGAACTCAACAAGGCCGCCACCCATCAGGCCATCACCGATGCTGCCCTGGCGCTGCTGCGCGGCAAAGGACAGGGGAACTTCACGGTGGAGGATATTGCCGAGCTGGCAGGGATCTCGCGGCGTACCTTCTTCAACTACTTCAGCAGCATCGAAGCGGCGCTGGCCTCGGTAACGCACGGCTTCCTGGACAGCGCCCTGCAGCAATTTCGGCAGCGTCCCGCCGATGAGCCGATCCTTGAATCCGCCCGCACCGCCCTCATGCAGCTGGCTGACCCCATGACCGTGGCCCCACTGGCTGAGCTGTTCACGCTGACACAGGACAATGCTCTCCTGTCCCGCTCCGAGCTGGAGGCCTGGGACCACTGCACCGAACAAATCATCAGCGCGGCCAGGGAACGCTTCGCGGGCGCCCCGGGTGCCGCCGTCGACGAGCTCTACCTGCGGGCCCTCGCGGGTTCGGTCATCGCCTGCGGCAAGGCCGCCATGGACGTGTGGTTCGCCCAATGCGGCGCTGACCTCTCCCCCGCCTCGCTCGCCATCCTGCGCCAACTGCTGATTGATGCCATGGGCCACCTTGGCTCCGGCTTCGGAAGCCCCACCGCTGCCGGCACCGCCCCCACTGCTGCACCCACTACCCTCCTCAAAGAACGGCTCTGACATGGCCCTGCTGCTCTACCGCCTCGGCAAGTTCTCCTACCGGCACCGCTGGCTGGTCATATCTCTCTGGCTCGCCGTATTGGTGGCCGTCGGCGGCTCCGCTGCCGCCTTCCACGGCACGCTGTCCAACAATTTCCAGATTCCCGGCACCGAGACCCAGCGCATCGCGGACAAGCTGAAGGCAGAACTGCCCGCCGCCTCTGGCGGTTCCGCGACCATCGTGTTCGAAGCCCCCGCCAGCGGCTTCACCGACGGGGGCCGCGCGGCCGTTACGGCGGCCCTCACCAGACTCGGCGAACTGCCGGAAGTCAAAGCCACCACGGATCCGTTCGCCACCCAGGCCCAGCTGGACCAGGCCGGACAGGCAATCACGGACGGTGAGCAGCAGCTCTCCGCCGGCCAGTCCCGCCTTGACGCATCGCGGGCAGAGCTCGACGCCGGTGCAGCGCAGCTGAATGCCGCAGAGCAGCAGCTCACGGCCGCCGGAGCGCCCGCCACCATCATCGAGGCCCAGCTGGGACAGCAGAAGGCAGCCGTGGCCCAGGGCCAAGTACAGCTTGCTGCCGGCACACAGGAACTCGAAGCCGCGAAGGCCAAGCTGGACCTGGGCAAACGGCAGGCTGAAGCCTCCCGCGGGATCAGGTTCGTTTCTGAGGACGGCCAGGCTGCGGTGGCCCAGGTGCGGTTCAACACTTCCATCAACGCCCTGACACCCGCAGTGCGCCAGCAGGTCCAGGACATTGCGCACGAAACATCGGCCGCCGGCGTCACGGCGCTGGCCAGCAAGGAAATCACCGAGGACATCTCTGAGCTCTTCGGTACCGCCGAAATCATCGGCATCGCCGTGGCCGCCCTGGTGCTGATCCTGATGCTCGGCACCCTGATCGCTGCCGGTCTGCCCCTCCTGATGGCCGTGATCGGCGTCGGAGTTGGCGTGGGCATCACCTTCGCCCTGTCCGGAGCGTTCGACATGAGCTCCATCTCCCCCATGCTCGCCCTGATGCTTGGCCTGGCCGTGGGCATCGACTATTCCCTCTTCCTCGTCAACCGGCACCGGACCCAGCTGCTCGCGGGCATGGATCCGGAGGAGTCCGTGGCGCGTGCCACCGGAACCTCCGGCAACGCGGTGTTCTTTGCCGGCCTGACCGTCATCATTGCCCTGGCGGCCCTCGTGGTGCCCGGCCTGCCGTTCCTGAGCGTGATGGGCCTGGCCGCGGCCGGCACCGTGGCGGTGGCCGTGCTGGTGGCGCTCTCGCTGACGCCGGCCATGCTGTCCCTGATCGGGCGGCGCATCATTTCCCGGCGGGCCTGGGCCAAGGCCGAAGCCCACAACGCGGAGGCTGGCCACGAGGCTGCCGACCGGGTCAAAGACGAAGCCAAGAGCACCCGGGGCTGGGGTGGCCTGGTAACGCGGCACCCCATCGTGGCGCTCGCGGCCGGTGTGCTCCTCCTGGGCACGCTCGCCCTGCCTGCCGCGCAGCTCCAGCTGGCACTGCCCGACGGCGGCTCCGAACCGGTCGAATCCGAGGCGTACCAGGCCTACGACGTCACCGCCCGCAGCTTCGGCGAAGGTGTCACCGGCCCCATCGTGGTGGTGGGCGAGTTCCCGGCCGGCCTGGACGAAACACAGGCCCAGGAACTGCAGTACGACGTCGCGGACCTGATCCGCGGCGTGGACAACGTGGTGGCTGCTGTGCCCGTGGCATTGAGCGTGGACCGCACCACCGCGGTGTTCCAGGTCATCCCCGAAGAGGGCCCCGCCAAGGCAGGCACTGTCCGGGTGGTCAGCGAGCTCCGCGAACGCGGCGCACAGATCAAGTCCGATACCGGAGTCACCATCGGCCTGACAGGGCAGACCGCGGGCAACATCGACGTCTCCACGAAACTCGGTGACGCCCTGCCGCCCTACCTGGCGATCGTCGTCGGACTTTCCCTCGTGCTGTTACTGCTGGTGTTCCGATCCATTGTGGTTCCGCTGCTGGCAACCGGCGGTTTCCTGCTGTCCCTGGCCGCCGCGTTCGGCCTGGTGGTGGCCGTCTACCAGTGGGGCTGGCTGGGCGGTGTGTTCGACGTCGCCAATCCCGGCGCGGTGCTGAGCTTCCTGCCGATCATCCTGATCGGTGTGCTGTTCGGCCTGGCCATGGACTACCAGGTGTTCATCGCATCCGGCATGCGCGAGTCCTATATGCATGGCGCCCAGGCGAAAAAGGCTGTACGGATCGGCTTCAGCCATGCCGGCGCCGTGGTGACCGCCGCCGCGATCATCATGGTCAGTGTGTTCGCCGGCTTCATCTTCAGCCACCTGACCATGGTCCGGCCGCTGGGCTTCGCCATGGCGTTCGGTGTGCTGCTGGATGCGTTTGTGGTCCGCATGACGATCGTCCCGGCCGTGATGTACCTGCTGGGCGAAAAGACCTGGTGGCTGCCGAAGTGGCTGGACCGCATCCTTCCCGATGTCGACGTGGAGGGGGCCAAGCTGGAACGCCGGGAATCCGGGACGCGGAAGCTCTCCGAGCCGGTCCACTAGGCTGACTCCGTGACCCGATTGATCTTGGCCTCCCAGTCCCCCGCCCGCACCAAACTCCTGGCCGACGCCGGAATCCGGCACTCGGTGCTGGTCTCCGACGTTGATGAAGACGCAGTCCAGGCCCGCTACGGGGTCACGGATCCGCACGACACAGCACTTCTGCTGGCACGCGCCAAGGCCGAGGCCGTGGCCGCGCTGCCGGAGGCGGACGGTGCGCTGGTCATCGGCTGCGACTCGGTGTTTGAGTTCGACGGCGAGGCACACGGCAAGCCGTACACCGCCGACGTCGCCCGCGAACGGATGCTCCGGATGAGCGGCAACAGCGGGGTGCTGCATACCGGGCATTGGCTGGTGGACTGCCGCGACACGGCGGCCGACGGCGGCGCCGACGACGCCGGGTCCACGGGTCCGGGCTCCGGCGCCACGCTCGGGGCGGTCACCTCCGCCGAGGTATGTTTCACGGACATGGAACCGGAGGAAATCGACGCCTACATCGCCACCGGTGAGCCGCTGAACTGCGCCGGCTCATTTACCATCGACGGCTTAGGCGGGGCGTTCATCCGGAAGGTGGACGGGGACCCGCACGCCGTCGTCGGGCTCTCCATTTCGACGCTACGGGCCCTCCTGGCGCAGGCCAACGTGCGCATCACGGAGCTTTGGCCGGCCGGGTAGTCCGGATCAATTTGCGGTGCGATTGTAGGTTCCCTACAAAGCTCCGCCCGTTTACCCACGGAATCCGCAAGTAATATCGGCGGAACCCTCAAAATCGCGCTAGGCTCCCTGAAGGAAAGAAGGAGACGCCTTGTCAGCAATTTTGCAGCAGTCCGCAAGTCCCGTGCAGTCGAACCTCACCAAGGTGCTGATCGCCAACCGCGGTGAAATCGCAGTGCGGATCATCCGCGCGGCACGTGATGAGGGCATTGCCTCCGTGGCTGTCTACGCCGACCCTGACCGCGACGCGCTGCATGTCCGGCTTGCTGATGAGGCCTACTCCCTGGGTGGCAACACCGCCGCCGAGTCCTATCTGGTGATGGACAAAATTATTGACGCTGCCCGCCAGTCCGGCGCCGACGCCATCCACCCCGGCTATGGCTTCCTGGCCGAGAACGCCGACTTCGCCGCCAAGGTGATCGACGCCGGCATCACCTGGATCGGCCCCTCCCCTGAGGCAATCTCCGCCCTGGGCGACAAGGTGCAGGCCCGCCACATCGCCGAGAAGGTGGGCGCACCCCAGGTTCCTGGCACCGCCGATCCCGTGCAGTCGGCCGAGGAAATCCTTGAGTTCGTGGACAAATTCGGCTTGCCGGTGGCCATCAAGGCTGCTTTCGGCGGTGGCGGCCGTGGCATCAAGGTGGCCCGCACCCGCGAGGAAATTCCCGAACTGTTTGAATCGGCCGTCCGCGAAGCCACTGCAGCGTTTGGCCGCGGCGAGTGCTTCATCGAACGCTTCCTGGACGCCCCGCGGCACGTGGAAACCCAATGCCTGGCGGACGCCCACGGCAACGTTGTTGTCATCTCCACCCGCGACTGCTCCCTGCAGCGCCGCAACCAGAAGCTTGTAGAGGAAGCCCCGGCCCCGTTCCTCACCGAAGAGCAGAACCGCCGGTTGTACGAATCCTCCAAGGCCATCATGAAGGAGGCCGGCTACGTAGGCGCCGGAACCTGCGAATTCCTGGTCGGCCAGGACGGCGCCATCTCCTTCCTCGAGGTCAACACCCGCCTTCAGGTGGAGCACTGCGTCTCTGAGGAAGTCACCGGAATCGACCTGGTCCGCGAACAGTTCCGGGTGGCCCGCGGCGAGGAGCTGGGCTACGGCGATCCCGAGGTCCGCGGCCACTCGTTCGAATTCCGCATCACGGGCGAGGATCCAGGCCGCAACTTCATGCCTGCTCCGGGCACCATCACCACTTTGAAGAACCCCACCGGCCCGGGAGTCCGGATCGACTCGGGCGTGGAACAGGGGGACGTCATCAGCGGCAACTTCGACTCGATGCTCTCCAAGCTGATCGTCACCGGCGCCACCCGCGCCCAGGCCCTGCAGCGTTCACGCAGGGCCTTGGAGGAAATGGTGGTGGAAGGCATCCCCACCGTGATCCCCTTCGACCTCGCCGTCGTTTCGGACCCTGCTTTCGCCCCCGTGGAAGGGCCGTTCAGCATCCACACCCGCTGGATCGAAACCGCCTTCATCAACGACATCCCTGCCTGGACGCCGAACGGCACCGAGGCTGAGGCGGCCGACGCCGAGGAACGCCAGCGCGTGGTGGTTGAAGTCGGCGGCAAACGCCTCGAAGTGGTCCTGCCGGCTTCCCTGGGATCAGTCGGCACTGGTTCCGGCAGCGGCGCGAAGGCCGGCAAGTCCAAGAAACGCCTCCGATCCGGTGGCACTGCGGCGGCCGCCACCGGCAATGCCCTCACGTCCCCCATGCAGGGCACCATCGTCAAAGTGGCCGTGGCCAACGGCGACGTTGTGGCGGAAGGCGACCTCATCGTGGTGCTGGAAGCCATGAAGATGGAACAGCCCCTGACCGCGCACCGTTCCGGCACCATTGCCGGACTCGGCGCAGTGGCCGGTGAGACGGTTTCGGCCGGCGCCGTCATCGCCACGATCGAAGACTAGACCCCGCCGGAGGCACCCCATGCTCGCACCCAGTTTCGAAGAAGAAGTGGCCAGCTACCACCTGGCCGTTCCGGAGATCACCCGCGGTAATCCCGGGCCGGTCAAGGACCTGTATTCCAGGCTTGACGACGTCACCCTGGCCAATCCTTTCGGCGGCATCGCCCGCGGCTGGGCGCAGGTGGAAGCACGCCTGGACCAGGCATCGCGGCAGTTCCAGGACGGCGAGATGCTGGGGTTCGAAACCATCACGTCCTACACCGCACGCGACACCGCCTACCTGGTGGAGACCGAACACTTCAAGGCCCGTCTGGAAGGCGCCCCGCTCACGGAGGAGTTCGCACTGCGGGTGACCAGCATCTTCCGCCGTGAAGAGGGCTATTGGAAGCTGGTCCACCGGCACGCCGACCCCGCTGCCCGCCCGCAGTCCCGGCGGTCCCTGGCCCAGCCGGCCGTTGAACCCGCCGGGCACTGAGTCCGGCCGATACTAAGTTCGGCGGACATTGAGTTCGGCAGCCATTGAGTCCGCGGCACCACTTGGCATTGGCCTGTGCTCTTGGCGTGAGGGTGGGGCCCTGGGGCACACTTAGCGTGTGAAGCCTTTCCTGCTCCTGGCCTCCCGGGCCGAAGACGACGCCGCGGAGGACGAGTACGCCGCCTACCTGCGGTACGCCGGCCTGGCCCCGGCACAGCTCCGCCGCATCCGGCTGGAGGCCGCTCCCCTGCCGGACCTTGACCTGGCGGCGTACGCCGGGGTGATTGTGGGCGGCAGCCCGTTCACGTCCAGCGACCCCTCGGATCACAAAAGCGCCACCCAGCACCGCGTGGAACGGGAGCTAGCCGGGCTGCTGGACCTGATCGTGGACCAGGACTTTCCATTCCTCGGCGCCTGCTACGGGGTGGGAACGCTGGGAACACACCAGGGTGCCGTGATCGACAGGACGTTCGGCGAACCCCTGGGCGGTGTGGAGATCGAACTGACGGAGGCGGGCATCGCAGACCCTGTCCTGCGCGGAATGCCACGCCGGTTCAACGCCTTCACGGGCCACAAGGAAGCCTGCACCACACTGCCTTCGCATGCCGTGCTGCTCGCGTCCTCCCAGGCGTGCCCCGTCCAGATGTTCCGGATCAAACAGAACCTGTACGCCACGCAGTTCCATCCCGAACTGGATGTCGAGGGCCTGGTCACCCGGATAGATATCTACCGCCATGCCGGGTACTTCCCGCCGGAGTCCGCGGAGGAGCTGATGGCGAAAGCCCGCCGCTCCACTGTCACCGAACCCATGAGCATCCTGAAGAATTTCGTGGCCCGCTACCGCAGCTGAGCTCCCGGACTGTCGGGAGCCCGCCGTCGTGCGTTCCGGCCCGGCTGCTTGGTCCCGGACGCAGAAATGCCCGGCGCGCTCCCCGGACTACCAGGGAACACGCCGGGCGTTTCCGGCAGTAAGCGGGCTGGAACGTCAGGCTACGTTGTTCTCGTAGTCCGTGTCCTTGGTTTCCTTACTCAGGAACAGGGCGAACAGCGTCAGGACGGACATGACGGTCAGGTAGACACCAACCAGCACCGGGCTGCCCTTCGCCATTTCCCACAGCCAGACGGCGATGAACGGTGCCACGGCTGCGCCCAGAATGCTGGAGAAGTTGTAGCTAATGGCCGAACCGGTGTACCGGACGTTGGTGGGAAAGAGTTCCGGCAGGACGGCGCCCATGGGCCCGAACGTCAGTCCCATGAGCGAAAAGCCCAGGATCAGCAGGGCCATGGTCCCTACAAAGCCGCCGCTGAAGAGCGGAACCCACAGCAGGCCGAACACAAAGATGCCGGCGGTCACCGCCAGCAGCATCCTGCGGCGGCCGAACTTCTCGGCGAACGGCCCGGAGACCAATGTGAAAATACCGAAGAACACGACGCCGGCAATCAGCATCCAGAGGAAATCGTTGCGGCTGAAGCCCAAACCTGGAACGAATGCAGCAGCTGCTGCTTCAGACATCGGCTTGCCGGCCTTCTCAGCGGCTGCCCTAGCTGTATCCAGGCTGGCGGCGCGGGTGCCGTAGGTCAGCGTGAACGTGGTCATCAGGTAGAAGAGCACATAGGTGGCGAGCATAATGAACGTGCCCAGGATCAATTGGCGCCAGCTGGTCTTGAAGACCCGCGCCAGGGGCAGCTTGGCCACCTCTTTGGACTCGAGGACCTTGGTGAAGGCAGGCGTCTCGATCAACTTGAGACGGACGTAGAGCCCGATGATGACCATCACGGCGCTGATCAGGAACGGCACACGCCAGCCCCAGGCCAGGAAGGCTTCCGGCGACAGTGTGTAGCTGGCCACGAGGAAGATCACGTTGGCGATGATGAAGCCGATGGGCGCACCGAGCTGTGGGAACGTGCCGTAGATGGCGCGCTTGTTGGCGGGGGCGTTTTCGGTGGCCAGGAGGGCCGCACCGCTCCATTCGCCGCCGAGGGCCAGGCCCTGGGCAAAGCGCATGACCACCAGGAGGGCAGGGGCCCAGAATTGCCAGCCGGGGACGAGCGCAGTGGGCAGGCAGCCGATGAGGAACGTGGCAATACCCATGGTCAGCAGCGAAGCCACCAGGGTGCCCTTGCGGCCGAACTTGTCACCGAAGTGGCCAAAGACGATCGATCCCAAGGGTCGGGCCACGAACGCGACGCCGAATACTGCGAAGGAGCTGAGCAGCTGCGTGGTCTCGTTCTGGTTGGGGAAGAACAGTGCCGGGAAGACCAGCACAGCGGCGGTCGCATAGACGTAGAAGTCGTAGAACTCCACAGTGGTACCGATCAGGCTGGCAACAATCACGCGGCCGCGCGTGTTCACTGCCTTGGGTGATCCTTGCTCCGCGGAGGTTTGTGTGGAAGACATATGGACACACTTTCATGAGAACCGGCCGGGCATGATGAGGCCAGGCGCGCAGTAGTTAGAGTCCAATATTAGTTCCCGCCGTCCAGTCAATGGACAAGGATTCCAGCATCTGGACACGCGGGGTTTGTCTCACTTCGTGGCCCTTCACCCCGCCTCACGCCGCTTTCCAGGGGCAGACAGGGAAAAGTCACAGGGCGTTAACACACGGCGACCGTCCGCGAAACGCGCCGTCCTTAGCGTGGAGGAACAACATTCCCCCAAAGGAGGCACGCAGTGACCGCTGACCGCACTGCAGATATCCGCACCACCCGAACCGCAGCCGCCCCCGCCCTTGAATTCCGCCCGGGCCGCTGGATCGCCAACTGGAACGCCGAGAACAAAGAGCAGTGGGAGTCCGCCGGCCGCGCGATCGCCCGCCGCAACCTGAACTGGTCCATCTTCGCTGAGTTCCTCGGTTTCGTGGTCTGGCAGCTCTGGTCCATCGTGGTGGTCCAGCTCCCCGCGGCAGGCTTTACGTTCTCCACCTCGGAGATCTTCTGGCTCATCTCGATGCCCAGCCTGGTAGGCGCCACGCTCCGCATCCCCTACACCTTTATGGTTCCCCGCTTCGGCGGCCGGAACTGGACCATCGTGTCCGCGCTCCTCCTCCTGATTCCCGCGACCGGGCTGGGACTCTGTGTCTCCAACCCCGAAACCCCCTTCGGCGTCATGCTGTTCGTGGCAGCCCTGGCCGGTTTCGGCGGCGGCAACTTCGCCAGCTCGATGGCCAACATCACCTTCTTCTACCCGGCCCGGGAGAAGGGCTGGGCCCTGGGCCTGAACGCCGCCGGCGGCAACATGGGTGCAGCCGTCGCACAGCTGGCCGTGCCGATTGTCATCACGCTGCTCGCTGCGGGTACCGTCAACCTTCCGATGGCCGGCTGGATGTGGATCCCCTTCATCCTGATCGCCGCTTTCGGTGCCTGGAAGTACATGGACAACCTCACCAGCGCCAAGGGTGACGTGGCCGGCTCGGTCGCAGCGCTGAAGGAACCGCACCTGTGGATCATGGCGCTGCTGTACATCGGTACCTTCGGGTCGTTCATCGGCTTCGCCGGCGTTTTCCCGAAGCTCATCAAGGACTACTTCCCGGAGTTCTCCTCGATCGGAGTCGGCACCATGGCGCTGTCCCTGGCGTTCCTTGGCCCGCTGGTCGGTTCCCTGGCCCGTCCTTACGGCGGCCGGATGGCTGACCGGATGGGCGGCGCGCGGATGACCGTGGCGGCGTTCGCCTCGATGGCAGTCATCACGCTGACCATGATCTGGACCCTGCCGCTGAAGAACTTCTGGCTCTTCCTGGTCCTCTTCCTGATGCTCTTCACCGCCAGCGGCTTCGGAAACGGTGCCACGTACCGCATGATCCCGGTCATCTTCGCCACCTCCAGCCGCGCCGCCCGCACCGGGGCAAACTCAGTGGCCACCCAGCGGCTCGCTTCCTCAGCCCTTGGCCTTATCTCGGCCATCGGGGCCTACGGCGGGTTTGTGATCCCGCAGGTACTGAACGCATCCAACACGGCCACCGGCTCCTACACCCCGGCGTTCTACGGCTTCGTGGGAGCGTACGTCCTGATGCTGGCGGTCTGCTGGTTCTGCTACATCCGCAACGCCAACCGAAACGCGATGGGACACGTCTAACATGACCGACAGCGCCGACACGCACTGCCCTTACTGCGCCCTGCAGTGCGCCATGACGCTCACGTCTCCAACGGGCCTGGCCCCGGCCTCCAAGCCGGGGCCAGGCCCCGTGCCGGCAGAACCGCCCGCCGCCCTGGCTACCATTGAAGCCCCCGTCCTGGAAGTCAGCGGGCGGGATTTTCCCACCAACCGCGGCGGGCTTTGCCGTAAGGGCTGGACCGCAGCCACCCTCCTGAACCACCCGGGACGCGTCACAGAACCGCTCCTGAAGGGCCACGATGGCATCCACCGCCCCATCGGCTGGGACCAGGCCCTGGCCCTGGTCACCACCGCCGTCAGGGACACACAGGCCCGCTACGGGGCGGACGCCATCGGGGTTTTCGGCGGCGGCGGGCTGACCAATGAGAAGGCCTACATGCTGGGCAAGTTCGCGCGGCTGGCCCTCGGCACGTCGTGCATCGACTACAACGGCCGCTTCTGCATGTCCTCCGCAGCGGCCGCCGGGATGCGGGCGTTCGGCGTCGACCGGGGCCTGCCGTTCCCGCTGGCGGACCTGGACGGTGCCAGCACCATCCTGATGCTCGGCTCCAACGTCGCCGAAACCATGCCGCCGTTTGTGCAGCACCTTAAAGGTGCCCGCGACGCCGGCGGGCTGATTGTGGTGGATCCCCGCCGTTCAGCCACGGCGGCCTTTACGTCCGACGGCGGCGGCCTCCACCTCCAGCCCCTGCCGGGCACCGACCTTACCCTCTTGCTGGGCCTGCAGCACGTAGTGATCCACGAGGGCCTGGCGGACGCCGCCTTCGTGGCGGAACGCACTTCCGGCTACGATGCCGTGGTCCGCAGCGTCAACTCCTTCTGGCCCGAACGTGTCCAGTCCATCACCGGTGTGCCGGCAGAGCTCATCCGGAAGACCGCCCGCAGGCTTGCCGACGGCGCGCGCAAGGGCGGCAGCTACATCCTCACCGGCCGCGGCGTGGAACAGCACGTGGACGGCACCGACACCGCCACCGCCGCGATCAACCTGAGCCTGCTCCTGGGCCTGCCAGGCTCAGCCCGCAGCGGCTACGGCACCCTGACCGGGCAGGGCAACGGCCAGGGCGGGCGCGAACACGGCCAGAAAGCCGATCAGCTCCCCGGCTACCGCAAGATCACCGACCCCGCAGCCCGCGCCCACATGGCCGGCGTCTGGGGCGTCCCGGAGGAATCCATTCCCGGCCCCGGCCTTACCGCGGTCCACCTGTTGAAATCGTTGGGAAAGCCCGACGGCGTCCGGTGCCTTTTCGTCCACGCCTCCAATATCGCGGTGGCCTCCCCCGATGCCAATGCCGTGATAGCAGGCCTCCGCAGCCTGGACTTCCTGGTAGTCTGCGACTTCTTCATGTCCGAGACCGCGGCCGAGGCGGACCTCGTCCTGCCTGTCCTGCAATGGGCCGAGGAGGAAGGCACGCTCACCAACCTTGAGGGACGTGTCCTGCGCCGCCGCCGTGCCATCCAGCCGCCCGCCGGTGCCCGCAGCGAACTGTGGATCATGGCCCGGCTGGCCGAAGCCCTCGATGCCCCCTCCACGTACAGCGAGGACCCGGAAACAGTCTTCGAAGAGCTCCGCCTTGCCTCGGCCGGCGGGCTGGCCGACTACTCGGGCATCGACTACGCCATGCTGGACCGCGGCGAGGCCGCCTACTGGCCATACCCCGTGGGCAGTACCGGCACGCCACGGCTCTTCCTCGACACTTTTGCCCACGCCGACGGCAAAGCGGTCATGACCCCGGTGACGCCGCGCCGCCGTCGTACGCCAGCCGTCACCGCGGCTGGGGATGCCACAGCCCCGGCCGCGAAGACCATGACCCTCATCACCGGCCGCCTCCTGGAGCACTACCAGTCCGGCGCCCAGACGCGGCGGGTGTCCGAGCTGCTGGCCACCCAGCCCGAGGCGAAACTGCAGATCCACCCGGCTGCCGCGGGCGCGATGGGTATCGTCGACGGTGCTTTTGTCTCGGTGGCCAACGAACGCGGGGCGGTGGTCTGCCGGGCCGAGCTCAGCACCGCCATCCGCCCGGAAACGGTGTTCCTGCCCTTCCACTTCCCGGAAATCGAAAGCGCCAACCGCCTGACGGAAGCCGCGACAGACCCCATCTCCGGGATGCCCGAATTCAAGTTCAACACGGTGCTGGTCCGGGCGGCCGCACCCACCGGACTTGAGCACTGTGTTCTTCAAACGACGGAGGCCTCATGAGCGAGCAGGTTGTCATTGTCGGATTCGGCCCGGTGGCAGCCCGCCTGGTTGATGAACTGCTCCCCGCGGTCCGCGACGGACACGTCAGCCTGACGGTAGTGGGCGAGGAAGCCGAGGCGGCGTACAACCGCGTCCTGGTCGCTGACCTGGGCGTGGGCCGCACCACGGCGGACGCCCTGGCGCTTTCTGACGCGGCCGCCCTGATCGCCGAAGGTGTGGACGTCCGGCTTGGTGTGCGGGTCCGGCGCGTCGACCGGGCCCGCCAGCGTGTTCTCCTCAACGACGGCACATCGGTGCCCTACGAACGCCTGGTGTTCGCCACGGGTTCCCGTCCGGTGATCCCCAACCTCACCGGCATCAACCCGGATCCCGCTTTCCCCGTCCTTCCCGCGGGAGTCACGGCGCTCCGGGACCTGCGCGACGCTTCGGTTTTGGGCGCAGCGGTCGACGGCGGCAAGCGCGTGGTGGTGCTCGGCGGCGGTGTCCTGGGCCTGGAGACTGCCCTCGCCGCGGCGGAGGAGGGCGCCACTGTCACGGTGGTCCACAACGGCCCGCACCCGCTCGGCCGCAACATCGACCGCGGCGGCGGAGCGGTTCTCGCGGCCGCCCTGCGTCGGTGCGGTGTCCGGATGGCGGGCAACGCGCGGTCCACCGGTGTAGAGCAAAAGGCGCCCGACGGCGGCTTCTCGGCCTTGCTGCTCGATGACGGTTCCGCGATCGACGGCGACCTCCTGGTCCTGTCGTGCGGCGTGCGTCCGCGGACCGAGCTCGCCGAGGGCTCCGGCCTGTCCACCGGCACCGGGATCCTGGTGGACCACCGGCTCCGTGCGCACCACGAGCCGCACATCTTCGCCATCGGTGACTGCGCCGAGGTGCGCTGCCCTGACCCCACGTGCAATGACTGCCGCACCGCGAAGGGCCCGTCCGGGCTGGTGGGACCGGGCTGGCGGCAAGCCGAATGGCTGGCCGACTACCTAACCCTGCTGGCCACCGCCACGCCGGATGAAGCCGACGCGCTGGAGGAACTGCCCCAGGAACAGGCCGGCGTGATTGTCCTTAAGGCCCGCGGCATGAACATGGCTGTGGCCGGAGACAACGCGGCCGATCCGTGGGACGAGGAAGCCCTGACGGCCGGCGCCGTCAACGGCCGCCCGCGCCTGCAGATCGCCCAGTGGGCGGACCCCGAGCACGGCCGCTACGTCAAGATGACCACCCGCGGCGGAGTGCTGGAAGGCCTGGTGGCAGTTGGCATGCCGCGGACGGCCGCCGAACTGGTGGGACTCTTCGAACGGGGTGCTGAGCTGCCGGCAGACAGGTCCTTGTTGCTGCGGCTGGACGGTCCTGACCAGCTGGCCTCCTCCGGCCCGGCCGATCCTGCAGGTATGGTGTGCCGCTGCGCGGGAGTCAGCGGAGCCAAAATCCAGGGCGCGGTGGAGGGCGGTTGCGCCACCGTGGCCGACGTCTCCCGGGCAACCCGGGCCGGTACGGGCTGCGGCGGCTGCCACGACGACATCAAAGGGCTTATCGAAAAACACTTCCAGGCGGCCCCCGCCGCGTGAGCTGGGCTGAAGGCCGGTAGGCCTGACATGTGCGCGTAACGCGAATCGGGTGTGGTTGCCGGCGAAAGTAGCATCGGGGCCATGAATGCCGACGAAGAAGACGACATCACCGAAGAACTGCTGGCCGACGCGGCGAAGCTGACCGGGCTGGGCCTGGAACTTCTGGGCCTCGATCCCCATCCGGATGACATGACACCGGAGCAGCGGCTCCAGTTCGATCCCGATGACCTCGACGAAATGGCCGTTGTGCCGGCTGAAGAGCGCCACAAAGCAGTGAGCCAGACCCGCCTGTTGGCTGGCCTGCTGTGGAACTCGTCGGGCGTTCTCCTCGACCAGCTTTTCCGCGACCTCGGAACTTTGAGCGGGCTGGAGAATATTGGCCCGTCGGACATTGCGGGGTCCTCAGTGCTCTCCTCGCTGCCGCCCCGGTTCGCATCCAGCTACGATGCGAAGTTCACCCAAAAGTTCATTGTGGTGGCCTCCGACGTCGCGGCATCCTTGGGCCGTGGCTGGACCGCCCCCGGATGCCTGGCCGCCGAGCTGGCCGTCCGGTGCCTGCTCGACCAGGCGGAAATCACCGAGGACATCTACGAACTGGACCTGCCGGAGGACTGGCGGGCACAGGTTGAGGAAGTCCTGCTGGAGGACGCAGACAGCCAGGCGCTGTACTCGGATGATCCCGGCCCCGCGGAAAGCGCCGGCGCCCTGGGCTTTGACCAGTGGTTCGCGCCCTTGTCACCCGGCGATGTAGTCCCGGCCTTCGCCCGTTCCTGACGGGCACTATGGCTGTGCCGCGCCCGATGGTGCGGGCAGCCCAGCCAGGAAGTCTTCGGTAAACGTTTCACGCCGTCCCACTCGGTATAGGCGTCCGGGCCGCCGGGAAGGGTGTCTTCGGAATGCTCGAGGCCCACGGTTTCTGCCTCGTGCCCGTGGCTCCGGACCAGTTCGGCAATGTACTCCGCGATTTGGGCGGTCTGCCCTCCAACGCTCCCATAGCAAATGTAGATGTTGGCCGTGATTCACTGTGGCGGTCCTGTTCGTACAGGAATTAGGGCCAAACGTCCCCACCAGGTACTACATGTGGACGTGCAGGCGGCGTGCGGCCTCGGAGATGGATCCGCTGAGCGACGGGTACACCGTGAAAGTGTTGGCGACGTCGTCCACGTGGAGTTTGTGCTTCACGGCAATGGAGATGGCGAAGATCAGCTCGGACGCGTTCGGGCCCACCACAACGCCGCCGATTACCGTGCCGGAGCCCTTGCGCGCGAAGATCTTGACGAAGCCGTCCTTGTTGTTGCGCATCTTGGCGCGGGCATTGCTCTTGAGAGACAGTTTGATGACATCGCCCTGAAATTTACCCGACTCGATATCGGCCTCGGTGACACCCACGTTGGCGATTTCCGGTGACGTAAAGATGTTCGATGCCACCTGGTGCAGCTTAATGGGGGCCACGGCGTCACCTAGGAAGTGGGCAATGGCGATCCTGCCCTGCATCGCAGCGACCGAGGCCAACGCCAGCACGCCGGTGCAGTCACCGGCGGCGTAGATGTTCGGGGCCGTAGTGCGGGAGACGCCGTCGACCTTGATGTGCCCGCTCCCGGTGAGCGCGACGCCCACCTCCTCCAGACCGATGCCGGCGGTGTTGGGGATGGAACCGACGCAGACCAGGCAGTGGCTGCCCGTGACCTTCGAACCGTCACCGAGGGTCACCACCACGCCGTCGTCCGTGCGTTCAACCGTCTCCGCACGGGCCCGGGACAGGACGCGCACGCCGCGGCGCTCGAAGACTTCTTCCAGCACCTCCGCGGCGTCGGTGTCGGAACCGGGCAGCACCCGGTCGCGGCTGGAAATCAGGGTGACCTTGGAGCCCAGGCCGTTATAGGCGGAAGCGAACTCGGCACCGGTCACACCCGAGCCCACCACAATGAGTTCCTCGGGCAGTTCATCGAGGTTGTAGATCTGGGCCCAGTTCAGGATGCGTTCGCCGTCGGGCCGCGCCGTGGGCAGTTCGCGTGGATGCGCGCCGACTGCCAGCAGGATGGTGTCCGCCTCAACGGTTTCGGTGCCGTCCGCGGTCAGGACTTCAATGGTGTGGTTGTCCACCAGCTTGCCCGAACCCAGCAGGATGCGGATGTTCTCGTGCTGTTCCAGTCCGGATGTGATGTCTCGGGACTGTTGACGGGCCAGGCCAAGGACGCGGTCGTTGATGTGCTTAAGGTCCGCCCTCATCACGGGCGCAAAGTCACCGCCGTCGACGTCGAACTTCACTCCCAACTCCCCCGCCGCACTGACGCGGGTCATCAGGTCCGCCGTCGCGATCAGTGTTTTGGAAGGCACGACATCGGTGAGCACCGCCGAGCCGCCCAGGCCCGCGCGTTCGATGAGGGTGACGTGCGCTCCCAAGGAGGCTGCAACCATGGCGGCTTCGTATCCGCCAGGTCCACCTCCCAGGATTGCGATCCGGGGTGAGCTGAAGTCTGGGTGAGTAGTCACAATCAACCATTCTCTCCCCAATTGCGCCGGGACATCAATAAAGTGCCTGATTCATGGGGCGTATCACCGGCACCCGTGACGCTGTGCACAGCGGTGGCGGCACGATAGTTTTTACCAGTGAGTAATACAGACTTCCTGACACTGGACCCTTTCGATGCCGCGCGCGAGGCCGCTGCATACATTGCCGAGAAAACCGGTGTGGCCAGCCACGACGTCGCTCTGGTCCTGGGATCCGGCTGGGCCGAAGCCGCCCATCTCATCGGCGAGACCACCGCCACCCTCGCCGCGGACGATGTCCCCGGCTTCCATGCCCCGGCCGTGGCGGGACACGTAGGCACCATCCGGTCGGTGCTGACCAAGGAAGGCAAGCGCGCCCTCGTCCTGGGCGCCCGGACCCACTACTACGAAGGCAAGGGCGTCCGTGCTGTCGTCCACGGCATCCGTGCGGCGGCCGCCGCCGGCTGCAAAACCCTTGTCCTGACCAACGGGTGCGGCGGCATCAACGAAAGCTGGACTCCGGGCACACCGGTGCTCATCAAAGATCACATCAACCTCACCGGCACATCCCCGCTGGAAGGCGCCACGTTCGTGGACCTGACAGATCTCTACAGTTCACGCATCCGGGCCTTGGCCCGTCAGGTGGATACTTCGCTGGACGAGGGCGTCTACGTCCAGTTCTCCGGCCCGCATTACGAGACTCCTGCCGAGGTGCAGTTCGCCAAGCGGATCGGTGCGGATCTGGTGGGCATGTCCACGGCTTTGGAGGCGATCGCCGGCCGCCACGCGGGCATGGAGGTGTTCGGCATTTCGCTGGTGACCAACCTCGCGGCCGGCATCAGTGCCATGCCGCTCAGCCACCAGGAAGTCCTCGAATCCGGGCAGGAAGCGGGACCGCGCATCTCCAAACTGCTGGCGGGGATCATCGCCAAGCTTTAGGACAACGCGGGGTCACTTAACGCCCGTCCGAGGCCTTCCGAGGGGCGTTAGGTGAGCCCGCGTTGCTTTTTTGGGGTGGTGAGGCTGTGAGCCCGCCAGTTGATTGACCGTGTCCGCCCGGGCCTCGGGGAACCGGCGTTCCGCCCGGTGCGTCCTTGAGAATGCCTTCGCAGCGGAAGGCATTCTCGTTTCCCTCGATGGCCAGGACCACATCCAGGACGGAAATCCGGTCCGGACGCCTGGCCGGCGAGAAGCCGCCCCGGCGGACCGGAGACCGAGGCCAGGATTCGGGCCCGCACTACGTGTCCAGAAACCTGCTGTCAAGGATTTCCAGTGTTTCCGCTTTCACCTCGAGTGTTCGGGACCGTTCCGCGGGCAATAACGATAGCGTTGACCCCATGACGTCCTCCGATGCCGCCTCCTTGTTCAGCCACGCCCGTGAATGGGCGGCCAAAGATCCGGATTCCGCCACTGCCGCCGCGCTCACGGAGCTGCTGCAGCTCGCGGAGGACGGCTCCCCGGCGGCCCTGCAGGAACTGACAGACAGCTTCAACGGCACCCTGCAATTCGGCACCGCGGGACTTCGCGCCGCCCTCGGCCCCGGCCCGAAGCGGATGAACCGGGTGGTGGTGCGCCGGGCCGCCGCCGGACTCGCCGCCTTCCTGGTTGACGCCGTCGGTGCGGCATCGCCCGGAACCCGGCCCCGCGCCGTCGTCGGCTATGACGGCCGCTACAACTCGGACATCTTCGCCGAGGAAACGGCGGCCATCTTCACCGCCGCCGGGATTGATACCTTCCTGATGCCTGCCGCATTGCCCACTCCCCTGCTGGCTTTCGCAGTGCGGGCCCTGGAGTGCGACGGCGGTGTGATGGTCACCGCCAGCCACAACCCGCCGCAGGACAACGGGTACAAGGTGTACCTTGGCCGCCACTCCGTGGAGGAAAGCGGGCGCGGCGCACAGATCGTTGCGCCGTACGACGCCCGGATCGCCGAGCAGATCGATGCTGTGGGACCCGTGGAGTCCATCGCCCTGGCAACGGAGGGCTGGACGGTCCTGGGCGCCTCGGTTGCGGCCGACTACCAACGCGCGACGGCGGCACTCGCCGATCCGGTCCGCTTCCCGTCCCGCGACCTGCGGATTGTCCTGACGCCCATGCACGGCGTCGGCGGGGAAACCGCCGTGGCGGTCCTGAACGCCGCCGGCTTCGCCGATGTGACGCTCGTGGCCGAACAGGCCGAACCGGATCCGGACTTTCCCACGGTGAGCTTTCCCAACCCGGAAGAACCAGGCGCTTTGGACCTCGCACTGGAGACCGCCGCCCGTCTGGAAGCCGATATTGTGCTGGCCAACGATCCCGATGCCGACCGTGCTGCGGTGGCCGCGAAGGATCCGGCCAGTGGTGCCTGGCGAATGCTGCGCGGGGACGAGGTTGGGGCGCTGCTGGGGGCACACATCGTGGCCCGGCTCGCGGCCGGAAGTGCCGTAACACCCGACGGCGACGGCGGGGCAGCCAGCGACAGGCCGGCCGGCGACAGGGCAGGTACCGAAACTGCCGGCGTCTTCGCCAATTCCATCGTGTCCTCCCGGCTGCTGTCCCGGATTGCCGCAGCAGCCGGCTACGCGCATGAGGAGACACTGACGGGCTTTAAGTGGATTTCCCGGGTGCCAGGGTTGGTCTACGGCTACGAGGAAGCCCTGGGCTACTGCGTGGCGCCTGACATTGTGCGGGACAAGGACGGGATTTCGGCCGCTGTCCTCATCGCGGAGATGGCTGCCGCGGCCAAGGCCGACGGCAAAACAATCTTCGACACGCTGGATGAACTTTATCTCCGGCATGGGCTGCACGCCAGCGACCAGCTGAGCATCCGGGTGGCGGACCTCGGCCTGCTTGACGCCATGATGAACCGGCTGCGTGTCAGCCCGCCTGAAGCCTTTGGTTCGTCCACGGTTGAGACGTTTTCGGACCTGGCCGAAGGGAGCGACAAATTGCCGCCCACCGACGGCCTGCTGTACCTGACCCGGGACCAGACCCGCGTGATCATCCGGCCCAGCGGCACCGAGCCGAAGCTCAAGTGCTACCTCGAAGTGCTCCACCCGGTGGAATCAGCGGCCGGACTGCCCGAAGCCCGGCAGTCGGCCCGGGTCACCCTGGATGCCGTGATCAGCGATGTCCGCGAGGCCCTCGGGCTCTGAGGTTAACGGGCCGCCCGTCAGCCAAGAACGGCCCTGCCCCGCACAACGGTTGCGGGCCCGCACCGCTTATGCGGGGCAGGGCAGCGCAAGGACGGTCAGCCTAGACTTCGACTTCGATGAAGCCATCGGCGATGCGGGTGCTGAACGTTTCCAGGCGCACGGCCGCAGTTCCGAAGCATTCGCCGGTTTCCAGGTCATAGACCTCTTTGTGCAGCGGCGAGGCGATAGTGGGCCTGGTGCCGCGGGAGCCCAGGATGCCGCGGGCCATCACGTGGGCTCCGGTGGCCGGGTCCTCATGGGCTACTGCAAAGACCTCACCGGGGCCGGTCCGGAACAGCGCAACCTGGCGGCCCGCGATGAGCGCTGCTTCGCCCCAGGCGAGCTCGAGTTCTGCCACGGCGCAAACCCGGTGCCAGGTGGCAGCGCTTTCAATGGTGTCGGCGGTGGGTGCCCCAATTTCCAGTGTTGCCGTCATGTCCGGCTCCTCTCCCTGCGCCTGTTCGGCTTTTGCCTGGCCACCTCTGTGGCCGTACCAACAACCTAGGCAGCAGGTGTTTCGACGGCGTGCAGTGAATGTGTCCGGCGGGTAAAAGAGAAATCACCCGGCCGGAAACGCGTTCGTGATGCAGAAGTTAAGCCGGCGAAACAATTGGGAAACTGAAGCGAAACTGCGTCTCCGTAGTCTGAACGGACACCTCGTCAGGGAAGGTCGCAGAACACCGTCTGCGGCCCATGCGAAAGGCCCACAGTGACCGAACAGACTTCAAGCACAGAGAACCAGCGCCGCATCGTCGTCGCCGGTGGCGGCCCCGCCGCCCACCGCTTCGCCGATGCCATGCATTCCCGTGGCCTCGAAGGCTGGCATGTCACGGTCCTCACTGAGGAAGCCCACCTGCCGTATGACCGGGTGGCGCTCTCCAAGGCCCTCACCGACAGTGATGTTGACCTGACGCTGGGCGCAAAATCGATGTGGGACCACGCCTCCCTGGAGCTGAAGACCGGCGAGCGCGTAGTGAAGATCAATGCCGAAGCCAAGACGGTGGAAACCGCTGCCGGCAGCGCGTTCGAATATGACGACCTGGTGGTGGCCACCGGCTCGAACGCCGCCCGCCTGCCTATCCCCGGCAACGAGCTCACTCACCTATACCGCACGCTTGAAGACGTATGGGCCATTAGCAAGGCCATCACCCAACTCACGGAAAAGCTCGGCCGCAAGGTTAACGCCGTCACCATCGGTGGCGGCCTCCTGGGGCTCGAATCGGCCGCCGGCACGGAACAGCTCGGTGCCACGCCAATCGTCATCGACGGTTCGCAGTGGCTGATGGCCACGCAGCTCGACGAAGGAGCGGGCCAGGCAATGGGCCGGCTCATCAAGGCCAAGGGCTTTGAAGTCCACGGCGGCGTCTTCCCGTCCGAAGTCCTGTCCGACGACGAGGGCCAGGTCACGGGTGTCCTCATGGCCGACGGCCGCATTATCGATGCCGACATGGTGATCGTGGCCATCGGCGTCCGGCCCCGCGATGAACTCTTCCGCGCCCCCGAGGGCGACGAGCAGCTGTTCAGCCTGGGCCAGCGTGGCGGTGTGGTTATCAACAACTTCTGTGCCACCGAAGTACCGGGCATCTGGGCCATCGGTGAAGTGGCCAATTTTGAGGGCATGTGCCTCGGTCTGGTTGCCCCCGCGAACACCATGGCCGAGATCGTCGCCGACAGGCTGCACGGCGGCGCGGCCACTTTCCCCGGCTTCGACACCGCCACTAAACTCAAGCTCTCCGGTGTGGACGTCGCCAGCTTCGGTGACGGATTCGCCAAGACCGAGCACTCGCTCGAGATCGTCTACGCCGACCCGGCCCGCGGCGTGTACCAGAAGATCGTCACCTCCGACGACGCCAAGACCCTCCTGGGCGGCATCTTCGTCGGCGATGCCACCCCCTACTCCAGCCTCCGCCCGCTCCTGGGCCGCGAACTCAGCGCCGAGCCGGGCGCCTACCTGACGGCGGCCGCCGGCGGCGACGCCCCGGAAACCGAACTGCCGGACGCTGCCATCCTGTGCTCCTGCAACAACGTGGCCGCGGGAACCATCCGCGACACCATCAACGGCTGCGGCGCCTGCGACGGCAACGCCCCCGTACAGGAACTGGGTGAGCTGAAGGGATGCACGCGCGCCGGAACCAGTTGTGGCTCCTGTGTCCCGATGCTCAAGAAGCTGCTGGAAACCGAGCTGACCAAGTCCGGCGTCGAATTTTCCAAGGCCCTGTGCGAGCACATCGAGCTGTCCCGCCAGGAACTCTTCGACGCCATCCGTGTCCTGGAGCTGACCTCCTTCGAAGAGATCATGGCCAAGTACGGCACCGGGGCCGGCTGCGACATCTGCAAGCCGACCATCGCCAACATCCTGGCCAGCCAGAACAGCGCCTACGTCCTGGACGCAGGCCGCGGCACCCTGCAGGACACCAACGACCGCGCCCTCGCCAACATGCAGAAGGACGGCACCTACTCGGTGGTCCCCCGCATCGCCGGCGGCGAGATCACCCCGAAGAAGCTCGGCGTCATCGCCGCCGTGGCCGAGAAGTACAACCTCTACACGAAGATCACCGGCGGCCAGCGCATTGACATGTTCGGTGCCCGGCTGGAGGAGCTACCGGAAATCTGGAAGGAACTGGTGGACGCCGGTTTCGAATCCGGCCAGGCGTACGGCAAGAGCCTGCGTACGGTGAAGTCCTGCGTGGGGTCCACCTGGTGCCGCTTCGGCGTCCAGGACTCGGTG
This sequence comes from Arthrobacter sp. UYCo732, assembly GCF_040547265.1. Classification (NCBI taxonomy): domain Bacteria; kingdom Bacillati; phylum Actinomycetota; class Actinomycetes; order Micrococcales; family Micrococcaceae; genus Arthrobacter; species Arthrobacter sp. UYCo732. Next base: position 180,797 of record NZ_JBEPPJ010000003.1, on the reverse strand, counting down.
GCCATGGCCATCCAGCTGGAGCTCCGCTACCGTGGCTTGCGCAGCCCGCACAAGCTCAAGATGGGCGTCTCCGGCTGTGCCCGTGAATGCGCCGAAGCCCGCGGCAAGGACGTGGGCGTGATCGCCACCGCCGACGGGTGGAGCCTCTACGTTGGCGGCAACGGCGGTGCCACCCCGGCCCACGCGCAGCTGCTCGCCACGGACCTGGACGACGAGACGCTGATCAAGTACATCGACCGCTACTTCATGTACTACATCCGCACCGCCGACCGCCTGCAGCGCACGGCGCGCTGGCAGGAGGAGCTCGCCGGCGGCATCAAGCATGTCGAGGACGTGGTGGTCAAGGACACCCTGGGCATCGCCGAGGAACTCGAAGCGGCCATGTCCAAGCACGTTGACGCCTACGTGGACGAGTGGGCGGACACCCTGAAGGATCCCGAGCGCCTGCGCCGGTTCCGGTCCTTCGTCAACGCTCCCGACCAGAAGGACGACTCCATCACCTTCGTCTCCGACGACCGCGGCCAGATGCGCCCGGCGACGGCAGAAGAGAAAGAACGCGCCGGCCAGCAGCCGGTCCTGATCGGCGCCTCCATCCCCGTACGGCCCTCCACCCCGGAACTGACTGACGAGAACGAGGTGTAGCCATGCAGCTCAGCATTGATCTGACCGGCCGCGAAATCCTGGTCACCGGTTCCGACCATGCCGCCCGGCAGGCGGTCCGCCGCTACGAAGCCGCGGGCGCCGTCGTCTACCGACTCAGCACCCCGCAGGGTGCCGCGCATGACGGCCCGCTCCCCGAGCGTCCCTTGCTGGTGGCAGCGGTCGACGACGGCCAGCCGGGCTGGGAAGCCCTGCTGGGCCGGTGCCGGGCAACAGGCATCCCGGTAGCGGCCGAACCGGCCGCCGGCCCAATAGGCCATGTCACCCTGGTGGGCGGCGGCCCCGGCACAACCGAGCTGCTGACCGTTGGGGCCGTGAACGCCCTCCGGGACGCGGACGTGGTGTTCTACGACCGGCTGGCTCCCTGCCAGGACCTGCCAACCCTGACCTCGGCCGAATTGGTGGACGTGGGCAAGAAACCCGGGCATCACAAAGTCAGCCAGGCCGACATTGAGAAGCTCATGGTGGAAAGCGCCCAGGCGGGCAACAACGTGGTCCGGCTCAAAGGCGGCGATCCCTACGTCTTCGGCCGCGGCGGCGAGGAAGTGGCCTCCTGTGTCGAGGCGGGTGTGCCCGTCCGCGTCATCTCAGGTGTCACCAGCGCCATCTCGGTCCCGGCAGCCGCCGGCATCCCCGTCACGCACCGCGAAGTCAGCCACATGTTCACCGTGGTCTCCGGCCACGCCCCGCTGACCGGGAAGGAACACACCCACCTGTCCGGCCTGGGCGGCACGATTGTGGTCCTGATGGGCATCGGGACGCTGCACCAGCTCGCAGCCGGGCTGCGCAAAGCCGGCATGCGCCCCGACATGCCAATGGCCGTCGTCGAACGCGGTTACCGGCCCGGCCAGCGCACCACCATCGCGGACCTGGGCACTATTACCGCCGCCGCTGCCGGGTGCAGCAATCCCGCCGTGGTGGTCATTGGTGAGGTGGTCCGGGTAGCCGAAGCCAACCGCGGGCACGCGGAAGCCGCCGCCGACCTCGACAGGCTCGCGGCCTCGCTGCTGGGTTCGTGAAAGGATTGGCCCCCATGAACGCACTGGCACCGGCTGAACCCGCCCAGCTTGACGAGACGCACGCTCCTGATCAGGACACTGCAGGCCAGGACGCCGCAATGAACCCGCTGGAGGGCTTCCGTATCGGCGTCACGTCGCACCGTCGGTCCCGGGACCTTATTGAGGCGCTGGAACGCCGCGGCGCAGAGGTGCTGCACGCCCCGGCGCTAAAGATCGCGCCGGTGCAGGAAGACATCCGCCTCATTGAGGACACCAAAGCCATCATCGCGGCCCGACCCGACCTCTGCATTGCCACCACGGCGTACGGCATGCGCCGCTGGTGCGAAGCTGCCGATTCCTTCGGGATTGGCGAGGAACTGCTGGAAACGCTCGGCGCGTGCCGGATGTTCGTCCGCGGCCCCAAAGCCCGCGGTGCCGTCCGCGCGGCCGGTCTCGCCGACGTCGGAATCAGCAGCGACGAAACCACTTCAACACTGGTCGACATGCTGCTTGCCGAGGGCGTCCGCGGCAAGACAGTGGCCGTGCAGCTCCACGGCTACACGGACGTCCGGCAATTGGAACGCCTGCGCATGTCCGGTGCCGCCGTCCTCACCGTGACCCCTTACCGCTGGGTGAAGCCCGACGGCGAAGACCGGCTTCCGCGCCTGATCGAGGCCGCGTGCAGCGGCAACTTGGACGTCCTCACGTTCACGAGCGCGCCCGCCGTTGACGCGATGTGGAGCACCGCGCACGAGATGGGCGTCTACAAGGAGCTGGTCCACAGCCTCAAGACCAACGTCACCACGGCCGTGGTTGGTCCGGTGACAGCCCAGCCGCTGCTTGATGCAGGTGTGACCCCGCTCATTCCCGAGCGGTTCCGGATGGGCGCACTGATCCGGCTGGTGTGCGAGCACCTCGCCCTGAACCACGTCCGGCGCCTGGACACAGGGTCCGGCAACATCGCGCTCCGCGGCCGCAGCCTGCGGATCAACGGGCAGCCCGTTGAGCTGGCGCCCGCGCCCCTGTTGCTGCTGCGTGCGCTGCTGGGCGCCGGCGGTGCGGTCCTGTCCCGGGAGGCACTCTCGGACCTCCTGGAACTCAGGGGCTCCGTCCACGCCCTCGACATGACAGTCAGCCGGCTCCGGTCTTCACTGCCCGACGGGCGCCTGGTGGAGACGGTGGTCAAGCGGGGCTACCGCATCCGGATCTGACCCCTCCCCCTCCCAGGAGTTTTTGTCCAGATAATGCCGCCGAAGCGCAGGTTTAAGCCCATTATCTGGACAAAAACTCCGTAGTCCATAATTCGCGGGAAACACGTTGGAAAAACGAGCCCCCTACGCTGGCATCATCACGAAGTTCCGGCCGTTCCGCGGCCGCCAGCGAAAAGGCCAGCACATGTCCGCACCCGCCACATCCACCTCCGCCGCTACCCGCATTGTCATCGCCGGCGCAGGGCCTGCCGCCCAGGCGCTCGTCAGAGAGCTTAACCGGGCCCGGTTAATGGAACCGTCACGATCCTCAGCAACCGGGATGACGCATCCGCAGAACTCCTGGAACTGGCCACCCTCCCCCACGTCTCGCTCCGGCGGGGCCAGCCTGCCAGTTTCATCGACGCCGGAACCCGCACCGTGACCACAGCGGACGGCATGGAATTGGGCTACAACCACCTGGTCATCGCCACAGGTTCAGTACCTGAAGCAGCGCCTGTTGCGGGTTCCGGCCATTGCCTGAGCTACTCCTCCATTGACGACGCCGCCGGCAACGGCGGTTTCGGCTCCGGGACTCAACGCCACGGGAATAGTGTTTCCTGACGGCAGCAGCATGAACGCGGACATCGTTGTGCTGGCGGCGAGTGCAGGGCTCCAGACCGCCACGGGCGGCGGGATCGCCATCACCCGGGACTACCGGACCTCCGTTCCGGGCATCTGGGCGATCGGGGATGCCGCAACGTTCGACGGCGTCCGGCTGGGGCTGCTGGTTGCCGCAGCCTCTGCGGCGGGCGGCTACTTCACTGGCGACAACTTCACTGCTACCCGGGGTCAGATCCGGCCCAATCCGGGCGCTTCTTCGGGCCGGATCTGACCCCGCGTAGGGGTGCCGCGCGCTCAAGAATCTCCCGTGCAGCTGTGGCAAGATGGGTTCCGAAAGACCCATGGACGCTGCAACGTCCCCGGCCTATAAGGCCCCTGGAGAGGACCATCATGAGCAACGAAGCCACCCCTTCCGTTCAAACCGACGCTGGCGCCGTAGGAGCAGGCAACATCGCGTCCTACATCGACCACACCCTCCTGAAGCCGGAGGCCAGCGACGCGGACATCCTCAAGGTGTGTGCCGAGGCCGCCGAATACCGCTTCAAGTCGGTCTGTGTGAACCCTTTATGGGTCAAAACGGTGAAGACTGCCCTGAAGGGTTCCGGTGTGCTGACGTGCTCGGTGGTCGGCTTTCCCATGGGGGCTACGCCCAGCGACGTCAAGGCCTTCGAAGCCCGCGGCGCTGTGCTTGACGGCGCCGACGAAATCGACATGGTCATCAACATCGCCGCTGCGCGGGCCGGGGACAAGGGTGCCCTGGTGGAGGACATCTCCGCCGTCGCCGAAGCCGTCCACGCGAGCGGGGCCATGCTGAAGGTCATCATCGAAACAGTGCTGCTCACCGACGACCAAAAGGTCCTTGCCTGCCAGGCCGCCGTGGAGGCCGGGGCGGACTTCGTCAAGACCTCCACCGGGTTCAACGGCGGGGGTGCCACCGCTGAAGACATCGCTCTGATGCGCCGAACGGTAGGGCCTGACCTGGGCGTCAAGGCGTCCGGCGGAGTGCGTTCCCTTGCGGACGCTCAGGCTATGATTGCTGCAGGTGCAACACGAATTGGTGCCAGCTCCGGCATTGCGATCGTCAAGGGTGAACAGGGTTCAGCCGGCTACTGACGCCGCCCGGAGCCGCCGCAGATTGAGCCCCGCGGGGCCGAGGAGGAACGAATGTCCAGCAAGATCACACAGTCCGGCAAAAGCACGGTGCAGACCCCGGAGAACGAAAACAACCTCCCGACGAGTATCCTGCTGTTTGTCGTGATGATCGCACTGTTCCTGGGCGCCATCTACTCGCTCTCCTTCCTCACCCTTGACAACCCCTGGCCGATGGCTGTGTGCCTGGGTCTCTTTTTCCTGGCGTACTGGATCCCGCAGACCATCACGGGCCGCTCCGATTCAGCCGGCGAGAAGTAAGAACTACTCTTTACCGCAACGCGGGGTCACTTACCGGCCGTCCCCAGCGGGGACTTATTGGGCCGCATGTGACCCCGCGTTGCATTGTTTAAGGCTGAATTACCCCGCCAAGCACCGCGAGGACTCCCGGCCAGTGCGCCTTTGCCACGGCCCAGGCCGCCACACACATACCCACCATCGCGTAGGCGCTCACGGGGATCAGCACCAGCCACTCCCGCCGCGACCCCGCGCGGCCCAGCAGCGGCAAGGAAAACGCGCCGTTGGCTTTCCAGACGTCATTAACTACGGGCAGTTTCCGCAGGAACCTGGGTGGCTTGATGACGATGGGCCAGAGCAGCGGCACGCCACCGGTGGTGATCATGTCCCCCACGATATGGACCACCACACCGGTCAGCATCGACACCGGCAGCCAGGTCCACTGGTGCGGCGCGAACCACGTCACCAAGCCAGCCGTGGTCAGGGCAAAGATCCAGTTGCTGACGAACCCGGACTTGGGGAACAGCTTCAGCGCCTTGGCGGCAATGTTGATCATGAACATGCACAGCAGGCCGGCGCCGACGGACAGCAGGCCCCAGTCCGTCTGGAGCTGGATCTGCCCGGCCATCATGGCGAGCACCACAAAGAACGCCGCCCCCAGGATGGAGTGCGTGCCCTGCCGGTGCCCACCGCTGGCGTTTTCAATCCCCATGGCAATCACGTTGGACAGCGGAGGCAGCGAGTTCGCCACCGTGCTGTGGCGGTGGTCCCAGTCGCACACCAAGGCTGTTCCCGCCGTCGCCATGCCGCCGATCAGGATGCCGGCGGCGTCAAGCGGATACCAGCCCAGGGTGTACGGCCCGGTCGAGGCAATAGCTACCCACGCCGCGGCTCCCGACGCGGCGTGATGTCCTCCCATCATGGTTCAGCCGCTTACTGCCGGTGCGGCGAGTGGGGCGGCGGAGAAGATGTTGCGGATGACCCCGTTGGCCCATTCCAGGATTTCGGCGTCCTGCAGGTCACGGCCACCCATCCTGGCGGTCTTGGGCTTTGGAATCAACACCGCGTCCATGGCGGGCTTGGGCTGGGCACCGGGGTACATCCGCGTCAGGCGCATCAGCTTGGACTCCGGCAGCTGGGCCGGGGAGAACTTGATGAAGTTCCCCTGGAGCGCGACGTCGGACAGTCCGGCTTCGCGGGCGCCCACCCGGAAGCGGGCCACGGCAATCAGGTTCTGGACCGGCAGCGGCGGCTCCCCGTAACGGTCCACGAGCTCGGCCAGGACTTCCTCGATGGCTTCGTTCGTCAACGCTGAGGCGAGCTTGCGGTAGGCCTCCAGGCGCAGCCGCTCCCCCGGCACATAGTCGTGCGGCAGGTGGGCGTTCACGGGCAGCTCGATCTTCATCTCGGCAGCCTTCTCCTCGGCGTCGCCGCGGTAATCCGCCACCGCCTCACCCACCAGCCGGATGTACAGGTCAAAGCCCACGCCCTGGATGTGGCCGGACTGTTCGCCGCCCAGCAGGTTGCCGGCGCCGCGGATCTCGAGGTCCTTCATGGCCAGCTGCATGCCGGCACCAAGCTCATTGTGCGTGGCAACAGCTTTGAGCCGTTCCAGCGCCACTTCACCCAGCGGCTTCTCCGACGGGTACAGGAAGTAGGCGTAGGCACGTTCACGGCCACGGCCCACCCGGCCGCGGAGCTGATGAAGCTGGGAGAGCCCGTACTTGTCTGCACCGTCCACGATCAGGGTGTTGGCGTTGGAGATGTCCAGGCCCGTCTCGATGATGGTGGTGCACACCAGCACGTCAAAGCGCTTCTCCCAGAAGTCCACGATGATCTGCTCCAGCCGGCTCTCCGACATCTGCCCGTGCGCCACCTCCACCCGTGCCTCCGGAACCAGCTCCCGGACCTTCGCTGCGGTCCGCTCGATGGTGGACACGCGGTTGTGCACCAGGAACACCTGGCCTTCGCGCATCAGCTCACGCCGGATCGCTGCCGAGGTCTGCTTATCCGTGTAGGGACCCACATAGGTCAGCACGGGATGGCGTTCCTCAGGCGGTGTGGCCAGCGTGGACGTCTCGCGGATGCCGGTCAGGGACATCTCCAGCGTGCGCGGAATCGGCGTGGCACTCATGGCCAGGACATCCACGTTGGTGCGCATCTTCTTCAGCGCTTCTTTGTGCTCCACCCCAAAGCGCTGTTCCTCGTCCACGATCACCAGGCCCAGGTCCTTGAACGCGAAGTCCTTGGACAGCAGCCTGTGCGTGCCGATCACCACGTCCACGGAACCGCTCTTGACGCCCGCCACGGTTTCCTTGGATTCCTTGGCGCCCTGGAAGCGTGACAGGGCCTTGACGCGCAGCGGGAATCCGGAAAAGCGCTCGGTAAACGTCTCGTAGTGCTGCTGGGCCAGCAGGGTGGTGGGCACCAGCACTGCCACCTGTTTGCCGTCCTGGACCGCCTTGAACGCCGCCCGCACGGCGATCTCGGTCTTGCCGTAGCCCACGTCGCCTGAGACCAGCCGGTCCATGGGAATCTCGCGCTCCATGTCAGCCTTGACCTCGTTGATGGTGGTCAGCTGGTCCGGCGTCTCCACATACGGGAACGCTTCCTCCAGCTCGCGCTGCCAGGGAGTGTCCGGCCCGAAGGCGTGGCCGCGGGAAGCCATGCGTGCCGAGTAGAGCCGGATAAGTTCGCCGGCGATCTCCTTGACCGCCTTGCGTGCTTTTGATTTGGTGCTGGCCCAATCAGAGCCGCCCATCTTGCTCAGGACAGGCGTATCGCCGCCGACGTAGCGGGTCACCTGGTCCAGCTGGTCGGTGGGGACGAACAGCCGGTCCCCCGGAGCCCCGCGTTTGGAAGGGGCATATTCGAGGACCAGGTATTCACGGACGCCGTCGCCGCCGCCGGCTACTTTGCGCTGGATCAGTTCGATGAACCGGCCGATGCCGTGCTGTTCGTGCACCACGTGGTCCCCGTTGACCAGCTGCAGGGGATCCACGGCGTTCCGGCGTTTGGACGGCATGCGCCGCATGTCCTTGGTGGAACCTGCTGAAGTCCGTCCCAGCAGGTCCGCTTCGGTAAGCAGCCCCAGTTTGAGGTTCTCCAGGACAAAACCGCGTCCGACGGCGGCAGTGGTCACCTCGATGATGCCCGCCTGGGGCTCCTTGTCCAGGGTCTCCACCCGGGCGCACGGGATGTCCGACTCGTGGAAAAGTTCCGCCAGGCGTTGGGCCGGCCCGGGCCCCTCGGTGACCACCACAATCCGCCACTGGTCCCGGACATGCGAACCGATAAAGTCCATCATTTCGGCCACGTCGCCCTGGTAGCCGCGGGGTTCCCGGGCGTGGAGGTTCAGGACGTCGATCTCCGGCAGCAGCTCCTCGTCGGTAGCCAGCGAGGTAATGGACCACCACGACACCGCGTGCGCCAGCGAGGTACTGCGGGTTTCTGCCAGCGAGCGGAAGCTGGCCGAATGCAGGGCAGCCGAGGCCTGCGAGCTGAGGTCCAGCGGTGCCGTGCCGCCGTCCGATGCCGTGGACCACGCCGCTTCAAGGAACTCTTCGTTGGTCGCCGCGAGATCGTGCGCGCGCGTGCGGACCTTCTCCGGTTCGATCACCACGGAGATTGATCCGGCGGGCAGCTGCTCCACGAAGGGGACCATGGCGTCCACCAGCACCGGCGCCAAGGACTCCATACCTTCGACCGCGATGCCGCCGGCGATTTTCTCCAGCATGTCCGCGGCCGCGGGAAGCTGGGTCTTCAACGTCGCGGCCCGTGACATGACAGAGGGTGTGATCAGGATTTCGCGGCATGGCGGCGCGTGCAGTTCGGTGGGGTGGTGCACGCCCGGGGCTGACAGCGAGCGCTGGTCTGCAACGGCGAACCAGCGCATCTGGTCCACCTCGTCGCCGAAGAACTCCACCCGGATGGGGTGGTCCTCGGTGGGCGGGAACACGTCGAGGATGCCGCCACGTACGGCGAACTCGCCGCGATGGGTGACCATGTCCACGCGTGCGTAGGCGGCGTCGGCGAGCCGTCGCACCACGTCCGTGAATGGCACCTCCTGGCCGACCTTCAGGGTGACCGGGACCAGTTCCCCCAGGCCGGCGACAAGTGGCTGGACCACCGACCGTACCGGCGCAACGACTACCCGCAGGGGGCCCGCCGTCGAGCTTTCCGGGTGCGCGAGCCTGCGCAGGACGGACAGCCGCCGGCCGACGGTGTCCGAGCGGGGTGAGAGCCGCTCGTGCGGCAGGGTTTCCCAGCTGGGGAACTCGGCCACGGCATCGGCCGGCAGGTAGGCGCGCAGGGCTGCCGTCAGGTCTTCTGCTTCCCGTCCCGTTGCGGTGACGGCGAGCACCACGGCCGGGATCGCGCCGTCGGACGTTCCGTCTGCGGCGTCCGCGGCGCCGGCAGCGGCCAGGCCGTCTGCCATTTCGGCGAGCAGGACGGCGCGGAGTCCTGCCGGTGCACTGATCTGGTAATCCTGGCCACGGACGTCAAACCCCCGCGCTGCCTCGGCCTTGACCCGGGAGAACGTGCGGTCTTCAGCCAGGACACTGCGGAGCCCGGCAAGCGAGGGACCGGGATGGGACGGGCCGGTGGGGCTCATGGCGGAAACTCCTGTGTGGTTCAAGGGAAGCGCAGGCAACACGAAGACCCGAAATTCTCTTCGAATCCCGGGTCGTCCCAGCCTACTCCTGCCCCGGCGCACTCCCGGAACGCGTTGCTACGCTTGCTGATGAACCGCATCGCCAGATGCGGGTCCTCCGCCAGGCCTGAGGAGCTTTCCAGTGAGCGATATGAACAGTCCGAGCGCCACCCCCATCCCCGACACTGACCGGAAAACCAGGACCGTCCTGGTGACCGGGGCGACCGGCTATATCGGTGGCCGACTGGTCCCCCGGCTGCTGGAGGCCGGGCACACCGTCAAGGTCCTGGTGCGGACGCCGGCAAAGATCGCCGGCGTGCCATGGCTTGATGATGTGGTGGTGGTCCAGAGCAGCCTCGACGACGGCGGGGCCCTGCGCGACGCACTGGCCGGGGTTGACGTGCTGTACTACCTTGTCCATTCCATGGCCGCCGGGGCAGGTTTCGAGTCCAAGGAAAAGGCGATGGCGGAGACGGCCGCGCAGGCGGCAGCCGATGCCGGCGTGGACAGGATCGTCTACCTGGGCGGCCTGCACCCGGCCAACGTGGAGCTGTCCACGCACATGCGGTCCCGGGAGGCAGTGGGCAAGGTGTTCCTGGACAGTCCGGTGGACGCAGTGGTCTTCCAGGCGGGGGTGGTGATCGGGTCCGGGTCGGCGTCGTTCGAAATGATCCGGCACCTCTCCGAAACCCTCCCACTGATGCCGGCCCCGAGCTGGGTGCGGAACAGGATTGAAGCCATCGGCGTCCGGGACGTGCTGTACTATCTTGTCGGCGCCGCGTCCCTTGCCGGCCCCATAAACCGCACGTTCGACATTGGCTGCCGCCAGGTACTGAGCTACGCCGGCATGATGAAGGAGTATGCTGCCGAGGCCGGACTGCCATACCGGGTGGTGCTCGCGCTGCCCATTCCCGCCCCGAAGCTCGCCGGGCTGTGGGTGGCCCTGACCACGCCCATCCCGCTGTCCATGTCGCTGCCGCTGGTCGAGTCGCTGCAGCACGACGCCGTAACCCGGGAGCACGATATCGATTCCGTCATTCCCGTGCCGGCGGGCGGACTAACGCCCTACCGGCGTGCCGTTGCCCTCGCGCTGGGCAGAGAGCGCGACGGCCACGTGGAGACCACGTGGGCCAAAGCCGGCGCCGATGCCGATCCCCTGCCCAGCGATCCGGACTGGTCCGGCCACAAGGTCTACGTGGACGAGCGGACGTTCCACGGGGACATTGATCCGGCCCACGTGTGGACGGTCATCGAAGGTATCGGTGGCCGAAACGGCTGGTATTCCCTGCCGCTCGCCTGGCGCGTCCGTGGCTGGCTGGACAAGATCACCGGCGGTGCCGGGCTCCTGCGGGGACGCCGGCACCCCGGAAATCTCGCCCCCGGCGAGGTGGTGGACTGGTGGCGTGTGGAGCGGATTGACCGCGGGAAGCTCCTCCGCCTGCGGGCAGAGATGCGCGCCCCCGGGCGTGCCTGGCTTGAACTGTCCGTAGAGCCCGACGGCGGCGGCAGCCTCTACCGGCAGCGCGCCATTTTCTTCCCCAAAGGCCTCAGCGGCCGGCTCTACTGGCTCGCCGTGCTGCCCTTCCACAGTCTCATTTTTCCGGCGATGGCGCGGAACATTACCACTGCAGCGCAGAAGTTCGCCGATGCAGAGCGCACGGAGTCCGGTTCCAAGAACACGCCAGGCTCCCCGTAAGATGTGGGGAGCAAAAAGCGTACCGACCCCGTATCACTGGAGGATCCATGGCACTGAGTGCAACCACCACCCTTCCGCACGCCGTCGACAGCGTCGCTGCTGTTTTCATCAACGAGGACTTCCAGCGGCACACAAGTGAATATGTCGGCGGCACACTGGAGTCCTTCGCCGTGGATGGCGACGTTGCCGGGGCGTTCAGCACCACGTCGGTGCGGACCCTGCCCACCACCCGCCTGCCGGAAATCGCCCGTAAGTTCGTGGGCGAAAACCTCACGGTGACGCAGGTGGAAAACTGGGACGCCCCCGCGGCAGACGGTTCCCGCCAAAGTAACATCACGCTGAAGATTGCCGGCGCACCCATCGACGTGACCGCGGTCCAGCGGCTCGTGGCCGAGGGCGGCAGCACCCGGGTTGAGCTCGAAGGCAACGTGACCTCGTCCGTGCCGTTCCTCGGCAGCAAGATCGCCGAGGCGGCCGAACCCATGGTGGCCAAAGCCCTCAACATCCAGTCGCAGCGGGCCCAGGCCTGGCTCGAAAGCCACTGAGTCCATGCAGCTTCCCCTCTTTGCCGCCTGGCTGCTCATCATCGCCGGCGTCTGGTCGCTGGCGGTCTGGCCGCAGTTCCTGCGCCGGGTCATGAAGGATCCCCGGGCGCGCGACGGCAACGGCAAGGCCACGAAGTTCCTCACGGTCCATCTGGTCCTCGTCAGCATCTCCATGGTGCTGGGGGCGGCCACCGCCGTTATAGGGGTGATGGGCCTGCTCGGCTAGCAACTGTCAGGCTAACCGGTCTAAATATCCGGCCGAAGCTGCCGCAGTGATGCAGGCGCGCCTCCTCTGCCCCGGGCACAGGAGGCGCCTGCCTAGGCTGCCTGGTTGAGCGCGTCCTCGGCGGCTACCCAGGAAATCATGGCGCACTTCACCCGCGCTGCGTAGCGGGCCACACCCTCGAACGCGGCCGCGTCGCCAAGAATCTCGGGATCCGCGTGGATCTTCCCGCGGGAGCGCAGGACCTCCCGGAAATTGCCAATGATCGTGTGAAGTTCGTCCACGGTCAGTCCCTCCGCGAGTTCGCTGAGCACGGAGGCTGAGGCCATGGAAATGGAACACCCTGCTCCGTCCCAGGAAATCTGCGCCACCTTGCCGTCTTCCACTGCCACCCGGAGCGTGACTTCGTCCCCGCAGACGGGGTTCAGCTGATGGGACTGCCCGGTGGACGCCCCTTCGGGAGCGTCGATGCCGGCCAGGCCGCTGCCGTGGCGGGCTTTGGAATGGTCAAGGATGATCTGCTGGTACAGCTGGTCAAGGCTCATGCTGGTATACCTTCGGTGGTCGCGTCAGACGCGGAAGTAGGACCGGACACCGGCGACGGATTCCAGGAAGGCGTCGACGTCGTCGGTAGTGTTGTACAGGTAGGCGCTTGCCCTGGTGGTGGCGGTCAGGCCCAGGCGGCGGTGGAGCGGTTGCGCGCAATGGTGCCCCACCCGGACGGCGATGCCGCGGGAATCCAGGAACTGCCCGACGTCGTGTGCGTGCACACCCTCAACGTCGAATGCGGCAAGGCCGATCCGCTCCCGGCCGGCTGCGGGCCCCAGTACACGGATTCCGGGAATGGCCTCCAGCCCGGCCACCATGCGCTGGCCGAGCTCCGATTCCCAGCGGTGCACGCGGTCCAGGCCGGTTTCGGTGAGGTAAGTTGCAGCGGCAGCCAGGGCAACAGCCTGGGAGATGCGTTGGGTGCCGGCTTCGAAGCGCTGCGGCGAGGGCAGAAACTCTGCGCGTTCCATAGTCACTGTGGTGATCATGGAACCGCCGGTGAGAAACGGCGGCAGCGCGTCCAGGAGGTCCTTCTTGCCATACAGCACGCCGATTCCGGTGGGCGCCAGCATTTTGTGGCCGGAGAAGACCGCGAAGTCGATGTCGAGCTCTTTGACGTTCAGGGGCAGGTGGGGCGCTGATTGGCAGGCGTCCAGCACCACCAGCGCTCCCGCCGCCCGGCCAAGGGCCACGAGTTCGTACACGGGGTTGATGGTGCCCAGGACATTGGACGCGTGCGTAAAGGCCAGCACCTTGGTCCTGCTCCCGATGATCTCCGCCGCGACGTCCAGGCGCAGGGCTCCGGCGTCGTCAATGGGGATATAACGCAGGGTGGCGCCAGTGCGGAAGGCCAGTTCCTGCCAAGGAATCAGGTTGGCGTGGTGCTCCATTTCGGTGACCACGATCTGGTCCCCGGGTCCGACGGCAAGTTCCTTCAGCCGGGCGTCCCCGCGCCCCTGGGCAGCCCACAGGGTGGCATTGGACAGTGCGTAGCTGATCAGGTTCAGGCCTTCGGTGGCGTTGGACGTCCACACGGTCTCTTCGTAGTCGGCACCGATGAAGTCCGCGATGGTTTGGCGGGCGTCTTCGAAAACCTCGGTGGCCTCCACCGCAAGGTGGTGGGCGCCGCGGTGCACGGCGGCGTTGCGTTGTTCGTAAAACTCCTGCTCGGCCTCGATCACACTCAGGGGGTTCTGCGAGGTCGCGCCCGAATCCAGGTACACCAGCGGCTGGCCGTTCACCAGTTGGCTAAGCACCGGGAAGTCATTCCTGATTCTGAGTACCTCGGCGTTATCCATGGCAGGAACGGCATGTTCCAGCGTGGCTGGCGTTGATACGAGGGCCAAAGTAACTCCTTGAGATGCCAATGGATTGACATCTCAATTGTCCCACAACACCGCTGTGGCGGCCGCCGGGGGCGGCCGCCACAGCAGCTCCGGGCTTCACCCGCGGATAAGAGGGCCGGCGACGGCTGGGGGGAGAGCCTCGGTCTCAGAAGACTCTGACGTCGCCGGCCCAGTCTCGGTCCGGCGCTGGCGCCGGAAGTCAGTATTGAGACAAGACCTGGAAAGTCTGTTTGGCGGGAGTTGCGGCGGTTGCGGCCGCCTCTTTCTGCCTCCTTTAGTTAATCGCATGCGGTCACCTGCGGCACGAGTAGGCAGTACTCTACTTTTCAACGGCGCACCTCCGGGTTACGCCCATCTGATACGCGTATTCCCGGCCAGCGCCACTCGACGTCGCCACACACGGTGCACGGAGGGTCTGCTGTCGCCCATAGACGGCTCCTTGACGGAAGGTCCGCACACTGCGCAGGAGGCGGGGCCGGAGACAGTGCCGGTGCCAGTGCCGGGGCCGGGGCCAGGAAGGAAACAGGGCAGAAGCCAGTCCACAGTCAGGAGCAGGGCAGGAAAAGTCCAGCCAGCGCGCAGCAGGCAGTCAGGAGCCGGTTTAGGGCAGTCTCACCGCACGGCATGCGCCGCTGGCAACCTAATGGGCCAGGGCGGTGGACAGTTCGTCGCGGCTCCGCACCCCGAGTTTCACGTAGGTGCGGTACAGGTGGCCCTCCACCGTCCGCACGGACACCATGAGCCGCTGGGCAATCTCCCTATCGGTGAGGCCCTGGACAGCCAGCTCCACGATGTCCTGTTCCCGTCGGGTGAGATGCACAGTGGGCCCTGCGGCAATGAACTGCCCTTCCCGGAACCGCTCGCCCAGTTCGTGGTCGCATTTCTCCCGTAGGGCAACCGCCTGGCGGGAACGACGACGTTCACCTGCACTCTCCAAAACGGAGCTCGCCCGCGCGTAGGCTTCCCTGGCCAAGTTCACGAACCCTTCCGCTTCAAGCCTGGCAGCCGTCATCATGAGGGAATCGGCATCGGGGACCTCCCACTGGTCAGCGAGCGTGAGCATGGCCGCTGCCCAGCGTCCTTCGACCTCGCCCGCCAGGGAGTGGACCAGCGGGATCACGGAATGGTCGCCCAGGTCCCAACAAATGGCCAGAAGTTCCAGCAGTGTGCCGGCCCGTGCCGACACCTCCGGGGTGGTGGACAGGGTGTGCAGGGCTGCGATCCCCTTGCCGTCACGGGTCACGTACTCCGAAGCGGCGGCGGCGTAGGCCGTGGCCAGGAGTTCCTGGCCGGCTGGACCTGGCGGCGAATCCTTGTAGTCCAGCTCAAGCCGGCTGGACTGAGCAGCATCACCCAGCCTCGATGCCACATAAAACGCCAGCGACGAGCCCAGCCGGAACAGTTGCAGCGGATCATTGAGCCTCAGGTGCTCCACCGCAGGAAGGAGCGTTTGGTAGGCGCGTTCAATCCGACCTTGCCGCAGCAATGAGTAGCCGCGAAGTACTTCGAGGCTGCCGCCAAAGGCAGCTGCGGCCCGCGGTTGTCCTGCCGCGTAGTTCGCCAGTTCCCCTTCCGCTGAATCCCAATCCCCCAAAGCAAGGTAGGCGCCAACCAGGCGGTTCAGGACGAATTCATTGAAGAAGAACACGCCCCCTTCCAGGGCCGGAAGTTCCGAGGCGGCCAGCAGCGCGGCGTCCAGGCTCTGGACGGAGCGACCGGATGCAGCGAGGCATTGGGCCAGCAGAGCCGCCCCCACCGCACGCAGGGCAGCATCCGCAGGGCCGGCGGGGTTGCGGGCCCGGAGTTCCTGCACCTCACTTTCCAGAGCTTCGAATTTACCTGCTTCACCGAGTACCAGCAGGCGCAGCAGCTGCCCTCGCCAGGCCGTGACCGGAGCAGCTTCTGCACCGGATTCAGCTTGGGCGTCAGCATTATCGCCAATGCCGGCTCCAACTTCAGCACTGGAACTGCGGAGCGCTTTCAAGGATTCGGCTGCGAACACTGCCAGCGGTGTTCCCGCGGCTTCATGGACCTTTGCCCTGAGCATCAGGACGGGGGCAGCCGCGGCGCTGTTTCCCAGTTGCAGCCAGCATTCGTCCAGGAGCTTTGCCGCACCGGCGTAGTCGCCTTCGTTGAAGAGGGCCCGCGCCTGGATTGCCCGAGCCTGTGGCACGAGGTCAGGATTTAGCACCTTGGCTGCCATGGTCCGGCTGCTCCGGCTCCTGAAACGGGCCAGCGCGGTGGCGGCCGCTTCGAGAAGCTCGGACTCTGCTGTCTTAATTCCGCATTCCAGAGCCCACTCCACAACCCTCAACCGGCCCTCGGATCCGGCAGACGCGGTTCCCACGTTCCCGGACCCGGCAGTCGCGGCGAACCCGTTCCCGGACCCGGCTGGCGCGGTGCCTCGGTGCTCCCGGATCTTCTCCAGCAGCTGCAGGCTCCGCGAGACCGAAATGCTTTTCCGGAGGGCACGGCCGAACATCGCGTTCCAGATCCGAAGATCGGCGGGGGTCCCCTGGTTTTCGACCACCATCTGCTGGTCCAGCAGTGAGCGCACCACCTCTGCACCGCTGATGTCCTCGATCACCTTGCGGCTCACGGGCCCGGCAAGTGAAATCAGCTTCAGGGCTTCCTGTTCTTCCGGAGTTCGGCGGAGCATGTCCTTCACCACCACATTGATGAGTCTGGGTCCTTCGGCCGGAAACGGCCCCAGCAGCATCCAGATCCCGTTCCGCTTCGCGAGCTGGCCGCCCTCGGCGGCGTCATGGAGCAGGGCATCGAGGATCAGTGGATTACCACCGGAGGCGCTCCAGATCGTGTCAACGGTTCCGGCCGGGACCGTGCCGTCGAGGGCATGGGCGAGGACTTCCTCGATCTGTTCCCGGTTCAGGGGACGGAGATCCACGCGGTCGGCCAGGCCGTCATACCAGAGTTGCGCGAGGGGTTGGGGAAGCCCGGGCCGCGGTCTGCCCGCCGCCACAACACTGGCCCAACCCGCAGAAATCATGTCGGCCACGATGCTGGCCGTCGCCTCGTCCAGATGGTGGGCGTCATCCATCATGAGGAGCAACGGAGTGTCTTGGCCGGCCTTGAGCTTCTCAAAGTAACTCCAGACGGACCTCAGTACAGCCACCGGGGATACAGAATCCTCGGCGGTCAGCTCCGCCGTGTAGGGAGCAAGGATGCCGAAAGGAACGCGGGAGAGGGATGAGCTTCCATGGATCTGAACAATGATCATCTCAGCGGCAAGCCGCTCGGTGATGGTCTCAATCAACGTGGTCTTGCCGATCCCGGGGCCTGCCATGAGGAACACCGCCTGGCTGGTCCGGGTCCGGATGATATTGCAGATCCGGTCCAGCGGCTGCCGCCGGCCCGTGAGTAGGCGATGCGCGGATCCCGGTTTCGGTGAGTGGCCGTTAGACGAGTCCAGTCAGATCACCCCTGGATGTTACGCCCAGCTTGGTGAAGACCTGGTAGAGATGGCCTTCCACGGTGCGGACGGAAACGCCCATATCCAGCGCGATATCGCGGTTGGACGCACCCCGGCCGGCAAGCTGCGCGATCTGCCGCTCCCTGCCGGTCAAGAGCGGGCTGCCGCTGCTCGGCACGATGGGCAGGCTTGCCATGGTGGCCGCGAGGACGTCCAGCCGTGCCTGGGCGGTCCTGGCCGAGGCAGGATCTCCTGCCTGGCGGGCGTAGTCAACGGCCAGCGCCATGCAGCGGGCCTCAACGGCATCCAGCTCCAGCGTGGCGGCAAGCTCCCCGCCGGCGAGCAAAGTCTTCGCGTCGTGCGTCCTGCTGCCAATTGCAATGAGCCGCGAGATTTCCGCCAACGGGCCCTGGCGGTGGTCGGCCACTTCTTCGAGCAGGCGGAAGTCGGCTTCTGAACCGTGGACTGTGGCTCCGAGCAGGCTGATCCCCGCGAGGGTGTACCTTCCTGCCGCGATGTCGCGCCGGGCAGATACCTTCAGGCGGGCGGCGGCATTAATGTCGCCCAGCCATCGTCCTGCCATATCAGCGCAGAAGTCAGTGGTGCTCCGCGTGGCATGATCGGCGGCACCACCGGTCCGCTGCAGCTTGTCCAGATACTTGCGGGACTGCCCGGCATTGCCAATCTGTGCATAGGCGAAGGCAACAGCAGCGTAGGCAGCCCGGCGGATGCCCTGGGCAGGACGCAGCTCGAGCTGTGCTGCCGCTGACAACAGCGAATCGAGGGCGACAGCGCCCCTTCCCGCGTACACGTAGGCGATCCCTGCTGCGAGCTCCGCGGCGGCGCTCCGGAAGGGGAGCTGGTGAATGTCACGCATCGCTGGCGGATTAAGGAGGTCGATGCAGCGGCGCCATTGCCCGGCGGTCAACAGCACGTTGTAAGCCCGTCCAGTGAATTTCTCCCGCAGGCCTACGATCTCGCCGGCGTCGGAAATCTGCCCGCCCAGCTGCCGCATCAGGCTCAGGGCGTCCATCTCCCGCCCGGTCATGGCCAAAGCGCTCATCAGGATTAGGGCTGAATGCATCCGGAACCAGGTATCGGGGTTCAGCTCCGCGTTGGCAGCGGCTTCCAGGGCCGGTATTGCGGCGGCGTAATCTCCCACGAATGCCTGGTATTCGAATTCGGACAGTCTGATTCTGTTCCGTGCCGCAGCAACCGGGTCCGGCCACCCATTCGCGGTGCCTGGCTCCGCGCCAAGCCGCTCGCGCGCGGTCTGCAACAGCGCAGGGACCCTGTCGGCATGTTCCGGGAGCCATACCATCACCCCTGACTTAGCTGCGATGACCTGGGCGTATTCGTTGACATCCAGGTTATCCAGCTGCGGTTGTGAGATGTCATCCAGGGCCGCCATGGCCTGCAGTGGGAGGTCCAGGAGCAAGTACGCGGCGGCTCGCTGCCGCTGGCCGGGCACCCACTCTGGAACTTCCCGTCTCAGTGTCTCGGCATATTTGAGGGCGAAGTGCGGGTCAAAGAGCTGGACGGCAGCTTCGGCTGCCGCCAGCGCCATGGCCGGATTCAGCTCTGCCTCACATTCGTGGGTCCAGGCCGCGAACGCCATCAACTCTTCCACGGTCATGGTGGAAGGGTCTGGCTCCTGCCCGCCCAGGAGCAGGCCCCGGAGCTCCCGGCGCCGGGTGATGCTGAGCCAGGAGCGGACGACGTCGCCAAAGTACATCTCCCGCAACGCAACCCAGCGGTTTTCCGACACGTCGATCTCCAGCAGGCCCGCATCTTCCATGTCCGCCACGATGCCGGCTCCGTAAACGGCGGTCAGCCGGGAAAGCTCCACGCTCCGGGCGCAGGAAAGCATTTCAATGACTTCCCGCTCCTCGGGAGATTGCCGGGACCATCGCGACCGGACGATGTCCTCCAGGCTCGCCGCGCCGTCGAGCACTACCTTGTCCCGCAAGGTCCAGACCGAGTCCGATAGGACCAGGTTCCCGGATTGCTGCTGCTCGGCAACCAGCGCCTTGAGCAAGAGCGGATTTCCCCCAACCATCGTGTGGAACGTACTGACCAGGGAGGCGGAGACGCGGTGGCCCAGGAGGGAAAGCAACACCTGGCGGGTCTGCAGCTCATTCAGGTTGTCCAACCTGACCTCAGTAAGCCGGCGGTCGGTGAGGAGCCAATGGAAGTCAGCAGGAAGATCGCTGATCCTTGGCGCCACGGCCACGATGCGGGCGGTCCCGGTAAGGAGGATGTTGAGCAGGACGCCGGCGCTCATCTCATCGATGTTGCCGGCCGTATCCAAGGTGATTACGCATTGGCGCCCGGCCGCATCACTCCGGATCAATGACGTAATCCCACGCAAAATGGCGGTAGGTGAACCCATGTAAGCCTGGGGAAGGCGCGCAAGCAGAAACGCAAGGCAACCATAAGGGGTATCGCCCGTTGTGGTCCCGCAGCGCAACTGCAGCGTCCAAACATCGGGGCCAAGCTCGGACACTGCCGTCCTGGCCAGGGATGACTTACCCACCCCGCGTCCACCGGTGACCACAACGCCCAGGGAGTCTGGGCCAGTCAAGGCGGTGCGGACGGCTTCGAGGTTGGCGCTGCGTGCGGGCACAGACCATCGCTGTGGCTCCGAGGCGCCAGCAGTTTCCGTGCGCAGGTCAAGGTCGTTGAGCGGTGACCCACGTCCCCAGCTGAGTGGCTCGATTGACATGAACTTTTCCCCTACATCCCACTAAAGCGGGAACAAGCCCCATCGCCCCCCGCTTAGGAAGAAGACTACCCCTTGGCAGGGACAGGTAAACAGGGTTACGGGGAATTTGGCATTTTTTTCTACACGTCGGTCTTCGCCGGATGGAACTTCTGCTGGGCCGCCGTCAAGCCCTCCCTGACCAGCAGCTCCACCGCATCAGCGGCCTCATCCAACAGAAATGGGATGTCCTTACGCTCCGTGGCGCCAAAATCGCGCAGCACATAATCTGCGGTATCCATCCGGCCAGGTGGCCGGCCTACTCCCACCCGGACCCTGAGATAGTCCTTGGTGCCGAGCGCCTTGGAGATGTCCCTCAGACCGTTGTGGCCGCCCTCGCCGCCGCCGCATTTCAGTTTCACGGTGTTGAACGCGATATCTATCTCATCGTGTACCGCGACCACGTAAGCCGGGCCGATGCCGTAAAAGTTTGCCAGGGCCGCCACCGGTCCGCCGGACACATTCATGTATGTGAGCGGCTTGGAAAGCACCACACGGGGACCGCCGATCCCCAGGCGCCCTTCGAGGACCTGGGCCCGCGTTTTATGGGTTTTGAAGTTTCCGCCCAGCCGGCCGGCGAGTTCGTCCAGAACCATCTGGCCAACATTATGCCTGTTGCCCTTATATTCGGGCCCGGGGTTACCGAGCCCGACGATCAACCAGGTGTCAGTCATTGTTCCATCCTAAGTTGTGAATTCCGAAGTGGTCCGGACATGGCTGTGGCCGGGCCCCGTGGAGGGCCCGGCCACAGTTGTCAGCAGAGGAGTTGTTACTCGGCTGCGGCCTCGGCGGAAGCGTCGCCCTCTTCTTCAGCGGACTCAACGGCCTCGGAGATGTTGATAACCAGGGCATCGGCGTCGGCCAGCAGGACGGAGCCCTTCGGCAGAAGCAGGTCCGAAGCGTGGATGTGCTGTCCGGCGGTGCGGCCTTCGATGTCAACCTCGATGGCGGTGGGCAGGTGGGTTGCCTCGGCCTCGAGGGAGATGACGGTCAGCTCCTGGTTGTAGACGTTGCCCGGAGCCAGTTCACCCACCACGTGGACGGGGATGTCCACAGTGACCTTCTCGCCCTTGCGGACGGTCAGCAGGTCGATGTGCTCGATGATCTGCTTGATGGGGTCGCGCTGGATGTCCTTGACCAGGGCGAGGTGCTCTTCGCCGTTGATGTCCAGCGACATCAGGGCGTTGGCGGTGCGGACTGCCAGGGTGGTGGCCTTGGCGGGCAGGGTAATGTGGATCGGCTCGGCGCCGTGGCCGTAGATGACGGCGGGGATCAGGTTGGCCATGCGTGCGCGGCGGGCAAAGCCCTTGCCGAATTCAGTGCGTACTTCTGCTGCGAGCTTCTGCTCAGACATGTGTATCTCCTCGGAAGACTAAAAAGGTTTTCAGCAAGGGCGGAGGTCTGTTACGACCTTCAACGCCGGGCCACCATGTGGAGCCCTTCCAGAAGGGAGATGCAGACCCAGTCGATTACGGAGACTTCTCTCCCTCGCCAAGGTATCGTAGAAGAGCCTACCAGCACCGGAGTCGATTATCGAAAATGGCGCTGGCCTGGCTCAACCAACGGGGTCAGGCGTTGCCGTCGAACAGGCTGGTGACGGAACCGTCGTCGAACACTTCATGGATGGCGCGGGCGATGAGCGGGGCGATGGACAGCACCGTGAGCTGCGGGAAATGCTGGTGGGCGCCGAGGGGCAACGTGTTCGTGACCACAACTTCCCGGGCCCCGGAATCGGCCAGCCGCTGGGCAGCGGGTTCGGAAAACACGGCGTGCGTTGCGGCGATGATGACATCCTTCGCACCGGCGTTCATGAGGACCTGGACCGCTCCGGAAATGGTTCCGCCGGTGTCGATCATGTCATCGATCAGGACGCAGGTCCTGCCCTCGACCTGGCCCACAACGGTTTTGGAGACGGCCTGGTTGGGCACGGTGAGGTCGCGGCTCTTGTGCACAAACGCCAGCGGCGCTCCGCCCAGGCGCTCAGCCCACTGCTCGGCCACACGGACGCGGCCGGTATCCGGGGACACCACGGTGACGTTGTCAGAGCCGACCTTGGTCCGGATGTAATCGGCCAGGAGCGGGATGGCCATGAGGTGGTCCACTGGACCGTCGAAGAAGCCCTGGATCTGCGAGGTGTGCAGGTCAACACTCATGATGCGGTCGGCACCGGCGGTCTTGTACAGGTCCGCCACGAGCCGGGCGGAAATGGGTTCTCGGCCGCGGCCCTTTTTGTCCTGCCGGGCGTACGGGTAGAACGGCGATACCACGGTGATGCGCTTGGCGGAGGCCCGCTTCAGCGAATCGATCATGATCAGCTGTTCCATCAGGTGGTTGTTCAGCGGTGCCGGGTGGGCCTGGATGACAAATGCATCGGTTCCCCGGACGCTTTCGCCGGCGCGGACGTAGATCTCCCCGTTGGCGAAGTCGTAGGCGTCAATGGGCAGCAGCTCGGTCCCCAGCTCCTTGGCGATTTCCCGCGCCAGTTCGGGGTGTGCCCGCCCTGCGGCAAGCACCAGCTTCTTCTCGCCGTGTGCCGTAATTTCGCTCATTGTTACTTGCCCTCTTCTGTCGATGCTGGGGTACTTGAGGAGTCTGACGTGGCCGCCTCGGCGAGTTCTGCCGAGCGTGTACCGGGGCGGTTTGCAATAACCCAGCCCTCGGCGTTGCGCTGGGCAGCGACGGACAGGACGAGTGCCCCTGCCGGGACGTCCTTGCGGATCACCGCGCCGGCGCCGCTGTAGGCGCCGTCCCCCACGGTGACCGGTGCAACAAACACTGTGTTGGAACCTGTGCGGACGCCAGAGCCGATCACCGTGCGGTGCTTCTTCTCGCCGTCGTAATTGGCCGTGATGTTGCCACAGCCGATGTTGGTGTCCTCGCCGATTTCGGCGTCGCCGGCGTAGCCGAGGTGGGACAGTTTCGAGCCGCGGCCGATCGTGACGTTCTTGGTTTCGTAGAACGCGCCGATCTTGCCCGTGTCGCCAAGCACTGTTCCGGGCCGCAGGTACGTGAAGGGGCCGACGGCGGCTTTCGCGCCGATGACCGCGCCGGAGCCGTGGGTGCGGGTCACGGCGGCGCCCGCGCCGATGCGGACATCGGTCAGGGTGGAGTCGGGGCCGACGACGGCGTCCCTCGCCACGGTGGTGGCGCCGTGCAGCTGCGTGTTGGGGAGGATCCGGACGTCCTCGTCCAGAGTGACGGTGGAATCGATCCAGGTGGTGGCAGGGTCAACAACGGTGACACCGGCCCGCATCCAGGCTTCGACGGTCCGGCGGTTGAGTTCGGCTCCAAGGGCTGAGAGCTGCACGCGGTCGTTGGCGCCCTCCACCTGCCAGCGGTCTTCAGTGACGACGGCGGCCACCCGGCCGCCTGACTCCCGGGCGAGACCCAACACATCGGTGAGGTACTTTTCGCCCTGTGAGTTGTCAGTGGTCACGTGGACCAGCGCGTCGCGGAGGACGGCGGCGTCGAAAGCGTAAATGCCGGAATTGACCTCGCCGATCAGGCGTTCGGCGTCCGTGGCGTCCTTGTGCTCGCGGATACCGGTGACAGAGCCGTCATCGCCGCGGAGGATGCGGCCGTAGCCCGTGGCGTCATCGAGCAGCGCGGTGAGCACTGTCACGGCGTTGCCTTCGCGTTCGTGTGTTGCCACCAGATCCGCCAGGAGGCTGCCGCTGAGGAGGGGAACATCGCCGTAGGTCACCACCACGGTGCCGGCAAGTTTTTCC
This sequence comes from Arthrobacter sp. UYCo732, assembly GCF_040547265.1. NCBI lineage: Bacteria > Bacillati > Actinomycetota > Actinomycetes > Micrococcales > Micrococcaceae > Arthrobacter > Arthrobacter sp. UYCo732. Next base: position 157,010 of record NZ_JBEPPJ010000003.1, on the reverse strand, counting down.
TGGGCGTCGAGCGCGAGCAGGGCAACCTCAACGGCGCGGCCGGTTCCGGGGGTTTCGTCCTGGTCAACGATCAGGGCTTCGGAGTCCAACTCGTTCAAGTGACTGGAAACCAGGTCGCGCTCGTGGCGGACCACCAGGGCAAGGCGCTCAGGGTTGATGCTGCGGGCCGCCAGGAGAGCGTGCCCCACCATGGAGCGGCCGCCGATTTCGTGCAGGATCTTGGGGGTACGGGATTTCATCCGGGTGCCGGCGCCTGCTGCCAGGACAATAACCGCGGCTGGGCCGGTAGTTTCGGGGCTCACGTACGGGCTCTCCTTGCATTGTTGCGCGTGGCGCTGGGCGCGGTGTCTGTCCGGCCACAAGCCTGGCGGGGCACCGACTTCATACTACTGGACGCTCTCCGCACAGCAGTTCCGCCCATAGGATTCGAACCTATACTCCACGGCTCCAAAGGCCGGGGTGCTGCCATTACACCAGGGCGGACCATGCCGGAGGCGCAAGGCCAAGGCACAAGTAGTTATTTTGCCATGGGTTCGGGGCAGCCCGCGACACGGACGGTGATCGGGGCAACCGGACCACGGCCCCGGCGCCCGTTCCGGCCCGTTTCAGAGGCCTTGGTGCGCGGCGCTAGGGCATGATGGAAATGTGAGCAACAACCCACCCCGGACACGGATGACAGGCGTGCAGCGGCGCAGCCAGCTGATCGACGTCGGCCGTGGCCTTTTCGCCGCACGCGGGCTCGACGGCACCACTATCGAGGAAATCGCGGCCTGCGCAGGTGTGTCCAAGCCGGTGATCTACGAGCACTTCGGCTCCAAAGAGGGTATGTACACGCAGGTGGTGGACTCTGAATTCCGGATCCTGCTGGACTCCATCACGGCTGCCCTGACCGAGGAAGCGAAGCCGCGTGTCATGGTGGAACGCGCCGCCCTGGCCCTGCTCACCTACATCGAGGACCATACGGAGGGCTTCCGGATCCTGATGCGGGACGCTCCCCCGTCGCAGCCCGAAGGCGCCTTCTCCACCCTGCTCTCCCACGTCACAGCCCGCGTGGAACACATCCTGTCCGACGAATTCCACCGGCGTGGGTTCAGCGCCGAAGACGGAGCCATGTACGCCCAGATGCTCGTGGGCATGGTGGCCATGACCGGCCAATGGTGGCAGGACAGCCGCCAGCCCGACAAACACACCGTCGCCGCGCACCTGGTAAACCTCGCCTGGAACGGCCTGACCGGCCTCCAAAAAGACCCGGAACTGAAGTCCGAGGGCTGAGTTCTCCCGCGCCCATCCTCCGCGGTGCAGCGGCCCTTCGCCGTCGCTTAGACACAGCGCAATGGGACTCCTGCGGTCGCTGAGCGACCTCCGGAGCCCGATGCGCCGCGATGCGCGACTACGCGAAGGTCCCCCGCACCGCTAGTGCCGACCGTTCCGTTTGGGGACTCGCACAGATCGTCAATGCCGAAGGTTCCGAGCGCGTTCGGTTCCACTTGGGAAGGTGACGTACCTCGCCGGTGGCGGTCCTTCCGAACGGAGCGCATCGCAGGGCATCGGGACGCGGAGGTCGCCCAGCGACCGGAGCGTCCCCTTTGCCCTGTGTCTAAGCGACGCGGAAGGGCCGGCTCCAGCACCCAACCCAAGTAGCGCAGGGTTACTCGCCGAGGACTTCCAGGGCTTCCATCCATTCGAGTTCCAGGGCTTCGCGTTCGCCGGCGAGGTCCTTGAGTTTTTTGTTCTGCTCGGCCAGGGCATCGAAGTCTGACTCTGCGGTGCTCTTGACCATTTGGTCGTGGACCTTCTTTTCCTGCTGCTCGAGCTTGCCCATCTGGCGTTCGATGCGGTTTTTGGCCTTGCGGGCGTCGCGCTTCTCGGCCTCGGAGGCTCCGCTGGCCGCAGGCGTGGAGCTGCCGCTCGGGCCCGTCACGGGATTGCCGCCGCCGGTGATGGTGGAGCCGGCCAGTGCGGATTCGCGGAGTTCCAGGTACTGGTCCACGCCGCGCGGCAGGGCGCGGATCTTCCCGTCGCCCAGTAGCGCCATCTGGTGGTCCGTCACGCGCTCCAGCAGGTAGCGGTCGTGGCTGACCACAACAAGGGTGCCGGGCCAGCCGTCCAGCACATCTTCGACGGCGGCGAGCGTATCGGTGTCGAGGTCGTTGGTGGGCTCGTCAAGCATCAGCACGTTGGGTTCGCCCACCAGCAGGCGCAGCAGCTGGAGGCGGCGGCGCTCACCGCCGGAGAGGTCCTTGACCGGCGTCCACTGCTTCTCGTTGGTGAACCCAAGCTGCTCAACGAGCTGGCCGGCAGTGAACTCCTTGCCGCCCACGTTGAAGGACCGCTTCTCGCGTTCAATGACCTCGATGACGCGCAGGTCCGAGACGTCGTCGAGCTCTTTGACCTCCTGGGTGAGGACCGCCGTAACCACCGTCTTGCCGCGCTTGACCTTGCCGGAGGTCGGCTGGATCTCGCCGTTCAGAAGCTTGAGCAGCGTGGTTTTGCCGGCGCCGTTGACGCCCACCAGGCCCAGCCGCTCCCCCGGGGCAAGCCGCAGGGTGATGTTGTCGAACAGCTTCTGCCCTGGGTCTCCCCCAAGGAAGTCCAGGGAGACGTTCTCAAGGTCCAGGACGTCCTTGCCGAGCCGGGCGGTGGCCATCTTGCTCAGGGCAGTCGAGTCACGCGGCTCAGGAACGTCGGCAATCAGGGCGTTAGCCGCCTCAATGCGGAACTTGGGCTTGGCCGTGCGGGCCGGGGCGCCGCGGCGCAGCCACGCAAGCTCCTTCTTCACGAGCTGCTGGCGCTTGCTTTCCATCACGGAGGCTGAGCGGTCCCGTTCGGCGCGGGCCAGCACGTAGGCGGCGTATCCGCCGTCGAACGGGTCCATGATGCCATCATGGATTTCCCAGGTCTTGGTGCAGACTTCGTCGAGGAACCACCGGTCGTGGGTGACCACCAGGAAAGCACCCTGGTTGGCACGCCAGCGGGACTTCAGGTGCCGGGACAGCCAGGCGACGCCTTCGACGTCGAGGTGGTTGGTGGGCTCGTCGAGCATGATCACGTCGTGGTCCTCGATGAGGAGTTTGGCCAGCGCCACCCGGCGCTTCTGCCCGCCGGAAAGTGCGTGGACGTTGGCGTGCCAGTCGACGTCGGACACCAGGCCGCCCATGACTTCCCGGATCTGCGGATTGCGGGCCCATTCGTAGTCGGCCTGGTCTCCGACGATCGCAGCACCGACGGTGAGGTCGCCGTCGAGCACGTCGCTTTGGTCCAGGTAGCCGATGTTAACCTCACTGCGCTTGGTCACCCGGCCGGAGTCCGGGGTGGACCGCATGGCCAGCAGGCGCATCAGCGTCGACTTGCCGTCACCGTTCCGGCCCACCATGCCGATCCGGTCACCCTCCTCGAGTCCAAGGGTGATGCCGTCCAGGACGGTGCGGGTTGCGTACGAAACCGTGAGGTTCTCGCCGCCAAGAAGGTGTGCCAAAGGGAACTGCTTTCTGCTGCTGGGTGAGGTAGTGGTGTTCTACAGGAGGGTATCGGAGATGATGCGGGCGCCATGCACGGGCCCGTGGACAGGGAATGCCGTCAGCCCGTAATGCCGAAGGTCCTCGGCCAGGCTTTCGGCGGCGGCGGGGTTGTGGGTCAACAGCGCCACCGTGGGTCCGGAACCGGAGACAATCCCGGCAAGGGCGCCGAGGGCTTCGCCCCGTCCCAGCGTAGCGCGGAGCCCTGGGGCCAGTTCAATGGAGGCCCGCTGAAGATCGTTGACCAGGACCCGGCTCAGGGCGTCGGCGTCCCCGTTGCGCAGGGCCTGCAGGATCTTGGCGTCCACGGCAGTTGGCTCGGCCGCATCGAGGCCTTCAGCTTCCCGGAGCCGGTCCAGGGTGCGGAAAACTTCCGGGGTGGGCAGCCCGTAGTCTGCGGCCACCAGGACCCAGTCCGTCTGGGCTTTGACCAGCGCCGGTGAGAGTTCATCGCCTACACCGAGCCCGACGGCGGTTCCGCCGAGGAGCGAAAACGGGACGTCGGCGCCCAGTTCAGCGGCCAGGTGTGCCAGTTCATCCCGGGACAGCCCGCTGTTCCAGAGGGCGTCGCAGGCCAAAAGGGTGGCTGCGGCATCCGCCGAGCCGCCACCCATGCCGCCAGCCACGGGGACGCGTTTGGTGACCTCCAGGTGCACCCCGGTGGAGCGCTCCGAGATGTCTGCCATCATGGCCGCGGCTTTATAAGCCAGGTTGTTTTCATCCAGCGGGATGTCCACGCCATCGAGGTCCAAGGTGCTGGCCGGGCTGATGCTGACCGTGATCCCGGGCGTCTGTGTGCTGGTAGCCGCAACCTCCTCGTAGAGGGAAACCGCGAGGTAAACGCTGGCCACAGAATGGTAGCCATCGGCCCGCAGCGGTCCCACGTCGAGGGAAACGTTGACTTTTCCAGGTGCCTTCACCCTGACCGTCCGGGCGGGAAACCGCCCGGCAGGCCCCTTCATGCGGTAGCCCCGCGGGCTTCGGCGATCCGGGAAAAGGCATGAATATCAATCACTTCGCCCCGGGCTGTTGGGTCAACGCCTGCGGCAACCAGGCAGCGTTCGGCCTCGGCCGCTCCCCCGGCCCAACCTGCCAGGGCAGCCCGCAGCGTCTTGCGGCGCTGGGCGAAAGCGGCGTCAATTACGGCGAACACCTGCTCGCGGGTGGCCGTTGTGACGGGCGGTTCCCGCCGCGTGAAGGCCACGAGGCCGGAGTGGATTTTCGGCGCTGGCCAGAAGACGTTCATGCCGATGACTCCGGCCTTGCGCATGCTGCTGTACCAGGCGGCCTTTACGGACGGCACCCCGTAGGTCTTTGACCCGGGACCGGCAGCGAGCCTGTCCGCCACTTCGTCCTGGACCATCACCAGACCATGCCGCAGGCTCGGGAAATGCTGGAGCAGGTGCAGGACCACCGGAACGGCCACGTTGTACGGGAGGTTTGCCACCAGGGCGGTGGGCTCCACCGGGAGGGACGTCACCTTCATGGCGTCGGCTTGGACGAGGTGGAAAGAGTCCGCCGCTTCCGGCCGCCATGCCTGCACGGTTTCGGGCAGCTTCGTCGCCAGGACCGGATCAATTTCGACGGCGACCACCGTCTTCGCGGCGTCCAGCAGGCCCAGTGTGAGAGAGCCGAGGCCGGGCCCGACTTCCAGAACCGTTTCTTCCGGCCCGATGGCGGCGACCGACACAATCCGGCGGATGGTGTTGCCGTCAATGACGAAGTTCTGGCCAAGTGTCTTGGTGGGCCGGATGCCTATTTCTTCTGCCAGCCGGCGTATGTCGGAGGCTCCAAAGAGGGGTGCGGGCCTGGCGGCAATCGGTTCAGTCACTTAGGTATCCTATCCCGGCGGCATTGACGGACCGGTCCTTTTGTGACAGGTACTGCGACGTCCCGGCCATTGACCGTTCCGGGTTAAGGGCCGTGGCCGGCTCCGGATTTCCGGGGCCGGCCACTGATGCGGTGTGCCTGGCGGCTGTGGTCAGCTGCCGCCTGTACAAGTGCTTGGCGGGTGCTTAGCTCGTAGCGGCCCAGCCACAGCCCCACGGCTGCAGGCCACGCTGTGCATACACACGGTTGGCGACGTCGATCTGCTGGGCCTTGGTGGCAAGGCTGGCGTTGGGGGCGTACGCGCCGCCACCGGACCCGATCCAGGTCCGGATGTCGAACTGCAAACCGCCGTAGTAGCCATTGCCCGTGTTGATGGACCAGTTTCCGCCGGCCTCGCACTGGGCGATCTTGTCCCACATGGCTTCGTTCATCATGGCCGGGGCCGCGGCGCCGGTGTTGGTACCCGCTGCGGGGGGGGCACCCGCTGCGGGGGGGGCAGCCGCCGCTGGCTTTGCCTTGCTGCCCACGGTGACCTTCTCCGTCACGGGCTGGACCGATACCGCCTCAGAGACCAGCGTCCGGGAAGCTTCACGGCCGTCCACGAGCACAAGCTTGAACGTCCTGTCGACCTTTCCTGCGACGCCGGCCTGGGTGACTTCCTTCTCACCCTTGAACAGCTCAGCGCTCTCCGTGGTCACGCTGTCGAAGGCAACGTTTTCAGTCGAAGCGGCGGTCTGCCTGGTATCCACACGCGAGACCTTGACCACCATGTTGTTCACCACGTGCGCGTTGCCGGGCTGCGACGTCCGGTCGTCGACGCCCAGGGTGATGCCGGCGTCTTCGAGCACCTGGGTGACCGTTCCCGCCGTCGTGGTGGCCGTAGAAACCTTGCCGTCGGCAACAATGCTGATGCTCTTAGGGGTGGAGATGGAGACAAAGGAGCCTGCCACCGCAAGCTGGGCCTCCTTGGGGACGGAGACCGAGGAAGCGCTGGCCACCCCGAGCTCGGTGACGAGGCCGGCAACGTCTGGGGCTGTGGTGCTGACGGTCTTCTCCGCACCGTCCAGGCTGACCTTTACGGCCTTGGCCTTGTTGACGTTGATGACTGTGCCGTTCTCCACTTTGGCGTCCGACGCAGGCGAGACGCGGTCGGCTGGTTTCAGTTCAACGTTTGCGCCCTTGACGACCTGGCCAACAGTGCCGCCGAAGGACTGGACCGAAGTCACTTTCCCGTCGACATTGAGGGTAACGGTTTTGTTATTTCCGACGAAGGCGACGAGGCCCACCACCAGTGCGCAGAGCACCACAAGCTGGGTGCCGATCTTGATAAAACTGAACTTACCGTCCGTTGTGAAGAACTTGACCACGATTGCCCGTAACTTTAGGTCCATCCGGGCACGGGGAAAAACGCAGTGAAATAGCCGGCGCATGACCCTGGGGACAGCTCCGGGCACCGTTGCGCCGCCACACTCCGCTCCGCAGGCGGACGGCGTCTAAGCCTGCCAAGTCCTGCTGCGCGTGAAGTGAAATTATCCGAAGGCCTTCCCCGACCCCGGCTAATAATTCTCCACTGTAACCGTAGCGTTATAAAGCAAACAAGAAATATGCATACGAAGTATGTTGCCGAGGGTCTCGCTGGCGGTCTTCTTCAGTCCCAGGATCCGTACGCCCGAACGGTATTCTCGCTGATCCTGGTGCAAAGTTCCGCGAGGTCCGCTCCTGTCAATTCGGCCATGGCACGGACCGTGTAAGGCACCATGTAACTGGCGTTCGGACGGCCTCGGTGGGGGTGCGGGGTCAGGAACGGGGCGTCGGTTTCCACCAGCACCAATTCCGGCTCCGCGATTGCGAGCGCAGCCCTGAGGTTGGCCGCATTTTTGAAGGTCAGCGTTCCGGCAAAGGACATGTTCCAACCGGCCGCGTTGCAGATCCTGGCGAGCTCCTCATCGCCGGAGAAGCAATGGAACACCACCCGCTCCGGCGCCCCCTCCTCGCGCAGAACCTGCACCACGTCGTCGTGCGCGTCCCGGTCGTGGATCTGCAGGGTAAGGTCCAGCCGCTTGGCAATGTCGATGTGCCGCCGGAATGAATAGCGCTGGTGGGCCAGGCCCTCCCCCTCGGTGCGGAAGAAATCAAGACCTGTCTCTCCGATGGCCCGGATGCGGGGGTGGGCGGCGAGCCGCTCAATTTCCGCCAGCGCCTCTTCCAGCTCGCCGCGCTCCGCGTACTCCGGGGCATCGTTGGGGTGCAGTGCCACAGCCCCCAGCAGCCTGCGGTCCAAGTCAACGGACTGGACAGTGAACCGGGAGGACTCAAGGTCGGTGCCCACCTGCACGGCACCCTGAACACCCACCGCCTGGGCGGCGTCCAACGCTGCCGCGACAGCCACGGGACTGTCCCCGTTGGGGAAATCAAAGTGTGTGTGGTTGTCCATCACGGGGACCGGCAAGGGTTCCGGCGCCGGCGGAAAATGCATCCGCTTCTGCTGGCCGGAACCTGCCGGAACCTCGGCCCCGGAAGCGCGGTAAGCAGCGGGAATCAGCGAATTGCACATCCTTCAAGCCTAGCGTCCGCGGATGCCCGCAGAATTCCAGGAACTCTCTGTCAGCGCCGGCAGTTCTCTTAGTAGTCTGGTAGGAACAGATGCGAGCGCCCCACCGCCGGGCGAAGGCAGGCCGGCTTCCCGTCCCAGGTGATCCCCGGGCTGAAAGGTTGCAGATGGAACCCCACCGCCGCACCGCCGTCAACGAGGTAATCCCCGCCGGCCGGAACTTCACCGCCGTCTCGGAGCAGGGGAGCCGCAACGGGCACCGGGCAGGGGCAATGGACGCGGGGTCGTTCCACGCCGCCAGCCAGAGGATCCTGGACTCGATTAACACCGTCATTGATGGCAAGTCCGATGCCGCCAGGCTGGCCCTGACGGTGCTGCTTGCCCAAGGCCACCTCCTGCTTGAGGACGTGCCGGGGGTGGGTAAGACGCTGCTGGCAAAAAGCCTCGCCCGGACCATTGACTGCACGGTCAGCCGAATCCAGTTCACGCCCGACCTTCTGCCCTCGGACGTAACGGGCGTGTCCATCTACAACCAGGCATCGCGCCTCTTCGAATTCCGCCCGGGGGCCGTGTTCGCAAACATCGTCATCGGTGATGAAATCAACCGTGCTTCCGCCAAGACCCAGTCGGCGCTGCTGGAGTGCATGGAGGAACACCAGGTCACCGTGGATGGAGATTCGTACAAGCTCGATGAGCCGTTTATGGTGGTGGCCACCCAGAACCCCATCGAAATGGAAGGCACCTACCCCCTGCCCGAGGCCCAGCGCGACCGGTTCATGACGCGGATCTCCATGGGCTACCCGGACAAGGAAGCCGAGATCGAAATGCTGGAGACCCACCAGGCAACCTCGCCGCTGGCCAAGGTGTCCGCAGTGGTCACCGCAGCGGACGTCGCGGCCATGATCGCCACAGTCCAGCAGGTCTACGTGTCCCAGGCGGTCAAGGAATATACGGTCTCCGTGGGCCGGGCCACGCGCGAAAGCCGCCTGCTCCGGCTGGGCGCCAGCCCACGCTCCATGCTCCAGTTACTCCGGGCCGCCAAAGCCACGGCGGCCCTGGACGGCCGTGACTTCGTCCTGCCCGACGACGTGGTGGGTGTGGCGGAATCAGTGCTGGCCCACCGGATAATCCTGGACCGCAAGGCCGCCGGAGCCGGTGAGACTCCGCAAAGCGTCATCCGGGGAATCCTGTCCCGGCTGCCCGTAGGCCAGGATCCGGCGAACAGTCCGGCCCGGTCAACAACCCAGCCGGCCGGGTTGCGGCGGAACCGCTAGGCAGGGCCGGCCCATGGCGCTGCTCGACAGGTTTCCCCGGCAGCTCTTCAGCCCGCGCGGCTGGGGACTACTGGCTGCCGGTGCGGTTTCCCTGGTGGCAGCGCAAATCATGGGACGGCGGGACCTCCTGAGCCTCAGTGTGCTGCTGATAGTCCTGCCCTTGATTGCCCTTGCCGGGATCAGGCTCGTCAAGCCCCGCTTCCAGGTGTACCGCGAATTCAATCCCTCGCCCGTGGAGACCTCCGCCCCCACCACCGTGCGGCTTGCCGTCACCCGGAGCGGTGCGGGCGGCGGACGGGCGATCATGGAGGAGAAACTGCCCGCAAGGTTCGGCGAGTCCCCCGCTTTCCGCTTTCCGGCACGGTCCGCGACCGGCGGCGCCAGCAGGTATGAATACCACCTGAATTCCACCAAACGGGGGCAGTACCCGATCGGCCCGGTGACGGCCGAGTTCACTGATCCGTTCGGACTGTCCCTACGCCGCCAGGCCATCGACGACGGCGACGTCCTCACCGTCACGCCGGCCGCCGTCGAGCTTCCCGTAACGGGGCTCGCCGGTGCCCGCGGGAACGACGGCATCACCGCCACGCGCACCCGCGCCAACCCCAGCGACGACGACGTCATGACCCGCGAATACCGCGCCGGCGATCCCATGCGGCGGGTCCACTGGGCGGCCACCGCCCGTCACGGAGCCCTGATGGTGCGGCAGGAGGAATCCGTGACGACGCCGGAGGCCACTGTGATCCTGGACCAGCGGTTAGCGGCGTTTTCCGGGGGCACCGCCTCCGGTTTCGGAGGAACTCAGGCCGTGGAGGCCCGTGACATGGCCAGCAGCGGCACCTTTGAGTGGGCAGTGGTGGCCGCGATGTCCATCTGCACTCACCTGGCGGAGCGGAATTATGCCCTGCGCCTCCTGGACCCCCGTGGCGAACCTGCTTTCCTCCGTTCCCCGTCCGCGCCCGAACCGGAGGCGGAGGAGTTCACGGGGGCGGCCGGCCTCCAGTCCATCGCCGAGAGCCTGGCGGCTATCCAGCTGTCCGGACCGCACCACGGCCCAAGGGATAGGCACACCGGGAAGGAAGGACACCCGCGGGACCGCGGTGGCCATGACTCCGGCCCGGCCGTTTTCGACGACCAACTGATGGACAAGCTGTCAGCCCACCGCATGCGCGGGCCCGTTATCGCGGTGCTCGGCAGAATCTCACTGGCCGAAGCCAAGGCACTGGCGCCCGGTGCCGGATACGGCGCCAACGCTTTCGCCATGATCGTTTCAGACCGGCCGGCGGAGTCCGAAGAAGCCTTGGAGGCCCTGCGCCGGGGTGGCTGGCGCGCCGTTGCGGTGCAGTCCTCAGTTCCCGTCCCGGTGGCCTGGAGCTGCTTTGACGAAGGCGGAGCTGCCACGGCCACGGCTGCAGCCGATGTTCGTCGTGGAGCGGGGGTGGGTCGGTGACGCTGGCACCGGAACGCAGCGCCCCGCGCGAACCGCGGCCCACAGGCGGAGGAACGGGCACTTCCACGGGGACCGCGGGACCGGCTCCGGCCCGTTCCCCTGTAGGGGCATACCCGTGGGCCATGGCCGGTGCTGTCGCCCTGTCGGTGGCCGGAGCTGCATTGTCCCTCAACGGTGTCCTGCGGGGTTGGGCCTGGTACCTTCCGGTCCTGACCACGGTAGCGGTGCTCTGCCTTACCCTGGCAGCGCTTCGTGCCCTGCGGGCCCAGCCCCTCCTGGTGGCAGCCGGCGGCTTCGCGTCACTGATCGCCATTCTCACCCTGACGTTCTTCCGCGGCACGGCCATTGCCGGGTTCATTCCCTCCGGAACAACCATGGCTGAGGTGGACAGGTTCATCCGCCGGGCCAGCGAGACCGTACTCGCCGAGAGCGCCCCGGTTGCGCCGAACGCAGGCATCGTGATGGTCACCTGTGCTGTCCTGGGCCTGGCCGTCATACTCATTGATGCTCTGGCTGTGCCCTTGGGCATGCCGGCCACAACCGGGCTTGGCCTGCTGGCCATCCTGGTGGTTCCCGCAACGGTAAAGCCGCAGAGTGTAGGGGTGTGGGGCTTCACCGCCGCCGTGGCCGGCTACCTGCTGGTCCTTGCTTTCAGCCAGTGGTTTGCCCCTGATTCCCGCACTTCGGCTGACAGCGGCCGGACTCCCGGCAATATCCGGCGGGCCGTGTTGACGGGAACCGTGGCTTTGGTGGCCACCCTGGCCGTGCCGCTGGCCATTCCGGGTTTTGACCACGGAACATTTCCCCAAGGCTCCCGGCTGAACCCCTGGGGCAACGGCACGGGTCTGAATCCCATGATCACTTTGGGAAACAACCTTCGGGCCCCTGCCGGGACGGGGCGGCTCACTTATGCCACCAACGCGTCTGCGCCGCTGTATCTGCGGTCCGTGACGGTGGACAACTTCGATGGCGAAACCTGGGGACCCGATGACCGGGACGCAGACCGCCAGCCCGTCGCAGGGCCCATCCAAACCGGCTACGAGATCACCGCGGACGAACAGCTCCGCCAGGTCACGGCGGTAGACACCGGGACATTCACCAGCCCGTATCTGCCCCTGCCTTACGCGCCGGAATCGATTCGTGGACTCCACGGATCCTGGACGTGGGACCCCGCCACGCTCGCCGTTAAGGCGGCCAACACCACTTCGCGCGCCCAGCAGTACATTGTGTCGTCCTCAGTGCCGAGGCTAACGGCCACCATGCTCCGGCAGTCATCCCGGGGCGCCCGCGGAATTCCGGAAGAATTCACCAGGATTCCCGGCGGCGTTCCGGATATTGTCCGCACCACTGCTGATGCGGTGACCGGCTCCAGCGATAACGCCTACGCCAAGGCAATGGCCATTCAGAAGTACCTGCGTTCCGGAGAGTTCACCTACTCCCTGCAGTCCCCACTTCAGGGCGGCTACGACGGAAACGGGCTCTCGGTGCTGGCGGACTTCCTCACCCAGAAGAGTGGCTACTGTATCCACTACTCGTCCGCCATGGCAGTGATGGCCCGGCTGGAAGGAATTCCGAGCCGGATCGCTGTTGGCTACGCGCCCGGCCGGGCCACCGGCAGCACCGTCTCGGTCGCCGGGCTCGGAGCCCTCCCGGAATACGAGGTGGACGCCCGCGATGCCCACGCCTGGCCCGAGCTCTACTTCCAAGGATTGGGGTGGGTGCCGTTCGAGCCCACCCCATCACGCGGCGTCGTCCCCGATTACGCCACCGAGACGGTCAGTCCCGGCTCTCCTGACCTCATTGAAAACACCAAGGACCTGGTACCGGACGCAAAATCCCCGGTCCCGACGCCAAGCGCGACGGCGGTGCCCCTCCCAGGCGCCGGCGGCGGCAACGACATCGGGCAACTACTTCTGCCGTGGCTCACTGGGGCAGCGGGGGTTTTTGGGCTGCTGCTCCTGCTGGCGCTGCCGCGGCTGGTCCGGACAGGGCTCCGCACCAGACGGCTCCAAAGCCCGGCTCCGGACACGGACGACGCGGTACCCCTGGGCTGGGCTGAACTCCGCGACCTTGGAACCGACTACGGCCTGCCACCGGACTCCAGCGAGACGCCCCGGGCGTATTCCGCACGGCTGCGGAGTTCGTCGCTGCTCGGTGGGACCGGCGGTATGGACGATGCCGCGCACCAGGCCGTCCGCACGCTGACCTCCGACTTCGAACGAAGGCACTACGGCCGGCCGGGCAACGACACCGCCGGCAGAGACCTGAAGTTCGAGCGAATCGCGCCGCGCATCGCGACGCTGCAGCAGTCGCTGCGGGACAACGCCACGCTCCCCCGCCGGTGGCGCGCAGCGTGGCTACCGGCGTCGGTACTGGGCCGGTTCGCCCGGTTCCTGGCAGCGCCCTTCCACGGGGTCAGCAGGCTGGCGCTCCGCACGGCAAAGGCCGCCGCTCGCTCCTGGTCGAGAGCGCGCGACGGCTTGTTCCGTCCGGGGGGAAGCCGGTAACCGGTGGCCACCGCACCACAAGCCCGTCAGCCAGCAAGTCAGCCGGCGTAGGGGTCGCCGATGCCGATGTACTGGGTGTAGAGGTATTCCTCGATGCCCTCCAGCCCACCTTCGCGGCCCAGGCCGGACTGCTTGACGCCACCGAAGGGTGCTGCGGCGTTGGAGATGACGCCGGCGTTCAGGCCCAGCATCCCGGTCTCGAGGCGTTCGCCCATGCGGATGCCGCGGTTCAGGTCCCTGGTGAAGACGTAGGCCACAAGCCCGTACTCGGTGTTGTTGGCGAGCCGGATGGCCTCTTCTTCGGTGCCGAACGTGATGATCGGGGCCACGGGGCCGAAGATTTCCTCAGACAGGATCCGGGTGCCTTCGACGACGCCGGTGAGGATGGTGGGCTGGTAGAAGTAGCCCGGGCCGTCGCCCGCGGCACCGCCGAGGACCGCCGTCGCACCGGCTGCTAAGGCGTCGGTGACGAGTTCGTGGACCTTGTCCCTGCTCTTGGCGTCGATCAGCGGACCCACCTTGGATTCGGGCTCGGTACCCCTGGCCGTGGTCATGTCGCGCATTTTCGCGGCGAACTTCTGTGCGAATTCGTCCGCAACCGATTCGTGCACGATAAAGCGGTTGGCCGCGGTACAGGCTTCGCCCATGTTCCGCAGCTTGGCCAGCATGGCCCCGGCGACGGCGGCGTCCAGGTCCGCGTCCTCGAACACCACAAACGGGGCGTTCCCGCCGAGCTCCATCGAGGTCCGCAGAACCGTCCCGGACGCATCGGCTAGGAGGCGGCGGCCCACCTCGGTGGAACCGGTGAAGGACAGTTTACGCAGGCGCTGGTCCTTGATCAGGGGTCCCGTGGTGGCACCTGCCGTGGACGTGGGAATGACGTTCAGGACACCGGGGGGCAGACCCGCTTCCTGCATAACGGCAGCGAACAGCTGCGAGGTCAGCGGCGTCAGGTTGGCAGATTTCAACACCATGGTACAGCCCGCTGCCACGGCGGGAGCGATCTTGCGGGTAGCCATGGCCAGGGGGAAGTTCCAGGGTGTGATCAGCAGGCACGGCCCCACCGGTTTCTTGGTCACCAGCAGCCGGGACTTTCCGTCAGGCGATACCGCATACCGCCCGAAGGCACGCACAGCCTCCTCGGAGAACCAGCGCAGGAACTCCGCCCCATACGTAACTTCGCCCCGGGCCTCCGCCAGCGGCTTGCCCATCTCCAGAGTCATCAACAGGGCGAAGTCCTCGGCCCGCCCGGTCACCAGTTCGAAGGCCCGGCGCAGAATTTCGCCGCGTTCCCGGGCCGGCACCTTCGCCCACGATTCCTGGGCCGCGGCGGCGGAATCCAAAGCCGCCATGCCATCCTCCGAACCGGCGTCGGCGATGCTCACCAGTACCTTCCCGGTGGCGGGATCCTCGACGTCGAAGGTTTTTCCCGAAGCGGCGGACCGCCATTCGCCGTTGATCAGCAGGCCGGTGGGAACAGAAGCCAGCAGCTCGCTCTCGCGTTCCGCGGTAACGGCGGTCTGTGCAGTGACGGTCACGGTGACTCCCTCGTCTGTAAGTACGTTTCCAGCCTCCACCGGTGCCGTTGCGGCACGTGTTCTGGCTGATTCCCCTTTACAGTACTGCCGTCCAGGACTGGGGGTCTAGGAGTGGATGCACCACTGACTTTGCGCCAGGCTGTGCAGCTGCACAACCTGGCGCACGCCAATAAGTCAGGCCGCCTTTCACCGCGCTGCGAGTACCGCCGAGTAGAGCTCACGCTTGCTCACGCGTACGTCTTCGGCAACGGCGGCTACCGCCTCCTTAAGCCGGATGCCCTGGGCGATCAGTTCGTTGACGGCGGCCACGTGGTCTTCGGGGGTGCCCGGGGCCTGTTCGGGAGCGCCGCCCAGTACCACCGCAATCTCGCCGCGGACCTCGCTGTTTTCCGACCAAAGCAGCAGCTCCCCCACTGTCCCGCGGATGACTTCTTCATAGGTCTTGGTCAGTTCGCGGCAGATAGCGACCCGCCGCTCCGCTCCGAAGCGTTCCCGGAGCGCGCGCAGCATCGATTCCAGCCGGTGGGGGGCCTCGAAAAACACCATGGTCCGGCGCTCGGCGGCAAGGTCCGCGAGCCGCGACGCGCGTTCGCCCGCCTTTCGAGGAAGGAAACCTTCAAAACAGAAGCGGTCAGTAGGGAGGCCGGACAGGGCCAATGCTGTCAGCACGGCTGAGGGCCCCGGCACGGCGGTCACGGTAAGGCCCGCCGCCACAGCGCCTTCCACCAGCCTGAAGCCTGGGTCCGAAACGGACGGCATGCCGGCGTCAGTGACCATGACCAGGGTTTTACCGGCCTGCACCTGAGTCAGCAACTCTGCGGTCTTGGTGGCCTCGTTGTGCTCGTGGTAACTGATGACCCGCCCGGCGACCGTAACCCCTAGGCTCTGGACCAGGCGGTGCAGCCGCCTGGTGTCCTCGGCCGCCACGATGTCTGCGCTGCCCAGCAGTTCGATCAGCCGGGCCGAAGCGTCGCCGGTATTGCCAATGGGTGTTGCCGCCAGGACGATCCGGCCTGGCCCTGCGGTGACCGGACCAACGGAGACTGGATCGGCGGAGACCGACCCGGCGGTGGCCGGCCCCGCTTCAGCTTCAGCTTCAGGCGATGGGTCGGCAGGGCTGGAATCGGCGAAGGTGCTGGGGTTAGGGTCCACTCCACCAGCCTACTGCTGGCAGGGAGCGCAAGCGGCAAAAGGTAGCATGGGGCACGTGACGCAGACCTTGATGCGGCCTGCCGAGGCCAGAAAACGCACCCCCTTGACCGGCCGCCCCTGGATCACCAGCCCGGCCGAGGCATTCACTGGGGCAGCCCTCCGCGGGCGCCTGATCGGCAACGTCCGCAGCTGGCGCGATTACCCGCCGTCGTTGCGCCTCTGGTTCTGGCTGGTCCCTGCCCTCACGACCCTGATCGGCGGCCTCCTCCGATTTGTGCGGCTCGACAACCCCCACAGCCTCGTCTTCGACGAAACGTACTACGTCAAGGACGCCTACTCCTATCTGATCAGCGGCTACGAACGCAGGTGGCCGGACAAGGCCAACGACTCCTTCAACGCCGGCAACCCGGCCATCCTCCTGGACAGTCCCGAGTACGTGGTCCATCCCCCTGTGGGCAAGTGGATGATCGCGGGCGGCATGTGGCTGTTCGGCTCGGATAATCCGTTTGGCTGGCGGTTCGGCGCTGCGCTGGCGGGCACGTTGTCCATTCTGCTGCTGACGCTGATCGCTCTGAAACTCTTTCGTTCCCTGCCCCTGGCCGCCGCGGCCGGCCTCCTGATGGCCGTCGACGGCCATCACCTCGTGATGTCGCGGACCTCGCTGCTGGACATCTTCCTGATGTTCTGGCTGCTGGCCGCCTTTGGCGCCTTGCTGCTGGACCGCGACGACGGGCGCCGCCGCCTCGCCGCCAGGCTCGCGCTGCTGGCAGCGGCGTCAACGGCGGGCCGTCCGTCCGCCCGCCAGCTCCTGGCGGGTCCGTGGCTGGGTATCCGCTGGTGGCGGCTCGCCGCCGGCGTGTGCATGGGCCTCGCCGTCGGCACCAAATGGTCAGGCCTGTTTTTCCTTGCCGGCTTCGGTGTCCTGACGGTGCTGTGGGACCTTAATGCACGCCGGGTGGCAGGCATCCGTGGCTGGATCAGCGGCGGAATCATCAAGGACGGCCTGCCGGCCTTTGCCAGCATGGTGCCCGTGGCCCTCCTCGTTTACACCGCAACTTGGACCGGCTGGTTCCGCTCCGGGGACGCCTACTTCCGCCGTTGGGCCCAGGACAACCCCCCCGATGCCTGGGGCTGGCTGCCGGACTCGATCCGTTCGCTGGCGCACTACCATCTGGAGGCCTATAAGTTCCATCAGGGTCTGGGGTCGGAACACCCCTACGAGGCAAGCCCGTGGAGCTGGCTTGTGATGGGGCGGCCCACCTCGTTCTACTACCAGCAGCCTGGCCCGGAAACGCTTGGGTGCGATGCCGCCCGCTGCGCCTCGGCCATCCTCTCCGTAGGAAACCCGATCATCTGGTGGAGCGCAGCCATCTCGCTGGTGGTCCTGCTCTTCTGGTGGGCCGGACGCCGGGACTGGCGCGCGGGGGCGATCCTGGCCGGTATGGGTGCGGGATATCTGCCCTGGTTCCTGTACCCCGAACGGACCATGTTCTTTTTTTATGCTGTCTCTTTTGAGCCGTTCCTGATACTCGCTCTGGTGTACTGCCTGGGCCTGGTCCTGGGCCGGGAAACCGACCCCCTCTGGCGCCGGCGCTCGGGCCTTTACCTGGTTGTGCTCTTCATCGCAGCGGCAGTCCTGCTGTCCGCCTTTTTCTACCCGGTGTGGACTGCGGAGACCGTTCCGTACGAGGAATGGCACTACAGAATGTGGATGCCGTCCTGGATCTAAGGCAGGATGGCATTAGACCTTTGAGAGCCGCGCGCCGCGGTAAGGCGGCGGAACGGAGACGCCCCGTGCGGGAAGCAAGCACTGAACTCCTGGTAGAGCTATGCGCTGGCCAAAGGGCTGATTGCCGGCGGCCTCGGGCCGGGAGACAGCGTGCCGGTGATGTCCGCAACCCGCTACGAATGGACGCTGGTGCCCGCCACGTGTTCGCCGAGGACCGCAGCCGTACAGACGGCTGTGGACCAGGCCAATACGCTGGTTTCCAAGGCTGAAGCCGCCCGGAGCTTCACTGTCCTGGCGGCCCCACTCACGGAAGAATCCGGTCACCTGACGCCCTCCCTCAAACTCAAGAGGGCCGCCGTCGTCCGTGGTTTTGAAGGGGAGATCACCAGGCTTTACGGCAGTTAGGCCGGAACCGCAGCGGCGTCCTGCTCATCCTGTCCGAGGCCGCGACGGCGGCGGGTGGGCCAGGTGAGGATCAGAGTCACCAGTGCGGCCAGCAGTACCAATCCGGCGATCACGATGCCGGCATCAATCCAGAACTGGCCAGGGAACAGGCGGATCAAGGTGTCTTCGAGGGCAAAAGTCCAAGAACCGCTGGCGAAGAAGAGCCGGTGGAACTCGGCGAAGAACTGTTGCCAGCCCAGCACAGCCAGTACCGCGAGGCCCACGATGATGGCGAGCGAAACGATCGATCCCGCGAACAGGCCCCGGCGCACTCCCCCAGTGCTTTTACGGCGCAGGTAGGCGATGGCCACGATGCTGAGCACGATCAAGAGCGCCCCCGCGCCAAAGGCCGACAGAATAACCAGTTTCACGTCCGCCATGTGGCTGACTTCGCCGTCCTTGAACAGGGTGCCGCCGCTGCGGTTGACCAGGTCACCGAGGTACCGGGGTCCAGCCCAGTTGCTGAGGTAATCAACGGTGTAGGAGCCGTACGTCATCCTGTCGTCAGTGCTGAAGCCGTATCCGTCGCCGGGAAAACCTGGCCTGTTGTATTCGACCCAGAGAAACAGCGGGCTGGTGACCGCCCGGACTGCGAGTACCAGCAGGATCACGGGGTAAAAAAGGGCAAGCAGGACTTGCCAGATGCGCGGGGCCACCGGTTTGGCGTTGGCCGCGCTTTCGCGCTCCGCATTTCGGCGCTCCACTTCCTCCTCCGGCGGGCGGATCTGAAGAGCGGACGTGGGCAGGGATTCATTGAACGGACCGGCCTGGTGGCGGGCCGCGCCGGTGAGGGGCGGTTCCTCCGCAGTGGCTGCTGCGGGAGACCCTACGGCGATGCGCTGGGTTCCCGGGTGCTGGACAGTGGAAGGTTCTGCGGAGCGCTGGGCGGCAGAAGTGTCGGCGGCCGCGGGCGCCACCACGGAAGGTTCGACGGCGGCCTCCGCCGCTCTGCGGTCCGCTCGGCTTTCGGGTTGTCCCGTCATCCAGGCAAATGCGGGCTCATCCGAGTCCGACGAAGTATCAAGGACCGGATCCGGCTGCGGCTCCGTGCGTTTGGCAGGGGTCGGGGAATTGTCGTTCACAGCAGCGTCACTTCCGTTGGGGTCCGCACTGCCGGCTATGGTCCCGGCAGCGCTGTGTGTCTGGTCTTGAGCCTACCGGCCTAGTTGTCATAGCCGGCCCAAGGGATGTTCCAGTCCCCGTAGCCGTCGTCCACTGCGGCGTGGTCGCCCTCGGTGTTGATGATCTGCACAACGTCGCCGGTGGTCATGTTGTCAAAAACCCAGGCTGCACCGTCGGGAGCGAAGCCAATGCACCCGTGGGAGACGTTGGTGTTCCCAATGAACGGGTAGGCGGATTCCAGTGCCTGGTGGATATACGCCCCGCTGAGTGTCAGGCGGATGGCGTATTCCACATCCACTTCGCCGTAGTAGGCCGGGTCACCGGGCTTGAGTCCGATGCTGGCGGCCCGGAAGTGGTCACGGCGGTTCTTTTCCATCAGCACGGCATAGCCCCGGGCTGACGGGAAGCGTTTGTCCCCCATGCTGACCGGGAGGGTTTTTACTACCTGGTCATTGACGCTGAGGGTGAACGTGTGGGCGGCGGCGTCGGCGATGGCCACCTTCTTGTCCCCGAAATGGATGTTCGCCTTCTTGTTGAAGTTGGCGATCTGGCCGTTGCCCAGGTCAACCCCGAAGAGCTGCATGTCCATGGTGACGGTGGAGTTGGCGGCCCAGAAGGCTTCGGGGCGGTAGCGGACCATGGTGTCGCTGAACCAATGGAAGGCTCCGGCCTGGCCCGCACTGGAGGTGATCTTGATGGCCTTCTCCACAGCATCCCGGTTGACTACCGGCTCGCTGAAGACGACCTGCAGGGGCTGGCCTACGCCCACCTTCATGCCGTCAAGGGGGTAGATCGCGGCGTCGGCCTCGTGGGTGCTGGGCACGGTGTTGAACGACTGCGTGGCTGTGGTTTCGCGTCCGGCCCCGTCAGCGACCACATACGTGTAGCTGTATTCAGTGTTGAACTTCAGCGGGGCCGTGGCAGACCAGCCGCTGCCGTCGGTCGCGAAGGTGCCCTTGACCGCTTCTCCGGAGGTGCTGGTAAGCGTGACGCTCTCGATCCTGCCGTTGCCCACCTTGACTGAAACCGGTGTTGCCGGATTCACCTGTTTGGCGGCGCCGGCAGGCGTGATGTCCACCTTGACCGGTGCCACCACGGGCGAAGCCACGCCTGGCGCTGACCGGACCGCGGAGGCTGCTTCGGATTCAAGCGCCCCGCGCGCGAAGCCCGGCGCGACGGCGGCGAACACGCCTCCGGTGGCAGCAAGAACACAGACGCCGGCAACCGCGAGGATCTTCTTGGTGGTCGACATCCGGTGTGGCTTCACTTCAGGCTCCATAGTCCGATCTTAATGCTTGACGATAACAACCCCGGGCGCGGTCAGCGCCCGGGGAGTCACACCTCAGTAACGATAATGCTCGGGCTTGTACGGGCCAGCGACGTCTAGGTCCAGGTATTCGGCCTGTTCCTTGGACAGTTCGGTGAGCTCGACATCAAGGGCGTCCAAGTGGAGCCGGGCCACCTTTTCGTCGAGGATCTTCGGCAGGACGTAGACCTTGTTCCCGTATTCGCGTTCGGCCTCGGGCTGGTCCCGCTTGGTCCACAGCTCGATCTGGGCGATGGTCTGGTTAGCGAATGAGTTGCTCATCACGAACGACGGGTGGCCCGTGGCGTTGCCCAGGTTGAGCAGGCGGCCCTCGGACAGGACAATGATGGAGCGGTTGCCCTGACCGGTGGCCGGGTCGGCTTCAAACACCCACTCGTGCACCTGGGGTTTGATCTCCACCTTGCGGACGCCGGGGATCCTGGCGAGGCCGGCCATGTCGATCTCGTTGTCGAAGTGGCCGATGTTGCCCACGATGGCCTTGTCACGCATGCCGGCCATGTGTTCGGCCAGAATTACGTCCTTGTTTCCGGTGGTGGTGATGAAGATGTGGCCTTCGCTCAGCACGGACTCAAGCTTGGCCACCTGGTAGCCGTCCATGGCTGCCTGGAGGGCGCAGATGGGGTCGATCTCGGTGACGATGACCCGCGAGCCCTGGCCGCGGAAAGCCTCAGCGGCTCCCTTGCCCACGTCGCCATAGCCACAGACAACTGCCACCTTGCCGCCCATCAGGACGTCGGTGGCGCGGTTGATGCCGTCCGGCAGGGAGTGGCGGATGCCGTACTTGTTGTCGAACTTGCTCTTCGTGACCGAGTCGTTGACGTTGATGGCAGGGAACAGCAGCTTGCCCTGTTCAGCGAGCTGGTACAGGCGGTGCACACCGGTGGTGGTTTCCTCGGTGACGCCTCGCAGGCGGGAGCCGATCCGGGTCCACCGCTGCGTATCTTCCTGCAGGGACGCGCGGACTACGTCGAGGAAGATCCTGCCTTCTTCGGACTCGTCCTCGGCAGCTGCCGGTACCGCACCTGCCGCTTCGAATTCAACACCCTTGTGGACCAGCATGGTGGCGTCGCCGCCGTCGTCCAGGATCATGTTCGGGCCGAGTTCCGGGTTTTTGTCAGCGCCCGGCCACGTGAGGATCTGCTGCGCAGTCCACCAGTATTCTTCGAGGGTTTCGCCCTTCCAGGCGAACACGGGAACGCCCTGCGGGTCCTCGACAGTTCCGGTACCAACCACAACAGCGGCGGCGGCTTCGTCCTGGGTGGAGAAGATGTTGCAGGAGGCCCAACGGACCTCGGCACCGAGCACGGTGAGGGTTTCGATCAGGACGGCGGTCTGCACCGTCATGTGCAGGGACCCGGCAATCCGGGCGCCCTTCAGCGGCTGGCTGGGGCCGAACTCCTTCCGGAGGGACATTAGCCCGGGCATCTCGTGCTCGGCCAGGCGAATCTGGTGCCGGCCGGCTTCAGCCAGCGAAATATCGGCAACCTTGTAGTCAAATGTCATTGGATTCCTTTGCTCGGTCCGATGGTGGCGACGCCGTTGAAGCGTCGGCGTGAAAGTTGTGTGGCGAAAGTTATCTGGTAAAGGTATCTGCGGTGGTGGTGCAGGTGGCGATGCGTGGCCTGGCCAGTACTGGCCGGGGCCTGTCCGCGCCTGGCCGCTGGTGCGGTGGCGGGGGCTCCCGCCGTCCGCCAGGCTCTGGGTATAGTCCGCCGTAGCTTGATCCATGGCCGCGCTCTGCCGGCCGGGGACCTCTCCAGGCATAGCCGGCAGCAGCCTCGTCTGGGCCATGTCTGGCCCGCGGTGCCATCCGGGGCCGGGCTCGTGCGGTCCCCCGGGCCTTAGGCAGTGGCCGGGCTCTTGCCGTTGGCCAGGGAGGCTACGGGATCGTGCTGGTCGGAGCTGGCGGCGTTGGCGGCCTGCAGCAGTTCCGGCGGCAGCAGCAACGGGATGCCGTCCTGGATCGGATAGCGCAGTTTCCCGCCGGCGTCTCCTGCCGCCGTCGATACAAGCTCTTCGCCTTCCTGGACCAGCGGCGAGCCGGTCACGGGACAGCGCAGGACGGACAACAGGTCAGGACTGATCTTTGCCATGGTTGATGCTCCCGAAAGGGCGCGTGTGCGCGCCGTTGGCTGACTGATTAGCAGGTCCCAGCCTACCGCCACATCGGTAACAGGACGGTGGGCGGTCAGCACTGTACAAGGCTATGAAGGTTCGCTGAAGCCAGGAACGCGTAGCTTGAGGAAGAATTGCCGGCCGCGGCGTCCCGTCAGGAAGGTTCGCGCAGGACACGCAGGTGCCCCCGGCGGGTGCCTTCTGGAGCGGCGGGAGCCTCGAGCGCTGAATGCGAAGCGCGCTGGGTCTGCGTTGTCTGCAGCTTGGACGGCAGCGCCGCAGCTTCCCGGACCGCATTGGCCAGTGCCAGGAGGTCGTCGGGGCCCGGCTGCTGCGGGCTGGTGGGCATCGCCAGGCGAAGTACTTCCCAGCCGCGGGGGACCGTCAGCGAGCCGGCATGCTGCTCGCACAAATCGTAACAATGCGGCTCGGCGTAAGTGGCGAGCGGACCCAGGACGGCGGTGGAGTCTGCGTAGACGTACGTCAAAGTAGCCACCGCTGACTGACGGCAGGCTGACCTTGAACATTCACGGATAGCTCCCACGACATCCCAGACTACTCCGTTTGAGCGTTCTTTCCGGGTATTTGCCGCTCCTGCCGCCGTGCCCTGGCGCGTCCTCCGGCTGGTGTCGCGTAAATCTTCGGCCGGGTTTACAGTCAATGTATGCAGTCATCGAACCACGATTCAGGTCTTTCGGTCCGTTTGGCTGACCCGGACGCCCGCAGCGAAGCCGCGGGGCCGGACTTGCCGGGCCGAAGCTTTGCGACGCGCCGCAGGAACCGCCATGGCCGTGGCCTGCGGGGGGAATTGGTGCTGCCCACACATCCCGGGTACCGGACGCGGTCCGACCGTTTTGATGACATGGTGCTTGATTCCGCGCAGCGGCTGCACGACATCTGGGGCAAGACGCTGGACGGCGTACGCTTCGCCGTCGACGAAATACCCCCGGAGCTGGAGCAGCTGGTGGCCAGCGCCGTACCCCCGCCCATGGGCGCCTACACTCCCGCCACGGACGAGGAAGGCCCGGTCATTACCTTGTACCGGCGGGTAGTGGAGCATGGCTGCGGCAGCCGGGAGGAACTACAGGACCTGGTCCACGACGTTGTAGTGGAACAAACTGCCGAAATGCTCGGCGTGGCACCCGAAACGCTGGATCCGGTCTACCGCCGCAGATACTGACCGCCGGCAGTGCGCCCGCGGTTGTGAGCCGACGGCGCTGAACCGATAATCGTGGTCCGGCCGCGCTCTGCCAACAGCGCTGATCCGATGTCGTCAGGCTGATCCGATGTCGTCAGTAAGCCTGGGTGACCCGTCAGTAGCCCAGGGTGACGGCAACCTTTTCCTGTCCGGACGCGGCCGCCATCAAGGCCAGCGTGGAGACGTCTTCGCGGCCTTCCTGCTGCAAAAGGAGCGCGCCGTAAGCGGCGTCGCCGGAGGCCGAGACCACGTATGCCACCACCTCTGACTCCTCAACCTTGTCGGCGAGCTTGATGGAGGTTGTGGTGCCGCCGGCGACGTCGACTGTTGCCGCTGCACGGACCCTGCCGTCAGCTGTGATGGGTGCGTAGGAAATCGTGGCCCGGTTTTCGAGGACGCCGAAGACCAGGGTACGGTCGCCGCCCTGCGGCACCGGTACCACATGCTGGCTTCCCAGCCGCACGCCTGCGGCCGCCCAGGCGACATCCGACGCCTTTTCGCTGTTGACGCCGCGGGTGACCCGGGCCGAGGCTACAAACGACACATCCGAGCTGGTGGATACCGTGTAGTGGCCGGCCGGAACGCCTGCCAGCGAAACCTCGGTGACGGCTCCGGCCTTGGCCGTGACAACACCGCCGCCGGGAAGGGCTTTTTGTCCGTCCCGGCCGAAAACCTTGACCTCCACTACAGCGTCCGATGGACCGGGGACGGTGATGGCAAGAGCCGGACCGGCGTCGTAGAAGCCGCCCTTTCCAGTGGCAGCGGCAATCCCACCGGCGTCCTGGATGTCCAGGCCGGTCATGACTTGCCGGGCGGCAGGAGCGGCCCCTGGCACGATGAAGTCCACACCGCCGGGCGTCAGTCCCCTCAGGACACTCTGCTGGATGACAGCGGCCACGGGACCACCGGCGCTGCGGACGTGAACGCTCAGCTGCGCCTCACCGGGAGCCAGACCGGCCAGGACGATTGAGCGGGTACTTCCCGGAGCCACGAGGAGTCCCCTGCTGCCGGGGGCCTGAATCTGCCCCTTGTTCCCGAACAGCTCCAGGCTCACGGTGGCGGGAGTGCTGGAGGCATTGCTTAGGACCAGGACAGACGTGCGGCCCACCATGGTGCTGGCACCGGCAAGCCAAAGATCGTTGGCTGGTGGCTGGCAATTGGCTGCGGCAGAACCTTGCAGGTCACCATCCGTGGCCGTGTATTTCAGCGCACCGGCTGCTGACGGCTTCTGGTCTGCCAGGGCCTCGGCGCTCAGGATGGTGGCGCCGTCCACTCTGCGCCCTTTGAACACAGCGGCCTTCAGATCCTGCGGACCGGCCTCCTGGGCGGGTTGGCCGCCACCTTTAGCGATCTCGACGGCGGGAGTCCCGTTGAGTGCGGACAGCTGGCTACCGGGCAGGACACCACCGGGGGCGCTGAGGACGGCGCCGCTGACAACACTCTTGGCGGTCGCCGATTCGGGGCTGAACTGGGGGTCAGTACCGGCTGCCGTCCCTTCGAGCAGGCGGGCCGGCCCGGGACATACCCCAACGCTTGCACCGGCCGGAACGGAGGCCAGTGTAGCCGGGATGCTGCGGCTGCTGGCCGGTTGCGGGGCGAGGGACGCAGCAGTCACGATTCCACCGGCTGCCGCGATGATCGCCACCGCCGAAATTAGACCGGCGAGCATCTCCTTGGACGCGGTCCTGCGCGCAGCGGGCCGGGTCCGTTCGGGAGCACCGGGCGCCGTCGCCGTATCAGTCGGGGCATCCTGTTTCCTAACCGTGGCCGCCCTTACCGGGCCTGGTGCTGTAGCAGCCGCCGGAGAATCTTGGTCCTGAACGGTGGCTGCCCGTACCGGGCCTGTTGCTGCAGCAGCCGCCGGAGCCGTTTCTGGCCCGGCCGTTCCGGAGTGCGAAGCGTCCTTATGCATTCTGGTGTTCCTTACGCAAAGATCCTTCGTCCCGTGACAAGCCTGTGTTGGGTCTGCGGGCGGGCATGGGAATGGCGAGTATCGCCGTGAGTCCGAACACGGTGACCTGCGCGATTCCGGACCACAGGGCCCAAGGGGCGTCGTAGCGGATAGTCAGCTGGCCCGCCGAGGCCGGCAAGGTGAAGGCCTGGGCCGAGCCTGACGTTGTGGCAGTGAGTCTCCGGCCGTCGAACCAGGCGCTCCAGCCCGGATCTGCCCGTTCGGCGAGAACCACCAGCCGGCCTTCCGGCCCTTCGGCAACGGCGGTGTCGACGTTGTCGTACTTGGATGGCACCAGTGCCACCGTGGCTCCCGCCGGGTCCACAATCCGCACGCGGTGCGCCACGTCAGCAGGCTGCAGTGCCGGTTGGTTCAGCGGGGTAATACGCCAAAGCCAGCCAACATCCGTCTGGCCTACGGTGACAAGGCCCGGCACTGCGTCCATCCTGCTGGCGGTGAGCTGGGCTGCGGTATCGGCCGACCGCAGCACAACGAATCCGGCGCCGAGGCGTTCGAGCGCAGGCCTTGGGTCAACGCCCTGCCCGGCCACGAGGGTGGCCACGACACTCCGGAGCGAGGCCGTGACGTCATCATCGTCCCGGACCGTCTCCTGGCCGGGTGCGCCCATGATGTTTCGCGCAGCAGCGATGGCGGAAAGGCTGTCCAGGGTAGTCCCGGCACCGCGCATCAGGGCGGCGTCGAAGGTGCCGTTCTCCTTGGTGCTGATCAGCAGCGTGCGCGTCTGCTCAGGCCCGGTGCCGCGGTCGATCGCTGTGGCGGGAAGGGTCCGTGCATTGGCGGCCTCCACGAGCCGGGGCGTTCCCAGCGCCGGTCCGGCCGAAACGTCGGCGGGATGCGCCGCAGCGACGGTCCGGAGGACGTTCTGCGCAGACCACACCGCCATGCCCGCCAGTGGACCGGCCAGCAGTATGACCATGCCCACGGCCGTGGCGGAGCGGAGCACCATATTTCGCCTGACGCTCGATGAGGTGGAACGGTCTGCGGCGGCCAACAAACGCTCACCACCGATAAGTGCCGCCCCCAGAAGCGAGAACCCGGCGGCCGAGACAGCCGGACCGCTGAATGGCGTGACCAGAGCGTCTGCAATTGCGCCCGTTGCAACGTGTCCGGCCAGCCACCCACCCACCAGGATGATCAGCGCCGCTACCCACAGTGCACGTGCTGTACGGCTCCGTTTACCGGGAAGGAACAGCGCCGCAACGGCAAGCACCAGGACGGGGAGAGCCACCAGCAGCGCAAGCACAAGTGCCCATGGGATGACCTGCCCGCTGAAGAACGGAAGGCCGTGCAGACCACCCCCGGGTGCGAACAGCAGCGGCTGCCCAAGGAATTGCTGCCAGAGCGGGGCCGCCTCGAATCCCAGCGGCACGCCGGGATCCGCAAGGAGTGCCCGTGGCCTGTCTAAGACGGACAGTCCCAAGGGAAGAAAGAGCGCAGCGCTGGGCAAAAGCGCCCACCACACCGTGCGGCCGCGCCGGCCCAGCATCAGCCCGCACAACACGATGAGCACCGCGGCGGGGACCAGCAAGGAGGGGGCAGCCGCGGTGACAACGGCCAGGGCCAGGCCCGCCGCAGCGGCAGCCGTCCAGGACGGCATGCCGTTAATGCCTGGCCGTGCGGGCGGCTTTTCGGTGAACCGGCGATCGCCGGGGGCCGGGAGGATAAAGCGCCCATGGCCAACCGCGGACCCCGTGGCGCGCAAGAGTGCCAGCGCCAGCAGCGGGATCATGACGTGGGCAACCATGGCTCCGACGCGGCCTTGGTTGAGTGCGACCTGCAAGGCCGGAGCGGCTGCCCAGAACAGGGCCGCAACAAAGCGGAAGCGGCGCCTGATGGTCACGCCGCCAGCCGCACACCACGCCGTCAGGCCGGACAGTGGAGCAGCGAGCAAGAGCAGCCACGACATGGCGGCATTAGCATCCCCGCCGCCGAACAGGCCCAGGACCCACAGCACGTAGTCGAAGGGGTCTCCCCCGCCTGGAAGACCCGCCCCCAGGCTGATCCACCAGCTGGAGGCGTGATGCCAGATTTCCCCAAGCGTGGCGGACACCGGTATCAGGCCACCGCCGGAAGCGGCCTCGGCCCGGAACAACCCGCTGAGGGCAGTGAGGGAAGCGGCCGCTGCGATGATGATGGCGGCCACCGCACCAGTACCCACCCAGCCCCGTTCGGTGGTGGTCAGCGCCGCAAAGTCATCGGCGGAGTCGCCGGTGGGCTGGTCTGCCAGGGGATCGTGGAGAAGGCCATCGGCGGTGGACTTGTCTGAGCCGAGGGCCTCCATCAGGGAACGGCGGTGGTTCCAGACCTCTCGCCGGGGCGTCTGCAGGTTCTTGATGACCGAACGCCTGATCCGGCGGGTGTTGGCCGCCGTCCGCCGGGACTTTGCCACAGCAGCGGGCCGGGCCAAGGCAGCGAACGTTGCCATCAACTGCGAAACTCCGTGACCTGGGTCCTTGACCGCGATGCTGAGCACGAGTTTGAAGATGCTACCCAGCAGTGCGCCCACCGCGTGGATGGGCACTTTCCAGAGCGGCGCGTGCTTGAGCCGGAGGTGGACCTGCGCTTTGCGCGCCGCAGAGGGGTTCCCTTGGGCATGGGGCCGGTGTGCCACATGGTACATCCGCGCTGTGGGCACCACTACTACACGGTGCCCGGCGAGGCGGTTGCGCCAGCAGAAGTCGACGTCGTCACCGGTGCCCGGGAGGGCTGGGTCGAATCCCGACAGGAGTTCCCAGATATCACGGCGGACCAGCATGCCGGCCGAGTTCACGGCGAACGTGTCCGAACGGCCGTTGTACTGGCCCTGGTCGAGCTCGTCGGCGTCGATGAGGGTGAGCCGCTCGGCCCACCGGCTGGTGGACAGTCCGACGTCGATTAGGCGGCGTCCGGAGTGCCAATCCAGTTGCTTACATCCGGCGACTGTCACCGATGGAGCGCGTTCCACGGCACCCAGAAGTTCCGCCAGCGCCTCCGGCGCCGGGGCTGCGTCGTCGTGGAGCAGCCACACCCACTCCGTGGCGGCACGGTGGGACTGGCCTTCCCGCGGTGAATGCGCATCTAGCCCGGCGCGTACGGCGCCACCCATTCCGCTCTTGCCGTGGGGAAAGCTGATGACGTTCTCTGCGCCTAACGCCTGCTCCAGGAGGATTGCGGAGTCATCGCGCGAGCCGGTATCCACGCCGATGGCGGAGTCGGCTGACCGGGTCTGGTCCGCGAGGGCGGCCAGGGTTCTGGGGAGATAGGCACTGCCGTTGTGGGACACCACAACGGCAGTGACATGGACTTCCTGAAGAATTAGACTGCTCGCTTCCTTAGCCGCCGGCGCTCACGCTCGGAAAGGCCGCCCCAAATGCCGAACCGTTCGTCGTTTGCCAGCGCGTATTCCAGGCACTGTGAGCGCACATTGCATGCACCACAGACCTTCTTGGCGTCGCGCGTGGATCCGCCCTTCTCCGGGAAAAAAGCTTCCGGATCGGTCTGCGCGCAAAGGGCATCAGTCTGCCAGCCGAGTTCACCTTCATCATCAAAGTCCTGCCTGAACGGCAACCCGATCCACACTGGCTGGGCAGCTTCCGCCACGGAGGTGCGCAGTTCCATGGGCGGATCCAGGTCGTCATCGTCCTGGCCGTGCCCGCCGTCAAGGAGCGCCTCGTGCGCGGCCAGGAAGGCGGTGGCCTGGTCCTGGAGGGGGTCTTTGGTGTTTCGGTTGTAACGGTCCGCTGCGTCAGGATCGGCGGGATCCACATACCAGTCGCTCGGTACGCCCCGTGCGCGGTATTTAGCCGTTGCCTGGCCGGCCACTACGGCGTCTTCATGGATACGCTCTGCTTGCCCCACGGCGACCCTCCTGAAAGTTTGCAGCCACTGCCTGGCCCCTTGGCACTCGGTTGCGTGCCGGTATCTACGCAGTGGCTTTCGATATCTAATTACACGTGTGTAACTAGCAGCGAGTCAAGCCGCGGCAGGAATACTAATCAACTGTCCCGGCCAAACCCTGTCACGCCACGCCCGGGAATTTTGCGCAGGATCCGGCACGCCGGACCAAGGGTGGGCCTCGACATAGCACCGGGAGACCCCGATTCCCATGAATACCGGCCAAAACTACAGGCGCCGCCCCAATAAGACAAATGAGGTTACAAACTACTGTGAGCAACATCACAGGATGGCCGAGGTGGGGAACCACCCCTCCTGATGGTCGGCGCTCCCCGTCTCAGGAGGTCGTAGAGGGGCCGTGGCAAGATGGTGGGATGAGCATCCCGGCGATCGATCTGATGACTTCCCTGCGTTCCGGCCACGCCACATCGCCGCGCCTTACTTGGTACGGCCCTGACTCCGAGCGCGTTGAACTTTCCGGCCGCGTCCTGGACAACTGGGTGGCAAAAACGGGCAACCTGCTGCAGGACGAGCTTGACGCCGAGCCGGGGATGCGGCTCGGCCTTGACCTCCCGGCGCACTGGAAATCCTTGATTTGGGCCCTGGCCGCCTGGCAGCTCGGCATGGGGACTGTCCTGGACGGAGGCGAGGCCGAGTTACTCGTCACCGACAACCCCGAAAGCGTCACCGGAACGTACGACGCCGTGATCGCTGTTGCGCTGCCGGCGCTTGCCATGCGGTGGCCGGGGGAGCTGCCCGCCGGAGTTATCGACTATGCCGCC
Source organism: Arthrobacter sp. UYCo732 (assembly GCF_040547265.1). Classification (NCBI taxonomy): domain Bacteria; kingdom Bacillati; phylum Actinomycetota; class Actinomycetes; order Micrococcales; family Micrococcaceae; genus Arthrobacter; species Arthrobacter sp. UYCo732. The sequence continues at coordinate 126,631 of NZ_JBEPPJ010000003.1, read as the reverse complement.
GAGGTTCGCTCCCACGGCGACGTCCTGATGCTGCATACAGACCCCTCCGCAAACAGCTTCGCCATTTCGGGCAGCGACGGGCAGCGGCACCTCCACGAACACCTGCTGTCCGGGTTTTCCGCCACCCACGATGAAGGCGTGCGGCTGCTGGTCAGGGCCTCGGACGGCATGGAAGCAGCCCTGTCCAACTCACTCGGCGCGTGGCAGAACGGCGGCTCGGTGGTGCTGGTCCATCCCGACGTGCAGCTGACAGAGCAGCTCCTCGCCGCCGAACGCGTCCAGGGGAAGTAGCGGCGCGGGAAGGTAGTTCCGCGCCCGGCGCGGAGCCGGGTGCTAGGGCTGCCGGGGGGGTTCGGTAACGTCCTGCTCTGGGCGTTCCGCGCCCGGGGCAGCTACAGCTGCGGCCGTTTCGTGATGGTGCACTTCGATGAGCTCGTGGTCGTGGGAGAACTCCGGCTCCTGGTCCAACTCCTCGTTGAAGACCCAGAACCGGTAAGCGAAGAACCTGAAGATGGTGCCCAGGATCAGGCCCACAACACTGCCTGCAATAAAGAGGGACGGCTTATCGTTCAGCTCGAGAATGTATTTCGCGAACCAGACGCAGCCGGAAGCGATCAGGAGCCCCACCAGGTTCATCACGGCGAACAGCCCCGCTTCGCGGAGCACATTGGCCTGTTTGCGGTGCCGGAATGTCCAGAAGCGGTTCGCAACCCAGGAGAAGATGCTCGCCACGATGGTGGCTATAGCCTTCGCCCATACCTCACTGCCGTGCATGGGGCCGGTAAACAGCCAGATGAAGACTGCCGAGTCAATGACGAAGGCCACACCGCCAACGGCTCCGAATTTCGCAACCTCGCGCCAAAACAGCGAGGCTAGCCCCCGGATACGTTCTGCGAGTGAATTAATCATGACCCTCCATGGCCGTCCGATCTGTGGGCCACACGGCCAGAGGTCTATTTTAGCGCCGAATCTGGGAACCGCCCCGCGCACCAGGTCCCGCGGCGGCCAGATTACCTGCTTTCCGGGCATCGTGGCGCCCGAAGTCCGGGATCCGCCGAGCTTTTCTGTAGGCTGACACATGTGACTTTTCCAGTGATCGGCGTGGTTGGCGGCGGCCAGCTCGCGCGCATGATGGCCCCAGCCGCCACCGCCCTTGGTTTTGAACTCCGTGTGTTGGCCGAAGGCGAGGACGTTTCCGCCGTTTCAGCCGTGTCCACTTCACCAGTGGGTGACTATCGAGACCTCCAAACGCTCCTCGACTTCGCGGAGGGCCTCGATGTCATGACGTTCGACCACGAGCATGTCCCCACGAACCACCTCCGCGCGCTTCAGGCCGCCGGCGTGAACGTCCAGCCCGGGCCGGACGCACTGATCAACGCCCAGGACAAACTGGTTATGCGGGCGGCAATCGACAGGCTCGGGCTTCCAAATCCGGAGTGGGCTGCGGTCTCCGATGTCCCCGCGCTGGTGAGCTTCGGCGACAGCATCGGCTGGCCGGTGGTTCTCAAAATGCCCCGCGGCGGCTACGACGGCAAGGGCGTTCGAATTATCGACTCCGCCGAAGCCGCGGCCGGGGCGGCTCCGTGGTTTGAGGCAATGAGCCCGCTGCTCGCCGAAGCCAAGGTTGATTTCAGCCGCGAGCTGTCCGCGCTGGTCGCGCGGACCCCGGACGGCGAAGCGAGGGCCTGGCCGGTGGTACACACCATCCAGGTGGACGGTGTGTGCGATGAAGTCATTGCGCCCGCGCTGGGCATTCCCCTGGATGTGGCAGCGGCAGCCGAAAACGCCGCACTGCGGATTGCCAGCGAACTGGGCGTGACCGGCGTGATGGCCGCCGAACTTTTTGAAACGCCCGGGACCGGCGCCGGCTTCCTTATCAACGAACTCGCGATGCGGCCCCACAACACGGGCCACTGGACCCAGGACGGTTCAGTGACCAGCCAGTTCGAGCAGCACCTGCGGGCGGTACTGAACCTCCCGCTGGGCGCCACTGACGTGCTGGGCCCCGTGGTGGTGATGAAGAACTTCCTCGGCGGCGACAACCAGGACCTGTTCTCCGCCTTCCCCGCCGCCCTCGCGAGCGAGCCGGCGGCCAAGGTCCACTGCTACGGAAAGTCCGTGCGTCCCGGGCGAAAAATTGGCCACGTCAACCTGCTGGGGGCTTCCACCGATGACGTGGACTCAGTCCGGCAGCGCGCCACCCGGGTGGCGGCGATCATCCGCGACGGCCGGGTTCCTGCCGAAGAACCAGCACGCATTTCCGAGGAGAACGCATGAACAGCGACACCACCACCGGCACCAACCTGACCGGGGTTGACACCGAAACCGCACCCATCGTCGGGCTGGTTATGGGTTCGGACTCGGATTGGCCGGTCATGGAGGCCGCAGCCGATGCCCTGGCCGAATTCGGCATCCCTTTTGAAGCAGATGTGGTCTCCGCGCACCGGATGCCCACGGAAATGATCCGGTACGGGCAGACGGCCCACGAACGCGGCCTGCGCGTCATCATCGCAGGCGCCGGCGGAGCCGCACACCTTCCCGGCATGCTGGCCAGTGTGACTCCGCTTCCTGTTATTGGTGTCCCGGTCCCGCTGAAGACCTTGGACGGCATGGATTCCCTCCTCTCCATCGTGCAGATGCCGGCCGGCGTGCCGGTCGCCACCGTGTCCATAGCCGGCGCCCGCAACGCCGGCCTGCTGGCCGTCCGCATCCTCGCCTCGGGCACGGACGCACTGGCAGCCTCGCTCCGCGCCGACCTCGTGGACTTCGCCCAGGAGCTCAACGATGTCGCCGCCCGCAAGGGAGCCAACCTCAGGCAGAAAGTCAGCGAAGTCTTCGCTGACGGCAATGGCGTCCTCCGGGGCGGCCGCTAGGTACGGGAACATGTCCAGAAGCGAACCGCAGCACCCCGCCCCCGGCACCGTCATGACCGACCCCGTACGGTTTCCGTCCGGCGCCCCGTCCCCTGTCCGGACCAAGCGGGCCTTTGTCCTGCTGCTGATGACTCTTCTGGTGCCCGGAAGCGCGCAGATTGTGGCCGGTGACCGTAAAGTCGGCCGAACCGCCCTGCGGGTGACCCTGGGCGTCTGGGTGGTGCTGGTGGCAACAGTGCTGCTGTTTATCTTCAACCGCACCCTCCTGATCAATGTCATCACCAACCCGTTCGCTTCGCTGGTGATCATCGTGCTCCTGGTGGCGCTCGCCCTCGGGTGGGCGTTCCTCTTTATCAACACCCTTCGGCTCATCAGACCGGTCCTCTTGGCGCCGGGGGCGCGTCCCGCCGTCGTGATTTCGCTTGTCATTGCCTTGGTCCTGAGCAGCGGCACGTTGGGTTACGCCGCTTACCTGCTCAACGTGGGGCGCAATGCCATTGGCAATATCTTCTCGGCCGGGCCAGCGATTGATCCGGTGGAGGGCCGCTACAACTTCCTGATGATGGGCGGTGACGCCGGCGATGACCGCACGGGCCGGCGCCCGGACAGCCTTTCCGTCCTCAGCGTGGACGCCAAGACCGGCCAGACCGCCATCATCTCCGTGCCGCGAAACCTCCAGAACGCCCAGTTCAGCGAAGACTCCCCCATGCGCAAGATCTACCCGGATGGGTACAACTGTGGTGACGAGTGCCTGATCAACGCCATCAACACTGAAGTAACGAATGAGCACGCCGACCTCTACCCTGGGGTGGCCGATCCCGGTGCGCAGGCGACTCTCGAAGCAGTCTCAGGGACGCTGGGCATTACTGTCCAGGCCTATGTTCTGGTGGATATGGCGGGCTTCGCCAAACTCATTGACGCTATGGGCGGCATCAAAATCAAGGCCGGCGGCTGGGTTCCGATGAGCGGGTACTTCGACGAGGTTACGCGCACTCACGGCATGCCATTGGGCTGGATTCCCGCCGGTGAACAAACACTCGATGGCGAGCATGCACTTTGGTACGGACGGTCCCGCGAATACGTCGACGACTACTCCCGCATCCAGCGTCAGCAGTGTGTCCAGCAGGCCATGCTGAAGCAGTTGGACCCGGCCACGCTGCTGTCCAAATTCGAGGACATCGCCAGCGCGGGCACCAAGGTGGTGGAGTCCACCATCTCCTCGTCCCAGCTCGGCAGCTTTGTGGATCTTGCCATGAAGGCCAAGGGTCAGGAAGCCAGGCGGCTCACCATTGGTCCGCCCGACTTCGACGCTTCCTTCTCCACGGTGCCTGACTTCGACGTCATCCACGACAAGGTGGACCAGCTTCTGGCATCTGCTTCGGGCCCGAAGGCTGCAGCGTTCGTCGACGGCGTGGTGCAGCCCCCCACGGCTGGCGGACATTTGCAGGCAGCCGGACCGTTGCAGGCTGCTTCCGGACTGGCAGGCGGTTGGCCCGCGCAACAAACTCCCCCGCCGTCGTCGGACTTCACACCGGTGACCACAACGTCCGACGGCAAACCGATCACCGAGGAGCTACTGAACCAGCTCAAGCGCGAGGGTAACGAGGAAGCCATCCGCCAACTCGTGGCCACCAACGGTCAGTGCGCGCCCCTGTAGGCGTGCCGCCCGCCCTGCCCCACTTACACACTTACACACTTACTGAAGAGCTGAATACTAAGGATGGACCCGGCTTTGTACGAACTTGAAAACGCCCTCCGCGACTATGCCTGGGGTTCCAGAACAGCCATCGCAGAGCTTTTGGGGCGCCCCGCGTCCGGCGGACCGGAAGCCGAACTGTGGGTCGGTGCACACCCCGGCGCCCCGTCTATGGCCCGCCGGACTGACGGCTCGGAAACACCACTGGATGCGTTGATTGCCTCAGATCCGGAGCACTTCCTCGGCAGCGAATCAGTGGCGGAATTTGGGCCGCGGCTGCCATTCCTGGCAAAGCTTCTTGCGGCTGCCCAGCCCTTGTCGCTTCAGGTTCACCCCAGCATCGAGCAGGCCAGGGCAGGATTTGCGCGGGAAAATGCTGAAGGCATCGCCCCGGACGCAGCCAACCGGAATTACCGTGATGACAACCACAAGCCGGAGATGATCCTTGCGCTGACCCCCTTTGAATCGCTCTGCGGATTCCGGGATCCTGCAGTCACCCGGAAGATCCTGGCCCACATTGGCGCATGTTTCGACCTGATGGAAACCGAGGTGCCGCCCCTGCTGACCGAACTGATCCATTTCCTCGAAAATCCGGACGAGGGCACCGGTTTGCGGGCTGCCTTCGAACGTCTGATTCAGGGCGGCGACGATGTCCCGCGGGCCACGGCGACGGTGGCCGCAGCCCTGATCTCCGGCGCTTCGCTGGCACCGTACCAGACGGAGCTTTCCACGGTCATCACCCTCCATGAGCAGTACCCGGGTGATCCTGGCGTACTGATCTCGCTGCTGCTCAACCGCATATCGCTGGCCCCCGGTGAGGCTGTCTACCTGCCCGAGGGAAAGATCCATGCCTACCTCTCCGGCCTGGGAGTAGAGGTCATGGCCTCCTCCGACAACGTGCTCCGGGGCGGTCTGACACCCAAATTCATTGACGTGTCCGAACTCCTGCGCACCGTCGACTTCACTTCCGTCCAAGTCCCGATGTTGAACCCGGAAATTTCCGGACTGGGCCAGCAGCTGTACCGGCCCCCGTTCCGGGAATTCCAGCTTCAGCGGATCGAGCTGGCCCCGGGCGGGGCGCCGGTCCCGCTTGCCCAGTCAGGCGCCGTCGTCGTGATTGTCGTGGAAGGCGCGGTGTACCTCGACTCGCCCAAGGGCGACCTGGAACTGGGCCGCGGCGGCAGCGCATTCCTGGCCGCCTCCGAAGCTCCGGTGAACGTCCATGCTGTGGCAGGGGTTACGGAGACGACCGTTGCATTCGCCGTCACCACCGCGCTCAGCGCCGGGTAACCCGTTTCAGCAGGCGGCGTGCTGCCTGCAGGGCCTTGCGGGCAGCAGGCATGGCCCGGGCGTAGACCGGGTAGAGCGGCGACAGTGGCTTCTCCCAGGTTCCCATCAGCATGTTCTCGTGCTTGGCGAACTGTTTCTTGAAATCGGAGATGCCGTCGTTGAGCAGGCCGTTGAAGTCATAGCGGCAGCAGCCGTCCTCGCGCATGGCACGCAGGGCAGCCCATTTCACGCCGTAGTTCACCCGCTGCTTTTGGCCCTCGGCAGAGACGCCGCCGTAGAGCTCGAACGCGGTTGCCCCGCTCCGGGACAGCCAGACGAAGGCCAGCAGCTGATCACCGTCGAAGGCTCCGATGATGGGTGAGCCCTCGCCCAGGTTGGCCCAAATGTCCCGGTAGTACTGGTCTTCGTGGATCCCGAACCCCGCCCGGGCAGCCGTCTCGTGGTAGATGCCCAGCACCTGCTCCAGCTCCGCCGCCGCCGCGACCTTCCGGAAGTCCACCTCGCTGCGCATTGACTTGCGGATGTTGGCGCGCGTGGACTTGGACATGTCGGCCATGAGCTCATCGTCGGTCTTGGCCAGGTCGAGGATGAGGGTCCGCGGGATAAGCACGGTGTTGGCGGAGGGCTTGAAGCCGGCGGCAGCCACTGCGGGGGCGAAGGGAGACTCTGCGTCCCAGTCCGGTTCGATACTCAGGGCCACGCCGTGGTGGCGGGAGGAAGCGTAGCCGGCCAGCTGTTCAAGGACGGCGGTGGCGTTGTCTTCGGAGCACATCGGTCCGCGCGGCACGTACACCAGGGCGCCGAACGGGGATGGCAGCTTCCGGACCAGCAGCTGTGCGCAGCCGAGGATGTTCTCATCGTCGGTGACCAGGACCCGGTCCACGGACCAGCCGTGCATGGCCTTGGTCTCACCCCAGCCCCATAGTTGCTGCGGATGGCCCTGGAACCGGTCAACATAACCGTCCCAGACGGCGCGGTCAGTACAGGGCACAACGGCAAGACTCATGAATTCAACCCTATACCAACGGCCTGCCGCGGCTGGCCGTACAGCGTCCGCGGCGACAAGGCAGGCCGTGGGCAGGCAGCGAGCCAGGCTGCAGGCACAAAAGGGCGCCACACCGCAGCAGCAGTGTGGCGCCCCTCGCGCCAAACCCGTCGATTAGTTCTTGCGGGCGTAGCCTTCCCACTTGCTGGCCTGGTGCTCGCCATCAACGAAGCGGATGGTGCCCGACTTGGACCGCATCACGATGGACTGGGTCAGGACCTTGTCCTTGGAGTAGCGGACGCCCTTGAGGAGGTCGCCATCGGTGATGCCAGTGGCCGCGAAGTAGCAGTTGTCGCTGGAGACGAGGTCGTTGGTGGACAGCACCCGGTCCAGGTCGTGGCCGGCGTCCAGGGCCTTCTGCTTCTCTTCGTCGCTGGTGGGCCACAGCCGGCCCTGGATGACGCCGCCGAGGGACTTGATGGCGCAGGCGGCAACGATACCTTCAGGTGTGCCGCCGATGCCCATGAGGGCATCAACGCCGGTGCCGGAGCGTGCGGCGGCAATCGCGCCGGCAACGTCGCCGTCCATGATGAACTTGGTGCGCGCACCGGCTTCGCGGATCTCCTCGACCAGCGGGCGGTGACGGTCACGGTCCAGGATCATGACGTTGAGCTGGTTGACCTTCACGCCCTTCGCCTTGGCGATTAAATGCAGGTTCTGCTTCACCGGGAGGCGCAAGTCGACCATGTCGGCGGCTTCGGGGCCGGTGACGAGCTTCTCCATGTAGAACACCGCGGAGGGGTCGAACATGGAACCCCGCTCAGCCACGGCGAGGACGGCGAGGGCGTTGTTGATGCCCAGGGCAGTCAGCCGGGTGCCGTCGATGGGGTCCACGGCAACGTCACACTCGGGGCCCGTGCCGTCGCCAACGTGTTCGCCGTTGAACAGCATGGGGGCTTCGTCTTTTTCGCCTTCGCCGATGACCACAACGCCGTTGAAGTGGACGGTGTGAAGGAAGGATCGCATGGCGTCGACGGCGGCGCCGTCAGCTTTGTTCTTGTCGCCGAAACCAACCCAGTGGCCACCGGCGATGGCTGCGGCTTCGGTGACGCGGACGAGCTCAAGGGCAAGGTTGCGGTCCGGCTCGTCGATACCCACAGCAAGTGAGGGCGAGATCGTGGAGTACTGCTGGGTCATAGGCGCTGGTGACACGTGAACCTCTTCTTTGAGTGGCGATCATTGGACCCGCTCAGCCGGGTTCAGCCGACGCGGTGATTCCTCTGCTACTGATCATAGTCGCGGCGCCACTCCCGGGTGCCGGCATGACGTCCCCGCGCAATATGTGCCACCGGCCCGGACCTCAACCCCGAATGTGAGTTGGGCCCGCGCATGGGTGACTATAGAGGGGTGAGTGAAATGCAGGAAAAGACCAGCCAAGAACCAGATCCCTCGGACTCCGGACGCAACGGACAGGGCACGCCGATTGGTGACCAGCCTCCCGTAAAGCCCGTTATTGCGGCCGCAGCCGCCAAACGCGCCAATGCGTCAGTGATCGGCATGATCGTTGCCCTGGTGGTCAGCATTGCCGCTTTCCTGCCCATCCTCCTGATGAACCCCCTTCCCAAGAGCGACGGATTCCGCCCTGACATCGACGTCGGTGCGGTGGCCCGGAACGCTACGGATGTGGCGGGATTCACACCCGCCGCGCCGGACACGGCCGGTGCATACAGGCCCAATTACGCACGCTGGGAGTCCGGCAGCGGCAGTGGCGTTCCCGCGTGGGAGGTGGGCTACATCACACCGAAGGACTCCTTTATCGGCCTGGTCCAGACCCGGCAGTCCAATCCCACCTGGCTTCTTCAGAAGACCAAGAGTGCTCCCGTCACAGGAACCCGCGATGCGGGCGGCAAGGCCTGGGAGCTCCGGGACGCAGGCAAAGGCGAGAAGAGCATGATCCTGAACTACCGCGGAACCACCGTTGTCCTGACCGGGGCTGCGCAACTGGACGAGTTCGCCGTCCTGGCTGACGCCGTCGTGAAGTCTATGGACGGCAATCCGCCCGTAACGGTTTCACCGTCCGCCAGTCCGGCGCCGTAAGGTAGGCCAGTGGCTACCTACCTGACCCCTGCCCTTGCCTGGCGCCGCATGCGCGAAGGCAACGAACGCTTTGTTGCCGGCGAATCCTCGCATCCGAACCAGGACTCGTCCCGCCGATCGTCGCTGGTGGAGAACCAGCACCCGTTTGCCGTGATCTTCGGCTGCTCGGACTCCCGCCTCGCTGCGGAGATTATTTTCGACCTGGGGCTGGGAGACGCCTTTGTGGTGCGCACCGCAGGGCAGGTGATTGACGACGCCGTACTCGGCTCGCTCGAGTACAGCATCAGTGTGCTGGGGGTACCGCTGATCGCCATCCTCGGCCACGACAGCTGCGGGGCAGTAAGCGCCACCAAGGACGCCGTCGAAACCGGTCAGATGCCCGGCGGCTTCATCCGGGACCTCGTGGAGCGCATCACACCGTCCGTGCTGACATCCCTGCGGAACGGCGAGCACGAGATAAACGACATGGTGGTGGAGCACGTCAAGCAGACGTCCCAGCGCCTTGTGGACAGTTCGCGTGTGATTTCTGCCGCAATCGAGGACGGCCGCGCCGCAGTGATCGGCTTGTCCTACAGCCTCGCCGAGGGCCGGGCGAACGTGGTTTCCGGGATCGGCGAGATCTAGCGCGGACCCCCTCCAACCCCCGTAGCAATGCGGTTCACGGTTTTAGCCCCGGGCGTACCTCGTCCTAAGCTAGCCCCATGACTTCCACTGAAGAATTCCGCATTGAACACGACACGATGGGCGAAGTCCGCGTCCCCGTGAACGCCCTGTACCGTGCACAGACGCAGCGTGCAGTTGAGAACTTCCCCATCTCCGGCAAGACCCTGGAACGGGCGCACATCGAGGCGCTCGCCCGGGTCAAGAAGGCTGCTGCCCAGGCCAACGCGGAACTTGGGGTGCTCGACGGCGAGCTGGCCAAGGCGATCGCGGCGGCTGCCGATGAGGTAGCTGCCGGCAAGTACGACAGCGACTTCCCCATCGACGTCTTCCAGACCGGTTCCGGCACGTCCTCGAACATGAACACCAATGAGGTCATCGCCGAATTGGCTTCGCGCGCCCTCAAGGCCGCCGGCAGTGACAAGGTTGTGCACCCGAACGACCACGTCAACGCCTCCCAGTCCTCCAATGACGTTTTCCCCACCTCGGTCCACGTCGCTGCGACCTCCGCCCTGATTAACGACCTCATCCCGGCCCTCGGCTACCTGGCGGAGTCGCTGGAGCGCAAGGCCGTCGAATTCAAAGACGTCGTCAAGTCCGGCCGCACCCACCTCATGGACGCCACCCCGGTCACCCTGGGCCAGGAGTTCGGCGGCTACGCAGCCCAGGTCCGCTACGGCATCGAGCGCATCAACGCATCCCTCCCCCGCGTCGCCGAAGTTCCGCTCGGCGGCACGGCCGTGGGAACCGGCATAAACACCCCGGCCGGCTTCCCGGAGCGCGTCATCGAACTGCTCGCAACCGACACCGGACTGCCGCTGACTGAAGCCCGCGACCACTTCGAAGCCCAGGCAAACCGCGACGGCCTTATCGAAGCGTCCAGCCAGCTCCGCAACATCGCGATCTCCTTCATGAAGATCAACAACGACCTCCGCTGGATGGGCTCCGGCCCCAACACCGGCCTCGGCGAAATCGCCATCCCGGACCTGCAGCCCGGCTCCTCGATCATGCCCGGCAAGGTCAACCCTGTCATCTGCGAAGCATCCATCATGGTCTGCGCCCAGGTCATCGGCAACGACACCGCTATCGCCTGGTCCGGCACCAACGGTGCCTTCGAGCTGAACGTCGGTATCCCGGTCATGGCCGCCAACCTGCTCGAGTCCGTGCGGCTGCTGGCCAACACCAGCCGCGTGATGGCCGACAAGATGATCGATGGCATCACCGCCAACGTGGAGCGCGCACGCTTCCTGGCCGAAGCTTCGCCGTCCATCGTCACGCCGCTGAACAAGCACATCGGCTACGAAAACGCTGCCAAAATTGCGAAGAAGGCTGTGGCCGAGGGCCTCACGATCCGCGAGACCGTGGTTGCCATGGGCTTCCTGGAACGCGGCGAACTGACCGAACAGCAGCTGGACACCGCCCTGGACGTTATGTCCATGACGCGCCCGCCGCACAAGGCATAAGTCCCCACCGCCTCCCTTGGCGGCGGAGGCCCCGGAGAATAACGACGGCGGCCGGCACCTTCCCCACGGAAGGCGTCGGCCGCCGTCGGCGTCTCTGACGGGATTCTTTTGCACTCTTGTTGATTGGTGCAAAATTTCACTTCGTGGAAAATAGTGCACCCAGTGACGGTGGTCTCCGTGAGCGCAAGCGCCGCCAAACCCGCAAAGCCGTCACCGCGGCCGCCCGCGCGTTAACCGCAGCCAAAGGCCTCTACGGCTTCACGGTGGAAGAGGTCTGCGACGAGGTGGGCATCTCCTGCCGAACGTTCCATAACCAGCCTGTTCAAATACCGCAACTTCATCAACGCCACCGCAATCGGCTTTACCCTGGGCCTGGGCATGTTCTCGGCGATTGCCTTTGTTCCCACGTTCCTGCATGGGCGGATAAGCGCTAAGTCCACTGGCCTGCCGGGCGGCCGAATCAGGCGGGCAGGCCGAATCAGGCGGGCAGCAACATGGCAGCGGCGGCCCCCGCCAGCATAAACGGGCCAAATGGAATGGCGGACTTTAGAGTGCCACGGCGGGCCGCCAGCAGCGCCAGCGACCAGAGGCCTCCCAGCAGAAACGCCGCGAACGTCCCGGCAAACACGTGCGCCCAGCCGAGGTAGCCGAGGTACATCCCCAGGACGCCTGCCAGCTTGACGTCGCCGAAGCCCATGCCAGGTGGGTAGACCAGCCGCAGGACAAAGTAAAAAACCCAGAGAACGGCTCCCCCGGCAAGTATCCGCAGCGCCGGTACCCCCAGAAGTTCCGCACCGCCGTCGGGCGTTACCTGCAGCGCGCCGGAACCGGCAACCACGTGCGCGATTGCGGCCGCCAGCAGCAGAACCCCAGCCACAGCGTATGAGGGAAACACAATCCGGTTGGGCAGCAGGTGGTGGCGGACGTCGATAACCGTCAACCGCGCCGCCATCACCAGAAAGTACCCGCATGCAGCAAGCACCAGCCAAAACGCCACCGGGGTGTCGTCCCACAGTCCATCGAGTCGTCGGATCACCCCTCGGATGCTACTGGATTCTGGCGCAGGCCCGCAGAGCCCACGCGTAAACTGTGGATATGTCGACATGGGACACCAGGCGCCGGCCGGATCCGGAGGGCAGTGCCGCGGCCACTGACCTGACCGCAATGTTCCGGAACCTGTGCCGGTCTTCCCCTTGGAAGTGGCAGTCCTTGCGGTTTGAATACTGGGATGAGCCGTTCGCCGAGGCTCCCGATCCTGCAGCCCCGCTGGTCCGGGCTTGGCTGCGGCGGCCCGGGGCGCTCCGTTTAGAGACCGCTGACCGTCTTGTCCTCCACAGCACTACCGGCATCAATGATTCCAGGGACGGGCTGTACATCAGTTCAACACGGAAATCTTGGCTGCTGCCGCCTCACCTCGTGGCGCCCGTTTACGACGACGGCGGCCTGGTCAGGCGCCGACCGGAAGCCGCGTACGGCGAACCAGGCTTCGGGAACGGCCGCTTCTCGGCCGCCCTCGATCCCGTGGAACTTGCGGGGAACGCGCCTGCGCCCCTCGAATTCCCCGGGTCCAACGCGGTTGCGGTGGACAACGTGCGCCGAGTGGATCACCACGGCCGGTCGGCACTGGAGGCAACGGTCACGCCTACCGCCTCCTACCGTGCCACGGATCCCGCAGCGCCGCTCTGCCAGCCCGGCCCCAACCGTGTGCGCATCGACCTGGAGACAAGCGTCTGTGTCGCCAGTCAGTCGCTGGAGGGGCCAACACCGGACTATGGCCATTGGATCCGGATCATCGCCCTTGACGAATACATGCTGGATGACCTCTTCCTCGCCGAGTCCATGAACCTCACGGACGTCCGCCGCCACATCAGCTGGGACATCGGCGCCTAGCCGCTACCCGCATGACAGGACCGGCTTCCCACCGTCGGCTAGGCTTCCCTGATGACCGCCGCCCTGACTTGCATCTGGCCACTGTTAGCACTGCAGCTGACCACACCCAGGCTGATGCTGCGCCCCATCACCGACGACGACATTCCAGCCGCCGTCGCGGCGGCAGCCAGCGGAGTCCACGATCCCGCCATGAACCCCTTCAGCACCCCGTGGACGGAACTCCCCGCGGACACGCTGGGCACCAACATGGCGCAGTGGTACTGGCGCTGCCGCGGCCAGGCCACCCCCGAGGACTGGACTCTCCTCCTGGGCATCTGGCACGAGGGCCAATTCATCGGTTGCCAGGACATCGGTGCCAAGGACTTCGCAACTCTCAAGACCGTCAGCACCGGCTCATGGCTCAAGCACTCCGTCCACGGCCAAAGACTGGGCAAGGAGATGCGCGCCGCCGTCGTGCTCTACGCGTTCGACTGGCTGGGAGCCGAAGTCGCCGAATCGGAAGCCGCCGCCTGGAACGCCGCTTCCCTGGGCGTGTCCCGTTCCCTCGGCTACGAACTCAACGGCATCACCCGCCAGTCCTGGGGCGGCACCATGCAAGAAGTCCAAAAGGTCAGCGTCACCCCGGCAACGTTCAAGCGCCCCGACTGGACCCTCAAGGTGGAAGGCCACGAGCCGGCGGCGAAGTTTCTGAAGGTGACCTGATCGCACGACGCGGGCCCCGGGCCTTCTCGTAGGAGCGCATCGCGGCGCATCGGTCGCCGTAGGTCGCCCAGCGACCGGAGGGGTCCCCATACGACGTGTCTAAGCGACGGGGAAGGACCGTGGCCCGACGAACCAGGCCACGGTCCCGTACACTCCCAGGCCTAGATCTCGGCCCCTTCCAGCAGCTCCGTGACCAGGGCTGCGATGGGTGAGCGTTCGGAGCGGGTCAGGGTGATGTGGCCGAAAAGCGGGTGTCCTTTCAGGGTTTCGACGACGGCGGCGATGCCGTCGTGCCGGCCCACACGCAGGTTGTCGCGCTGGGCGACGTCATGGGTGAGGACGATTTTGGAGTTCTGGCCGATGCGGCTCATCACGGTGAGCAGGACGTTCTTCTCCAGTGACTGGGCCTCATCAACAATGACGAAAGCATCGTGCAGGGAGCGGCCGCGGATGTGGGTCAGCGGCATGACTTCCAGCATGCCCCGATCCATGACCTCTTCCACGACGTCCTGGCTGACCAGGGCGCCCAGGGTGTCGAAGACCGCCTGCGCCCAGGGATTCATCTTTTCCGATTCCGAGCCCGGCAGGTAGCCGAGCTCCTGGCCGCCGACGGCGTACAGCGGGCGGAAGACGATCACCTTGCGGTGTTCGCGGCGTTCCAGCACCGCTTCCAGGCCCGCGCAGAGGGCCAGCGCGGACTTGCCGGTGCCTGCCCGCCCGCCGATGGACACAATGCCGACGGCGGGATCCATCAGCATGTCGATGGCGAGCCGCTGTTCGGCCGAGCGTCCGTGCAGGCCGAACACGTCACGGTCGCCCTTGACCAGCCTGACCTGCTTGTCAGCGCCCACCCGGCCCAGGGCTGAACCCCGGTTGGAAAGCAGAACCAGACCGGTATTGACCGGCATTTCTGCGGCAGCCGGGATGAAGACCGGCTCGTGGCCGTAGAGGGTGTTGATTTCGTCCTCGCTGGCTTCCACCTCGGCGATGCCTGTCCAGCCGGAATCGCGCACCAGTTCGTTGCGGTACTCGTCGGCAGTGAGGCCCATGGCGGAGGCCTTTACCCGCATGGGCAGGTCCTTCGAAACCACGGTGACGTTCCGGCCCTCGTTAGCCAGGTTCTTAGCCACGGCAAGGATGCGGCTGTCATTGTCGCCACTGCGGAACCCGAGCGGAAGCACCTCAGCGGAGATGTGGTTCAGTTCCACCATCAGTGTGCCGCCGTCGTCGCCGATGGGGATGGGCTGGCCCAGGCCGCCGTGCTTCACCCTGAGGTCATCGAGCAGCCGGAGCGCCTTGCGGGCGAAGTAGCCCAGCTCGGGGTCGTGCCGCTTAGCCTCAAGTTCCGTGATCACAACTATGGGAACAATAACCTCGTGTTCGGCGAACCGGAGCAGCGCCCGCGGGTCCGAAAGCAGGACGGAGGTGTCAATAACGAAGCTGCTGATGGTGGCATCCCTTTCGGAGACAGCAAAACCGGCCGCAGCTTTCTTGGCCGCACCGGTTTTTGTGGTGGCTCGCGTGGTGCGAGAGGTAGCTTTCTGTCCCTCGGAAACGACCTCGGGCAGTTGTTCAGAAATAGCCACATCGACTCCAGCCCCGGGAACATGCCCGGAATTGTTATTGGTGAGGCGGTTCGGCCTGAAGGCCGGACTCGGCCTCCCATACAACCGGTGCGAAAATCCGCTCCATGTACTGGCCTCCCCGAACAGCCGGCGGTTTTGCCTGCTGATGGTTACAACGTAAATCCATGCCAAGTAGTTTCCGGAACCATCGCGCGGCGATTCTTGTTGCCGGCTTGTGAATTCAAGATTAACGGCCCGACGCCGGCGCACCGGCCGGATGCGCACCGCACCCCGGCGCCCTGCTCCGGTGCCGAACCGCCCGGCTCAGGTGCCGAAGCGTCGCTGCCGGCCGGCGTAGTCGCGCAGGGCCCGCAGGAAGTCCACCTTGCGGAAAGCCGGCCACAGGGCCTCACAGAAGTAAAATTCGCTGTAGGCGCTCTGCCACATCAGGAACCCGGACAGCCGCTGCTCACCGGACGTCCTGATCACCAGGTCCGGGTCGGGCTGGCCGCGGGTGTACAGGAAGCGGGAGATATCGTCCACGGAGAGGTCGTCCGCGAGCGCTGAGATGTCAGTGCCCTTGGCGACGGCGTCGTGCAGGAGTTCACGCACGGCGTCGACAATCTCCCGGCGTCCGCCGTACCCCACCGCAACGTTGACGTGGATTTTCTCGTGCACGGGCGTCCTGGCCGTCAGCTTGTTGAGCCGGTCCGCCAGGTAGTCGGGCAGGAGCTCCGGGGCGCCCATGGCGTTCACCGAGATATTGGCATCCTCATCGAGGCGGTCCAGGGTGTTGGCGATGATCCCCATCAGGAGATCCAGCTCTTCGGACGAGCGGCTCATGTTGTCCGTTGACAGCATGTACAGCGTGACCACTTTGACCCCAAGTTCCTGGCACCAGCCGAGGAATTCATGGATTTTGTCTGCGCCTGCCTGGTGGCCCTGGCTGGTGGGCGCATTGAACTGTTTTGCCCAGCGGCGGTTGCCGTCCACCATGACGCCGATGTGTTTGGGAATGCGGCCCCCCGCCATCTCCCGGAGCAGCCGCCTCTCGTAGAAGCCATAAAGGAACCCGCCCAATTCCACGAGATGACTCACCTGACTTCCGTTGCTGATCGACGGCATTGCACATCCTAGGCTACCGTCCGCGGGCGGGACCGATGCGCCGCGACGGGCTTCGGAGACCGTCACATATTGTTACCTGTGAGTAACTTAATCTGCGAAGGATATTCTGGAGGCATGAAAAGCCAGACCCCCGACGGCCGCCGGGCACCAGGCTCGGACGGCGGCCAGAGCCGTGTTGATGCCGCCGCGGTCCGGCTGGCCGAACTCCTCACGATCAAGCCCAAATGGCGTGGCTGGATCCACACTGTCGCCGCACCACTGGCCCTCGCAGCCGGCATCATCCTGGTGGCCGTGGCCCCCACCACCGACCGAAAAATCGCCTCGGCCATCTACGCCGCCACCGGCGTCCTCCTCTTCGGCATCAGCGCCATCTATCACCGTGGCAACTGGTCCCCCGCCGCCAAAATTGTCCTCAAGCGCCTTGACCACACCAACATCATGCTGGTGATCGCCGGCAGCTACACACCCCTGGCGTGGTCCCTGCTGGAGCAGCCCAAGGCCGTCCTGCTGCTCTGGGTCATCTGGTCCGGCGCGATTCTGGGCGTCCTCTTCCGGCTGTTGTGGACGGACGCCCCGCGCTGGCTGTACGTACCCATCTACATCGCTTTGGGTTGCGGATCGCTTTTCTACCTGCCGGAATTCTTCGCCGCCAGCGTACCGGCGGCCATCCTCATCTGCGTCGGCGGAGTGCTGTACATCACCGGCGCCGTTTTCTACGCGCTCAAGAAGCCCAACTTCAGTTACAAGCACTTCGGCTTCCACGAGCTCTTCCACGCCCTGACCGTCCTCGCCTTCGGCGCGCACTTCGCGGCGATCCTCATCGCCGTCCTCAGCTGACTGGACCCTGCCCCGCCATCAGCAGGAGCCGCGCCCGCAGGTCTGCCGGCGTGTCCACAGGATGTTCACACACCATGTTCCGGCACAAATAGGCCAACGGCGATCCTCCCGGACCAGCCGGCCTGCCTGCCAGCAGGGGTACAGGCTCCCCACCCGAAGGAGCGTCCGACGGCGGAACTTCCGCGCCGCCGTCGTCCACCACCGCTATCACCAGGCCAGGGCTGGCAGATTTCAGCAGTTCGCGGTGCAGTGCCGTCCTTTCAGGACTGTGCGGTCCGACGACGGCGGCCTCCACCGGGCCCGCGAGGGCCGCCTGCGCGGTCGCCAGAAGCCAGCCAGCCGCCCGCGGCGCCCGGCCCGCCAACGGAGGCAGGAGCGCGAGTACCTGGCCGGCGAGTTCGCGGTGCACCGCGGACCCAGAGAGGGCTCCGTAGCTGAGCAGAACCCCGGCAAACGCCGCGGCGCCGCTGGGGGTGGCGTTGTCGAAAGGGTCGAGTCCGGCCTGGCCGCCCTGCGCCGCCCGGACCTGGCCGTCTCCCCCGGCGTTGTCCACCAGGCGTCCGGCCACCACAAAACGGCCGGTGGCCGCCTGCACCAACTGTTCGGCGAAGCGGTACCAGCGAGCCCGGCCAGTGACGGCATAGAGGGCAAACATCCCGTCGGCGCAAAACGTGTAATCCTCGAGCAGCCCCTCAATCCCCCGGGCGGTCCCAGCGTGCGAAACCCTGACCAGCCCTGAAGTGGCCGGCTGCCAGTGGACACGTTCAAGGTAACCGGCGATTGACTCGGCCGCGGCCACCAAGTCTTCCCGGCCCAGCACTGCTCCGGCTTCTGCGAGGGCAGCAACGGCGAGCCCGTTCCAGCCGGCCACCACCTTGTCGTCACGGGCAGGCTGCGGCCGCAGGTTCCTGGCGGCCAGCAGTGTGGGGCGGGCCCGGCGCCACAAATCCTCTTCGGCAGGGTCCAGACGCCGGGCCGGGTGCAATGGCGAACCGTACGCCGAGACGGTACCTTCCTGGCCCACATTCATCAGCCGGGCAACGGCTGCCCCGTCGGCGGCGCCCAGCGCCTTCCGCAGGCCCTCGTTGGTCCACAGGTAGCTGGCGCCTTCATGGTGTTCACCGTCCATCACCGAATCGGCATCGCGGGACGACGCGAGAGCCTCCGGCTGCCGCACGCCAGCGCCGACTCCGTCACCCTTAGCGCCGGCTTTGCTGTCCTCGCTGTCCTTGGGGCCGAGGCCGAGGGATTCCAGCAGCCATTCAGCGGTCAGCGCGGCCACCTCCGCCGCTTCCGGCGCGGGGAATACCTCGTTGCCGCCCAGGCGTACCCAGTGCACATAGTCGCGAAGAAGCTGGGCGTTGTCGTACAGCATCTTTTCAAAGTGCGGGACTGACCAGTCACGGGTCACTGAGTACCGGGCGAAGCCGCCGTCCAACTGGTCAAACACCGCCGATCGCGCCATGGCCGCCAGCGTCCGGCCCGCCATGTCCCGGGCGGCGTCAGCGGTGTCCGAGGGAACCGCCGCGTGCCTGATGAGGAACTCCAGCACGGCCGACGGCGGGAATTTCGGGGCGGCGCCAAAGCCGCCGTCGGCCGCGTCCTCGGAGCGGGCCAGGGCTGCCACGGCTGCAGGAAGCAGTTCAGCGTCCAGCATGGGTGGTGGTCCGGACACCGTGACAGCGGCCGAGAGCTGCGCATCGCCCAGGCTTTGCGCTAACGATTCGGCGTGCTGTTCCACCGCGTTGCGCCGTTCCTGCCACGCTTCCTGGACTGCTTCGAGCACTTGCCGGAAGGAAGGCCGGCCTGGCATTGGCCGCGGCGGGAAGTAGGTTCCGGCATGGAAGGCGAGTCCTTGCGGAGTGAGGAAGACGGACATCGGCCACCCACCCTCGCCACTGATGGCCTGGGTGGCGGCCATGTAAACGGCATCAACGTCGGGACGCTCTTCCCGGTCCACCTTGATGGCCACAAAGTGCGCGTTCAAGTAGTCGGCGGTTTCCTGGTTCTCGAACGACTCGTGCGCCATCACGTGGCACCAGTGGCAGGCCGCATACCCGATGGAGAGGAACACCGGGACATCGCTGGCGGCTGCGGCGGCAAAGGCCTCCGCGCCGAACGGCTGCCAGTGCACTGGGTTGTCCGCGTGTTGGCGGAGGTAGGCGGAGGGTTCAGCGCCGAGGATGTTGGTTGCGCCCTGGAGGCCGGATGGAACAGAGCCACGGCGTTCGTTCATTGGTGTACATCCCTTCACATAGGGACAACCGACGGAACCGGCGCTCCCGATGCGTGCATTTCGTTCGCTCCGCTGGCCGACTTGGGCAGGGCTCCCCACCGCGGGAAACCGGGCCTGCAATTACAGTCTACGGAAGTTGTCTGAGCCCGCGTGGACCCCAGGCGCCGCATGGCTTGCGTTGGTTATCACAGCACACCGGCTCTACCCCACCGCACTTACGCATGCACGCACCACGGGTAACAACGTGATCTACTGCGTTTCGGTGGCGGCGTTTTGTGGTCTCGCGGTGTTGTGCAGCTTCCGGACGCGGGCCTTGATGTCGGAGCAATCCAAAGCTTTAGGGCCGGGTGCTTTCGCGCGCAGAGGCCGCAGCCTTGCCGCCGCCCAGCAGTATGCGGCGCGCCAGTGCCAGGCTTACTCCGAAACTGACGGCCGGCAGATAGGCGCGTGTGACGGCATTGCCGATGGTGGGCAGGGCGGCCGCGTCGGGGTAGAGCATATAGAGCGGCTCATAGCGGGGCTGGAATTTCGATTTGAAAGCCAGAAGGGACCTGAACCCGTAGATCGGTTCAAGTGTTGCGCCCAACCAGTTAAGCATCCGTTCGAGGCCTCCAGCACCAGGGGGGGCCGCCGTCGTTGGCCGGGGGGCCTCGGCGCTCGCCCACGCCAGAGGCGCCCCAGAGAGGCTGATGAACTCATAGCCATCCTTTTTGAGGCTGAGTACGGCGGAAGCTATGAGAGATTCGGTGGCGGGGCGGAAGCCGCTGCTGCGGCGACGCATAAAATCCAGCGTCCAGCCAATGACGCTTCCGTTCCGGTAGACAGGCAGCCATGAGGCGAGAGCATGCACAATGTGACGATCGTCGATGGCGAGAAGGCACCGCACTTCCAGGTCCTTCAGTTCATCCAGGCTCCCCAGAGTAAAGCCCATTTCCGGTATCTTCTTATCTGCAACCCATTCTTCGGAAATCTCCTGGATCTGTGCTTGCAGGGGCAGTGGAGCCGTGCTGTAAGTTATCCATTCGGCGCGCATACCCGCTTTTGCCGCATTGTTCATCGCGGTACGGACGTCCTGGAACTTCTTCCCCTCGAATGACACTGAGTCCAGGGAAAGAATTGTCTCCTGTGCAATCTGCACCGAGCCCCATCCGACCGATACCGCCTGGTCGCGCAGTGTCCGGTCCACAGAGTAGAAGCACGGGCCGCGGTCATGACCAACAACAGTGTCTGCACCAGGGGGCACTCCTTTCATGGCCGGACCCCGGAGTTCCAGCCCGGTCAGGACCACGTCCCGGACCAAGGCGTTGACTATCCGCGTATCCCTGCTTCGTGATCCTCGCGGACGCGGACCGTCAAGGACTCAACAGACTTCCATGTGTATTCCTCTATGACGGCGGCCAGGTGCCGGCGAGGGCGGGGAGAGAACCATTGCTTGGAAAGGTTTCCACCTCATAGGCACTCCCTAGTAAACGGCTAGGCGAGGCTTTTGAACACGAGTAAGCGATACTCGTTTCCTCGCGGAAGCAACACTTGCTTATGCCCTTGGCTAAGTCTTTTGGGCTGCCAAGAGCGGGCATCGCCACGTCTGGTGGCTGAATCTGAGGCGTTGTCGTTCAAAGAGGTGGGCTCGGCTGCCGACAGGTGCCGATCCGCTCGGCCAGGGACACGACGGTCCCCCGGACCGCGCAGACAAGCCACCGAAAATTCGCCCCGTCACCGGCGCCGGGAAGGCGGTCGCCGAACTCCGGCGGACTCTTCAATACATGTCCTTGCAGTGGCGGGCCCTATGGGGCCGCTGGAGTTCGGCTCGCTCTAGTCCTTGGTGTCGGAGCCGTCCTGGGCCCGGAGTTGGCGGCGGTTCTTCGCAGGATGCCGGACGGCTTCAGCTTCAATGTCCGCTGCCTCGGCCGCTGCCTGACGTTCCTCCTCCACCTGGCCCCGGTAACGGACCCGGCGGATGCGCCGGACCATGTCCACGATCAGCAGCGTGGTGGCCAGCACAAAAAAGGCAGTCATGATGAAGCCCCACAGGCCCGGGGTGATCTGGTCCTCGGAGATACCCTCGCGCAGGCCGGGCGTGGGCAGGGGCGAGGGCGTGGTGGACAGTGCGAGGAGCAAGTGATGCACAGTTTAACTTTCTATGGAAACTGATGGCAGCCGGAGACAGTATCCGCATCCGGGTCCGCGGGAACCCGGATCATCCCCGGCTTTTCTACGCGGCATAGAATAATCTGCCGCATCTATCTTAGCCCGGCGAAAAGGTCCTCCTCAGGGGAGGACGCGGGAACCCTCGACTCGATCAGCGAATAGTCTTCCCACGGCCACACCCGGCGCTGCATCTCGGCGGACACAGCGAAGAAGAACCCCAGAGGGTCCACCTGGGTGCGGTGCGAACGGAGGGCGTCGTCGCGGGCCTCGAAAAAGTCACCGCAATCGATCTGCGTGGTGGTGGCATGCACGCCCGGCGGCGGGGTGTGGCCCTCGGCGTCCGTTTCCAGCCACGCAGCAAGCCGCTCGGCGTAGGGAGACCGCAGCCCGGCGTCCTCCAGGGCGAAGTGCAGTGCACGGAACCGCTCCGGGCTGAAGGCCCTGTCGTAGTAGAGCTTGCTGGGTTCCCAAGCCGGTCCCGTGCCTGGATAGCGGGCCGGATCGCCCGCCGCCGCAAAGGCTTCCACTGCGACCCGGTGGGCCATGATGTGGTCAGGGTGCGGGTATCCCCCGTTTTCGTCGTAGCTGATGATTACTTGCGGCCTGAAATTGCGGACCAGACGCACCAAGGGAGCAGCGGCGCGCTCCAGCGGCTGCACAGCGAAGGAGCCGGCCGGCATGGGCGGCAGCGGGTCCCCCTCCGGCAGTCCCGAATCCGTAAACCCCAGCCAGCGCTGCCTGATGCCCAGCACCTTGGCCGCCTGCTCCATCTCCAGCCGCCGCGCCCCGGCCATGTCCCGCTTGGGATGGGCTTCCCCCTCCACTGCGGGATTCTGGATATCGCCGCGGGATCCGTCGGTGCACGTGGCCACCATGACTTCGACGCCGGTGGCGGCATACATGGCCATGGTGGCCGCGCCCTTGCTGGACTCGTCATCCGGGTGCGCATGGACGGCGAGCAGCCGGAGCGGAGCCGGGGAGTGAGTGGACGCTGTCATCGGCGGACGGCTCCTTATTCTTGTGAGGCTGCCGCGGCGGCCTCAGGGTGGGCTTGCTGACGGACTTAACGGCTGCTGGACTTAACTGGCTGCTGGATGGATCGGATATTGGACGAAACCGGGCAGTACGGGGATGCCCGGACCGGCCGCATGATCCGTTCGGACAGGCACGGTCCGGATCCGAACTAAACTGGACTGGTGACTACCCAGGATCAGCCCACCGTGTTCCCTCCTGCAGGCACTAGCCTAGCCAATCGTTATGGCAGTCAAAAGCGGCCCCTCCCTCGCGGGGCCAAGCGCGGCATCGCGGTGGCAGCCCTGGCTGCCGGGGTAGGTTTTATGGCCTGGGTCTCCACGTCCTCCGTTGGCTCTCATGTAACGTTCAAGGACATCGGCTACAGCACCATCGATGCCACCCAGGCAGAGATTGATTTCCAGGTCACCCGGGAGCCGGGCTTGGCCGTCAAATGTGCGGTGAAAGCGCTGGACTCCAAGTTCGCCGTGGTGGGCTGGAAAGTGGTGGACGTCCCGCCCGTGGTGCCGGGCAACAGTGCCGACGGTGGCCGGACGGTGTCGCAGCGCTTAACAGTGCGGACGGAGTCGCTTTCCGTTTCCGGAGTGGTGGATAGTTGCTGGGTTCCGGGCAGCAATAAGTAACAGCATGTGATCTGCGCCGCTTCCGCGTTGGGTTATCTCCACAGTTTTGACTACAATGAATCAATACCCTTTACCCCGCTGAGCTGGTTACTGAGTTCCACAAGTGGCCACGTGGCGG
Organism: Arthrobacter sp. UYCo732; assembly: GCF_040547265.1. Classification (NCBI taxonomy): domain Bacteria; kingdom Bacillati; phylum Actinomycetota; class Actinomycetes; order Micrococcales; family Micrococcaceae; genus Arthrobacter; species Arthrobacter sp. UYCo732. The sequence goes on along the minus strand of NZ_JBEPPJ010000003.1, from coordinate 103,291 downwards.
GGTCTTTTGCATGTATGACCATTAGGAGAAGTCCGTGTCTACCACCAACAGCGCGCCTGCAGCCTGGCTCACCCAGGAAGCTTTTGACCGCCTGAAGGCAGAGCTGGACCACCTTTCCGGCGCTGGCCGCGCGGAGATCGTCCAGAAGATTGAATCTGCCCGGCAGGAGGGCGACCTCAAGGAAAACGGCGGCTATCATGCGGCCAAAGAAGAGCAGGGAAAGATTGAAGCCCGGATCCGCCAACTGACGGCGCTTCTGCGCGATGCCCATGTCGGGGAAGCCCCGGCTGATGACGGCATCGTCGAGGCCGGCATGCTTGTAGTTGCCAAGATCGCGGGCGACGAAGTGACTTTCCTGCTGGGGTCCCGCGAAATCGCCGGCGACTCGGATCTGGACGTATTCAGCGAGAAGTCACCCCTCGGCGCCGCAATCGTCGGCCACAAGGAGGGCGAGACGCTCAGCTACACCGCTCCGAACGGCAAGGACATCACGGTGGAGATTCTCTCCGCCAAGCCCTACACAGGCTGACGCGCAGGTTCGCTCGCCTTAACCTCACCAACGCCGGCCCCCGTCAGGGGGCCGGCGTTTTGCGTTGGGGCGCCGGCACCTGAGAACGCGGCCCCCGGGCCACCCCCGAGAGTTTTTGTCCACTTATTGGGACTTTGGCGGCCCGAACGGGGCATTATCTGGACAAAAACTTAGGGGCCGACGGCGGCGGAGGTCTGCGCTGGGATGGTTAGCGGCCGCTGGCGTTCTTGGGGCGCAGCAACAGGGCTGCGCCTACTCCGCCCGCGGCTCCGCCGAGGTGCGCCTGCCAGGAGACGAAGCCGCCCATGATGGGCAGCACCCCCAGCAGGATGCTGCCGTAGACCATGAAGAGAACGACAGCCAGGAGAATCTGCCGCCAGCTGTGGTTGAAGAACCCACGGACCAGGAGGAAGGCGAACAATCCGAAAACCAATCCGGAGGCCCCCACGGTGATCCCGCCGTCGCCGATCAGCCACACTGTCAGCCCTGAGCCCAGCCAGCTGAACGCCAGGGCCGTCAGGAACACCCGCAGACCGGAAAGGAACACCAGGAAGCCGAAGATGACCAGCGGCAGGGCGTTGGACAGCAGATGGTTCAGGTTGGCGTGAAGCAGCGGGAACGTGAAGATGTCCAGGAGCCCTTCCGCAGACCTTGGCCGCAGCCCAAACGTCCTGTTCAGGGCATGCAGGGTCAGCATGTTGATCACTTCGATCACAAAGAGCAGGGCAACAAAGCCGCCGGAGACCAGCAGCCCGCCCTTGGCACGCGAGGCTGTGGTTTGCCGGCTCCTTGGCTGGCCGTCCCCCAAGGCATCCAACATGGCCGCTCCTAATGCACAACTATCGGCTGGAAACCCTCGGCGCGGAGGGCGCCGAGGACCTGTTCGCAATGTTCGTGGCCCTTGGTTTCGAGGTTCACGGTGATGGAGACGTCGCCCATACTGATGGAGCCGCCCACGCGCGTATGGTCCAGCCCCGTCACGTTGGCGTCGTTCTCGGCAATGATCCGGGCGATGGTGGCCAGCGAACCAGGCCGGTCATCAAGCATCATCCGCACGGTCATATAGCGGCCAGCGGCGGACAGGCCGCGCTGGATGACCTTAAGCATGAGCATCGGATCGATGTTGCCGCCCGACAGGATGACGGCCGTTGTGCCGGGGTTTTCGATCTTCCCGTCCATCAGCGCGGCAACCCCCACGGCCCCCGCAGGTTCGACTACCAGTTTGGCCCGTTCGAGCAGGAAGATCAGCGCGCGCGCCAAGGAATCCTCGCTGACGGTGACCACGTCATCCACGAGTTCACGGATGATACTGAACGGCAGCTGGCCGGGACGGCCCACAGCGATGCCATCGGCCATGGTGGAGACTTTCTTCAGCGGAACCAGGGCGTCAGCGGCCAGCGACGGCGGATAGGCCGCTGCGTTCTCGGCCTGGACACCGATGATCCGGATCTCACGTCCCAGCTCCCTGGCCCGCGCCTTGACGGCTACGGCAACACCGGCCAGCAACCCGCCGCCGCCCACGCCCATGAGAATGGTGTCCACGTTTGGGATCTGCTCAAGGACTTCCAGTCCGACTGTTCCCTGGCCGGACACCACATCCACGTTGTCGAAGGGGTGCACAAACACCATGCCGGACTCGTCGGCGTAGCGCTGCGCCTCGGCCAGTGCCTCATCCACATTGTGCCCGTGCAGGACCACCTCAGCGCCGTGGCTGCGGGTGGCGGCAAGTTTGGGGAGCGCGACGCCCAGGGGCATGTAGATGCGGGCTTTGATGCCCAGGCTTTTCGCAGCTACCGCCACGCCCTGGGCATGGTTTCCGGCCGACGCGGCAACCACACCACGTTTTTTCTCCTCGGGTGAGAGCCTTGCCATCCGCACGTACGCACCGCGGACCTTGAAAGAGCCGGCCCGCTGCAGGTTCTCGCACTTGAAAAAGACCTCACCGCCCACCATTGTGCCGAGGGCCCGCGACGATTCCACCGGTGTCCGCGTAATAATCCCCTCGAGCAGCTTCTGCGCCTCCAGGACATCGTCCAGCGTGACGGGAAGGGTTTCGAGGGTGTTCACGGACAGTTCTCCTTGGGGTGGATTCGGCTCCGGCGCCCGGGCCGATGGTCAGGCCTGGTGGTCCGGATTGGATGCATATGTGCTGGCTGCGGCGTCCTTGCCGCGGGCTGACCTGGCACCCGGCAACCGGGCTACCCTGATGGTGTCACCAGATTCCGGGCCAAGCGTCACTGGCCCTCCGGGGGTAACCAGCACTTGTTCATGTTCCCACGTTCTCGCGGCAATGTAGCGAATCGCAGAGTTTGCTACGGCAAGAATGGGCACCGAGAACAGCGCCCCGGGGATGCCCGCAAGGTAAGATCCCGCCGCCACGCTGAGGATGACCGCCACCGGATGCAGGGCCACCGCTTTGCCCATCACCAGGGGTTGGAGGATGTGGCTTTCCAGTTGCTGGACCAGCAGGACGATGGCCAGCATGATGAGGGCGTTGATAGGACCGTTGGCCACAAGCGCCAGGAGGACGGCGATGGCTCCGGTCACCAGGGCACCGACCACCGGGATGAAGGAGCCAATAAAGACGAGCACACTCAGCGGAAGGGCCAGTGGCACACCGATGATGGCGGCGCCCACGCCGATCCCCACCGCGTCAACAAACGCCACAAACATCTGGATCCGCGCATAGCTGACCATGGACGCCCATCCCCGGCGGCCGGCACCGAAGGTTGCCGCGCGGGCGTTCCGTGGAAGCAACCGGACCAGGAAGGCCCAGATCCGGTCACCTTCAAGAAGGAAAAAGATCAGGATGAAGAGGGCCAGGACCAGGCCGGCGGCAAAGTGGCCTGCGGTGCTGCCGAAGGACAAGGCGCCGCTGAGAATGCTGCTGCTGTTGTCCTGCAGGGCAGTGGAGGCTTCCTTAAGGTACTGATCGATCTGGTCCGCCGTCAGGTGCAGGGGCCCGTCAGCCAGCCAGTCCTGGACCTGCTTGACGCCCGTCAGCGCCTGCGACCAGAGTTCGCCGAAGCCTGAGGCCAACTGGCGGCCGACGAGGGCGAGGGCGCCGGCTATGAGCCCGATGAAGCCCACTATGGTGATGGCCACCGCGGCGCCGTTTGGCAGGCGCCTGCTCCGCAGCCAGCGCACTGCCGGGCTCAGCAACCCGGCCAGGAGCGCGGCCACCATAACGGGGATAATCAGGAAGCTGATCCGGCTGAGCAACCAGACCAGGGCTCCGGCAACCAGCAGGATCAGGCCGATCCGCCAGGCCCACGACGCCGCGATGCGGACACCGTACGGGATGTCCAGGTCAAGCTCCCGGTCTGCACGCACGCGGGGCGGACGGGGATTTTCAACAGGCCAGGCTGTGTCCGGTGTCTGCCGGTCGGAAGTTGAAGCGGAGGGGGTCGCGTCGTCGGCTGGCGTCATAACCTCATACTTCCGCAGCCACGGCCCTTATGCGAAACGGCTACCCGGCGTGGCCCAGGACAGAGTTGATCCCCCAGGTCATAGTGAACGAGTCGCCCGCCGGCAGCCAACGCAGTCCGTCACCTGAATTGAAGGCGTTGGCCGGACCGGTCATGGGTTCGATGGCCACCGCCTTGGGCCTGCCCGGCAGCTGGGTTGTGACGAAGACGTGGACGTAGCGGCAGGCCTCGTCCTGCCACAGCGTTACGCAGCGGCCGTCGGACGCGCTCAGCGTGTGGCGGGCCGAACCGCCGTCGAACGCGAGGTCTGTCAGGGCGACGTCGATATCAAGGTCCCCCACACGCTGGCCGGAGCGGAAATCGCTGTCGCCGGCGACAGGCTCCGAGCTGCGCGGAATCAGCCGCTCGTCCGCCACGAGCCGGGTGTCGGCGGCGACAGTCAGGGTGAGATCGTCCATGTCCACTTCACCGAGCCGCAGGTACGGGTGGGCCCCAAGAACGAACGGAGCCGGCGCTTTGGAACCGTTGATCAACGTCTGGCGGACTTCCAGGCCCTGATCTTCAGCCAGAAGGTACTGCACCCGGTGCCGCACCAGGAAAGGGTAGCCATGCTGGGGAAATACTGCCGCTTCAAGGGTCACCGAATACTGCGACTCGTCCACGAGGTTGTAGGCGGAGTTGCGGAGCAAGCCATGGCTGGCGTTGTTCCGGGAAACCTCCGTAATGTCGAGCTGCTGCTTCTTCCCGTCCAAGTACCAGACCCCGTCCTCCACCCTGTTTGCCCAGGGGGCGAGGGTGATTCCGGCGGCCCCGGGGGAAATCTCGGCATCACCATAGGTCTCGGTCAGCTGCACGCCGGCCTTGCTGTAGAGCCGCAGGCCCGCCGCGAGCTCAGTCACCACTGCCAGGGCATCACCCCTGCGGATCTCATACTGCCTGCCGGTGGCGTACGTCTGGAAACCGGACGGAACATTGGCGTCCGGGGTTGTGCTCGAAGTCATGGGCACCACCGTACAGGTGGCTGGACGGTCCTGCCATCACCGCCTTTTGTTATATTTTGTTTGAATCCATTCTTTTTTGAGATGATCGATTCCGCCGAATGGGTGGCAGTTGCGGCGCACCGGCAGACCCGCATGCATCTGCCGCTCACAGAGCAGTGCCCCATCTGCCCCACGACCGCGGACAATCCGTCGGTGATCCCGGCTCCTGACGACGACGTTGTGGTGTTCCAAAACCGATTCCCGTCGCACGGTGGTGGAACCCTGGGGACACCGCGCTGAGGCCCTCAGCAAATTTGCCGGGATCCGCCCGGTGTTTCCGTTCGAGAACCGGGGAGCAGACATCGGCGTCACCCTGCGTACGCGCCTTTTCTGAGGCCTGTTACACGGCTCCTGAGATTTTCACGGTGACCCCGGCTACCGGAGCCATGCGCGTCTCGGAGCTGCAGCGCCAGAAGGGGCTCCCGCCTGTGCGCGATGCACAGGCGGGAGACCCTTCAGCTGCGTTGAAAAGTACGACGGCGGACGTCGCCGCGGGCGTTAGTCGTCGCCGCGCAGAATCGCCAGCAGGCGGATGATCTCCACGTAGAGCCAGACCAGCGTGACCGTCAGGCCGAAGGCCGCGGTCCAGGAAAAGCGCCGGGGTGCGCCGCTCTGGACGCCCGCTTCTATACTGGTGAAGTCCATCACCAGGGAGAATGCAGCCAAGCCGATGGCCAGGATACCGATCACCACGCCAATGATGCCGCTACGCAGGCCAAAGGGTTCGGTAGTCAGCCCGGTGAGCATCATGATGAGGTTGACCACGGAGAAGAGGGCATAACCCACCAAGGCGATCATAAAGAACTTCATGGCCTTAGGCGTGGCGCGCACCTTGCCGCTCTTGAACAGCAGCAGCGTCACGGTGAACACGGACAGGGTGCCGATAACGGCTTGCAGGCCGACTCCCGGATACATCAGGTCGAGCACGCGGGTGAGTCCACCCAGGAACAGGCCTTCAAGTCCAGCGTAGGCAAGGACCAGGGCCGGTGAGGGCTGCTTCTTGAACGTGTTCACCATGGCCAGGACGAAGCCGCCCAAGGCACCGACGATCATAAGGATGCTGGCGAGCCCCATGCTGACGAACAGCGTCACGGCCGCGCCGGCCAGCAGGACTCCGAGGCAGGCGGCGGTCTTGACGATGACGTCGTCGTACGTCATCCGGCCGGTGTCCGCCGGGCCCGCGGCCGGCTGGTTATACATCTGTTGCAGCTGTGCATCCGTCATGTTCTGCTGCTGGCCCCAACCGGCCTGGCCGTCCATAACCTGGCCGGGAGCGCGGCCGTAGGACGGCTGTCCGAACGGCTGCTGGCCATACTGGGCCTGTCCATAGGGCGCCTGCGGGACACGCGGTGCCTGCGTTGCTCCACGGAAGTTCTTTCCGTTGAAGATCGGGTTTCCGCCAAGTGCCATTGCTGGTGTCCTCCAAGTAAAAGGGTTGAGTCGTGAACTACAAACCACGCTACCAATATCTACGCGCGCAGGGTCCAATAAGTTCCCTCTGGCACTGCGCCGAAACCCAACCGTGATGCAGCAGGTTTCCTCAACCCACTCCCAGATAGGCCTCCTTGATGGCCGGATTCGCCAGCAATTCCCGCCCGGTGCCGCTGTGGGTGATCTCCCCCGTTTCAAGGACAAAGGCACGGTGGGCGCCCGCCAGTGCCTGGTTGGCGTTCTGCTCGACCATCAGCACGGTGGTCCCCTGTTTGTTGATCTCCTTGATGATCTTGAAGATCTGGCGGATGAACTGCGGTGCCAGTCCCATGGACGGCTCGTCAAGCAACAACAGTTTGGGATCGGACATCAGGGCCCGGCCAATTGCCAGCATTTGCTGTTCCCCGCCCGACATGGTGCCGCCGTATTGCTTGATCCGTTCCTTCAGCCGCGGAAACAGGTCAAACACCCGTTCCAGGTCCTGCGGGACGCCTGCCCTGGCCTTCCTGCCAAACGTGCCCATATCCAGGTTTTCCATGACGGTCATGCCGGGGAAGATCCCGCGCCCCTCGGGAGCCTGTGAGATGCCGCGGACAACACGGATGTGGGCCTTCATCCGCGTGATGTCCTCACCGGCAAAAGTGATTTTTCCTGCGGTGGGGTTGAGGATCCCGGAGATTGTCCTCATGGTGGTTGTTTTGCCTGCCCCGTTTGCCCCGATCAGCGAAACAACTTCCCCCTCGTTGACGGTGAACGACATGTTCCGGATGGCCCGGATGCGTCCGTAGTGAACGGAGATCCCTTCGACCTCAAGCAACGTCATCTTCGGGCTCCCCCAGGTAGGCCGAAACAACCCGCGGGTCTTCTCGGATGGCTCGTGGCAGGCCGTCGGCAATCTTCTTGCCGAACTCCAGGACAACGATCCGGTCCGTCACCCCCATGACCAGTTTCATATCGTGCTCAATGAGCAGGACGGTATACCCTTCATCGCGGATGGTGCGGATGAGCGCCATCAACTCCTCCTTTTCAGCCGGATTAAACCCAGCCGCCGGCTCGTCCAGGCACAGGACCTTCGGATCCGTCGCGAGCGCGCGGGCAATCTCCAAGCGGCGTTGGTAGCCGTAGGGAAGGTGGCGGGCGAGGAAATGCGCGTGGTCTGCGATACCCACAAAATCCAACAGTGCCATGCCCCGCTCAATCGCCGATTTCTCCTCACGGACATGCGTGGGCAGCCTCAGCAGCGCTCCCCCGACGCTCGTCCGGTGCCGGGCGTCCAGGCCCACCACAACATTTTCGAGGGCCGTCATCTCGCCGAACAGGCGAATGTTCTGAAACGTGCGGGACAGCCCCAGCCTGGTGATCTTGTGCTGTTTCAACCCGTTGAGGACCTGGCCTTCGAGTACCACTTGGCCGCTGGTCGGCCTGTAGACCCCCGTCATGGCATTGAAGCAGGTGGTCTTCCCGGCTCCGTTAGGTCCGATCAGTCCAAGGATTTCGCCGCGCTTGATGTTGAAACTTATGTTGTCCAGCGCCACGAGGCCGCCGAATTTGATGGTGAGGTCTTTAACCTCAACCAGGTTCTCACCTACTTTGGCCGCAATATCGCGGTCCGGTGCAACCATTTCGGCTAAATCCTGCTCCACTCCGGCCTCCGTCAGAGCAGCGACGTCGGGACCGGCCTGGGGGGTTGCTTGAGTCTCCGCGGCGCCTTGTGCCCCGGCAGGCAACCTGCTGTCCTCGCTCATGCCTGGATTCCTTTCTCACGGTCCTGGTTCTGCCCCGGGCCACGGGCCGGCGGCTCTCCGGACGACGACAGACCGGCGCTGTCCTGTTTGGCAACCCTTTGATAGGCCAGCCGCCCGTAGGCAAGCAGCCGCTGGCGGGCCGGGAAGAGGCCCTGGGACCGGAAGATCATGATGAGCACGAGGGCAATGCCGAAGATGAGGTACTTGTACTCAGCGATGGCGGTGAAGCGCAGCGGAATATAGCTCACAAGGGCCCCGCCGATAATGGCTCCAACCTTGTTGCCGGCGCCGCCGAGGACAACGGCGGCCAGAAACAGGATGGACGTGGTGACGTCGAACTTCTGGTTGTTCACGAAGCCCACCTGCCCCGCAAACAGGGCGCCTGAGAGGCCACCGATGGCCGCCCCGATGGCAAACGCCCACACCTTGTACTTGAAGGTTGGCACGCCCATGATTTCCGCGGCGTCCTCGTCCTCCCGAATGGCGATCCAGGCGCGGCCCACGCGGCTGCGTTCAAGGTTACCCACAAGGAGCGTGATGATGATGATGATGGTCAGCGTAAGCCAGTACCACGGCACGCCGTTGGAATTCGAGAAGATCGGGGTTCCGTCGGCTTCTGTCCCGGGCGGGTGGCCCACATTCTGAAAGCCCACTTGGCCTTTCATGGCCGGGATGATCGTGGCAAGGATGCGAACAATTTCGCCGAACCCAAGGGTGACGATGGCCAGGTAGTCCCCCCGGAGGCGCAGGGTTGGGACGCCGAGCACTACTCCGAAGAACATGGTGACCGCCATGGCAATCGGGATGGTCCACAGGTACGGAATGTGCAGGAATGGCGAGTCCGGACTGGTGAGCATCGCGGCACAGTAGGAGCCAACGGCGAAGAAGGCTACGTAGCCGAGGTCCAGCAGGCCCGCATATCCAACAACTACGTTGAGTCCCACGGCAATCAGTGCGAACCTGGCCATGTCAAAGCAAGCGAGGGCGAAATTGTTGCCGGGCTCCGTGGTGATGATCGGTGGATTGATCAGGGGCAGCATGTAGGCGAGGATCACGACGACTATCAGAAATGCCCATTGCTGCTGGCGCGGGAGTGCGTTCCAGCGTTCACCCCAGGAACCAAAGATGCCGCGTCGGCCCCGTGTTTCGGGCGTTACACTGCTTCCGGGTCCGGCCGCGACGGCCTCGCGGTCAGCAGCTGCCTGGGCTGCTGCCGCTTCTGGAAGCGGTGTGGGTCCATCTGTCATGCTCATGCTTTGCTCCTTCCCAGGGCACTGCCGAGAATTCCCTGCGGACGCAGCAGGAGGACCAGCACCAGAACAACGAATGCAACGACGTCGGTCCATTGCGAGTTTCCGAGCAGGATCTGACCATAATTGCCGATGAGGCCCAGAAGCAGACCGCCCAGGAGTGCGCCCCTGACGTTGCCAATACCGCCCAGCACCGCGGCCGCAAACGCCTTGATGCCCAGCACGAAACCGCCGCTGTACTGGACGCCTGACGGAATCTTCATGACGTAGAATAGTGCTGCCGCACCGGCCAGCAGACCGCCGATGACAAACGTGGTGATGATGATGCGCTCTTTGTTGACACCCATCAGCGTGGCCGTGTCCGGGTCCTGGGCCACCGCGCGGATACCGCGCCCGGTCCGGGACTTCCGGATGAAACGCTCTGTGCCCACCATCATGATGACGGCAGCGATGATGATGACCAGCTGCTGGGAATCCACGATCGTCCCGAAGACGTCAAATATCGGTGTGGGCCGGAACATGGTCAACGCCAGCTCCGGGCTCGGGCCGCGCCACAGGTAAATTAGGTACTGGATGGTGAATGACGCTCCGATTGCCGTGATCAGGAACACGAGGCGGGGAGCATTCCGCTTCCGGAGTGGTTTATAGGCGACGCGCTCAAGGACGAAGGCGGTCAGCGCCGACGCGACCATCGCCACTACCAGCGCCAGCAGCAGGTTCAGGATGATGGCCCAGATGTCCAGCCGCGGGGCTGAAGGGCCGAATCCCAACCCACCCAGGGTGAAAAAGACTGCGTAGCAGCCGACGATGAACACTTCCGAGTGGGCAAAGTTGATGAGGTTCAGGACACCATACACAAGGGTGTAACCAAGTGCGACCAATGCATAGATAGCACCGAAGGTCAGGCCATCAAACGTCGCGCTCCAGAAGTTTTGCATAAGCGAAGGAACGTCGAAGGAAATCCAGTCGTTTTCCATCGGCGGTAATTGGACGAGCAGTGGCAGCATGGGACTTCCTGTCAAGCAATAGGTCAGGAAAGGGCTGTGAGGTCGGCAAACGCTGACCCCACAGCCCCCATTTTCTTCCAGTGACGATTACTCGCCGATTGGTCCGATCGGAACGATCTTGCCGTTCTCCACTTTGTAGCCGTAGACAGTCGGTGCCTGGAGTTCACCCTTCGCATCCCACTTGTAGTGCTTGCTCAGGCCGTCTTTGTCGTAGGCCTTGACCCAAGCCAGCAGATCAGCGCGTGATTGCTTGCCCGCATCAATGCCGGACAGGAGCACTGTGGCAGCGTCATAACCTTCGATGGAATACGTTCCGGGTTCCGTCCCCTTGGACAATTCCTTGTACGCCGACGCGAAATCAGGAATGAGCTCGCCGGGGATGCACGGGCAGGTGAAGTAGGAATTGCTGGACGCGTCACCGGCCTGCTTGATGAACTGATCATCCTTGACACCATCAGGTGCGACGAAGGTGCCGGTAAAGCCCTTGCCCGAAAGTTGCTGATCGAAGGGTGCGCCCTCGGCGTAGTAGCCCGAGTAGAACACCGCATCGGCCTTGGCGTTCATGATCTTCGAGATGACAGCCGAGAAGTCTTTCTGACCAGTGGTTACCTTCTCGGTCCCGACCAGTGCGCTGCCCAGCCCGGCGGAAGTCGACGTGCCGAGGCCGATGCCGTAGTCGGAATCGTCCTGGACGAGGTAAACCTTCTTCGCGCCCAGCTTGCCGGTCAGGAACTTGGCCGCGGCCGGGCCCTGCACGGCATCGTTACCCAGACCCCGGAAGAAGGTGGTCCAGCCATTCCCCGTCAGGCCGGGGTTGGTAGCCGAAGGCGTGATGTGGACAAGGCCCTTTTGCTCGAAAATATTGCCGGTGGCCTTCGACTCCCCGGAGAAGGGCAGACCGATGACACCCACGATTTCTGCTTCACTGACCATCTGGGTGACAGGGCCCGTGGCTTTGTTGGGGTCGCCTTCAGTGTCAAACTTCTTGAACTGGACCTGGCAGCCGGGATTCGCGGCATTGTGCTGGTTGATGGCCAGCTGGATGCCATTGAAGATGTTGATGCCCAGTTGTGCGTTTGCCCCCGTCTGCGCGCCCGCGTAGGCCAACGTTGTGGTTGCGGCGCAGGTGGCCTTGCCGTCGCCCTTCGGGAGAACAGCACCGCTGGGCACGTCCACCTTGGAGATCGACTTTATATTCACCTTGCCTGCGGCTCCAGATGTGTCAGTCGTGGTGGGCCCCGCCTGATTGGCGCAGGCTGAGAGTGCGAGGGTAAGGGTGGCCGCCGCCGCCCACGAGGTGATGACTTTTTTTCGGTACATTTATTTACCTTCCGAGCCGGATTATCTCGACTGCTGCGGATCACCGAGGCAGTTGCGCGTACTTCCGAATTAGTTTCCTGAGACTACTACCTAACTTGTGTCGCAGAACACATCCATGGGCCTTGGCGTGGCCCGGTCCGGATTCAGGGTCAGATCAGGGGATCTGATTTAGGTTCAAGCTAGTGCATATCCGCTGCGGATATAAGTGACTTAGGTCACATCCTCATAACAGTAGTTGCATATGCGAAATCAACGGACCCGGTGGTCCGTTGCTGTATGGATGGGGCGCGGGAGGCCCGGGAAGCGGGGACTGGAAGGTGCGCGGAAGGGAAAATGTGTACCCCAGGTGGGACTCGAACCCACAACACGCGGATTTTAAGTCCGCTGCCTCTGCCAATTGGGCTACTGGGGCGCATCGCCTGCGGGGCGGGGTCGAGTTGCTTCGAGCCGCTCCGGGTGACGTTCTACAGGATAAGCGTTTTATAGGGATAAGCGTATTGGGCTTACTGTCAGACCCCTGTGCTAGTGATCCGACGGTCAATCATGTCAGCCAGTCCAACCTTGCGTTCGTCGATGGAGTGGACGTATGTCGACATGGTGAAGCCCGGTGAATGATGACCGAGCGTCTCGGAAACAGTAGCAACATCGATGGCAGAAGCGATCATCGAGCTGGCTGCCGTGTGGCGTGCCGTATACCGACGAGTGAACGGAACCTTTGCCTTGGCGAGAAGGTCGCGCCACACGTCGTCATCGTCTCTCGGTCGTAGCGGCTGACCGTGCTTCATAGTGAATACGAACGACGGCGTGTGCCCCTGATAGGACCAAACGATCCGGCGGTCCCCAAGTTCGAGCAGTTTCTTCGCCTCGTTCTTCCGGTGCTTGCGCAACATGTCGATCAGGTACGCGGGCAATGGGATGACCCTGTCCCCCGCCGTCGACTTCGGAGTCTCAACGATGATCAGTCCAAGATCGCGGTTCTGCTGCAACTGCTGTCGCACATGGAGCTGTCCCTTCTTAAGGTCAACATCCTTCCATTCCAGTCCGGTGACTTCGCCCGGTCGCAGCCCCAATAGAAGGGACAGGTGCCAGCGCGCTTCGAGCGGGGTTCCTGTGGCTGCTGCGAGGATCGCGTCGACATCGCCGTCGCTCAGAGACTTTGCCTTCACCTTGGGTACCTTTGGCGCGGAGATGATCGCGGCGACGTTCCGCTGAACGTGTCCGCGCCGTGCTGCTTCAGCGAGGCTCGCCCGAATGATGCTGTAGGTCTGATGCCGCCCGGAGCCGCTGATTCCCTTCTTAGCCATCCCCGCGAGCAGGTCCTCTACGTGCTCGGGATTTAGTTTATCCAGCCGCAAATGCCCGATGGCGGGCTGTATGTAGAGGCGAATTGACTGCCGGTATCCTGCGGCTGTGCTCGGCTTGTGATTCCTGATCTCTAACCATCGCTCCAGCCATACGTTCAAAGTGGGAATCTTCCCGGTCGAGAGTCGACCGCTGTCACGCTGCTTCATTAAGTCCCGGCGCTTCTGATCTGCTTCCTGCTTTGTTGATGCAGTAAATGTCCGGCGCTTCCCATCGACGGTGACATATCCACGCCATGAACCATTCGCCGCCTGACTGATGCTTCCGTTGCCTTTAGCTGCTCTCGGTGCCACTGCTGCTCCCCCTGTTGGTTATCCAGATAGGGGAAGAGTATGTACGGGCACTGACATTCCGGGGCGGTGAATCCGCTGTCCCCGTCACTGATAGCACGTCGGAGCTGGCTGTTTCAGCCAAACGGCGAATGGTTCTTTTCTACTCAATGCGAGATGAGTCACATCAAATCCGGCACCCTGATGCTGGCGGGGAAAGGCGACCGGATCATTCCTGTTTCGATATTGCCCCCGCTTCCTAAGGTTGGCGCGGAAGTTTGTGTCAACACTATTGACACAATTCAGAATGATGCCTTGAGCGTTTCCGGCACCGGCTTTCCACCGCTGGTGTTCGCTTCCGGAAAACAGCTCGTCCGCTATGAAGATTCATAGCTTAGCGTTGTATGTATAGCCACCGAGAACGTCTTGGAAAGGCTCGATGTTTGAAAACTGAATGCAATATTCAAGCCAAGATTAACTACTACTCCCATGAAATGAGGTGCCATGAAAGTTTGCATCCACGGACACGTCAGACCAGCAAGCGAGGAGGACTGCGGTGAGTGCCACAAGGTCTATCTAAAGCGGTACTACCGAGCCAACGCAGAAGCATTGCGAGCCAAGGCAAGAGCGCGATACGCAGCGAATAGGGCAGAACTCATCGCATACAGAGCACTAAAAACCACAGCAGAAAGCGGTAGATGAAATGAAAACAATCCCATTGACAGCCACGAAGACCATCGAAGCGTTCTTGGATTCGGCACAGGCATCGGGCACGCTAGCGATTGAACTGAAGACTCTGAAGGCATCTGCTCAGCGCGCTAATGCCATCGCAAGGAAGCTCGGAGTTGCCGGGGACGACCCCCGAAGGATTGTCGTTGGGATCGACCCTCACCGGCTCCCCAACAGCAGCAAGTGGCGACGAAGCGCCGCATGGGCGCGAATCGTCCGGGAGGGCGGCAAGTGGGCGCTGGAGGCGTTTGGGACCGCACCGGCGAAGCGCACGAGCTACGGAGCGGGAGGCACGGACCACGTGTACATCACCGCGACAGATGACGAGGAGCTGCTTCTGGCAAACCGCCGCAAAGCCAAGATTCGGCACCAGACAACCCACATCAAAACGAGCTAGAAAGGCTGACCGGCACCCGCTCCGAACGGGTGAACGAATCAGCCTCAGCGGCTGACGCACGCAAGCGTCATGCCAAATTTCGATGCACCACACCCATGCTATCAATTTGAATGCGAGTTACATCATGGATGAATCTATCCCCGCTCTCCCCACTCCGTCAAACGGACTGACTCCAATTCAGAAGCCGTCCGCAACTCCGCTGCTGAACCTGTACCGCGCCGAGTTTCGCACATTTGCAGCCAGCTTTCCCGAGGATGAGTTCCTCCCTTTCCCGCCTCTGGACCGCGCAGTCGCTATCGCAAACCTCCGCACGACGGCGCTGAATTTGATGGAAACGAAGAAGGCAATCCTACGCCCCACGCTGAACCACGTTGCCGACCTATTAGCCGCTGAGTATGACGGGTGCATCCACTGGTCCGGGGATCAGTACGACAACGGTTGTGGATCGGTGGGTGCGGCACCTCAGCGCGGGTGGATCAAGACCTCTGCACACAAGCGAGTTTTGGAGATTGCTGTCGGATTCAAGATTCCCAAGGGATTCCAATGCGATCACATCTGCCATAGCCCCGAGACATGCACGGATCGCAGCGAGTGCACGCACGTTCTTTGCGTCAACCCAGAGCACTTTGAGGCGGTCAGCGCGTGAACATCCTCCGATCGGGTGGGCTGGGCGCGGTGAATGCAGCCAAGACCCGCTGCCCTGCCGGTCATCAATATGACGCGGTGAACACGCGTATCCTCATCGGTCAGACAGGGACGCCTCGCCGCGACTGCATCGCTTGCGGCAGTGAACGTTCACGCCGCCCACGGTTCGCCGCCTAACAGACAGCACCACCAGCACGACCCGTCAGCGGGGGAACGTTCCGAGTTCACTCCGTTCCCCCGCTGGAAACCCCCACCACGTTCCCCGAAAGTTTCCCCGGAAGGGGTGCCCCGTTATGAGCGCTTCAAGCCTCGAATATCCAGTTTCCGAAACACCCGCCTTCGATACCTTCGATGCAGCTATTGAGAGTCTGATTGAAAAGCTTGCCGTTACCGACGGTACCGCTGAGCGCGTTGTCATCATTGACGCTGCATTGCACTTGTACATCCCCGCCATTGTTGAAGCTCATGGCAGCTTCTCATCTCTCGATATCGCTGGCTTCTCCGATGCTATTGCTAACAATGAAGTACCGCTGATCCCGTTCATGAAGCGTGGTACGAGCACCATTTACAAGCGTCTTATCAGCGAAGCTAATGGACCTCTTCTCAGCGGAGCAGAAAAGTCAACAAGGCTGTCAGCGCTTTCTTTCGATAATCCCCTAGATTCCGGGGAAATTGCCGGGACCGCCGTTGTCTCCGATTCCGCAACGACTATTAAGGGGGCTTCACAGCGCAGCAAGCAGGCTTCATTCACTCTC
Organism: Arthrobacter sp. UYCo732; assembly: GCF_040547265.1. Classification (NCBI taxonomy): domain Bacteria; kingdom Bacillati; phylum Actinomycetota; class Actinomycetes; order Micrococcales; family Micrococcaceae; genus Arthrobacter; species Arthrobacter sp. UYCo732. Next base: position 87,384 of record NZ_JBEPPJ010000003.1, on the reverse strand, counting down.
AAGAACAACACTCAGAGCAGCAGCACGACTCACTGTGTTTCCTCTTTGTCTCTGGTTCAGGATGTTGTCCTTCCGATGCCAGCGGAATGGTTGCCTTCTGTTCCTCGGACTGATTCCTTCGGTCTGTTGCAGAATGATGTTGCAGCAGCCGGAGAGCAGGATGAGAAGACCCCGTCCCGCAAGCTGGATGCCCTCGATACGATCCTTGCTTCGTACCGGGAACAGGGTGACAAGGTGACTACCCATTTCGATACTGATGCAATCCGGGCGATGCGCAACAAGTATCAGGCTCGCAACAAAGATGGTTCTCCAAAGACTGGCACTTTGAATATGGAACCAATCCTTGCTGATGGGAACCGGGTTATGTGGACTGTGATGCTGGTCGAGGAAGGAATGGACCTACTGACTGGCAGGGACCTGTACAACATCAGGAAGTCACTGTTCGAACGGTTCGAGTCTGCATTCAGTGTAAAGATGTCTTGCATCTGGAAGACCGAGTTCGTTCCGGCAGCAAAGTCGAAGATGGTCAGGAAGCATGCGACTAACGGTTTCGCTCACATGCACTTCAACTTGAATGAGCCGCAGACCCGTAGTGCTCACAGCAGGAAGTCACAGTTTGCTAAGGACTTCAATGGGCTGACCCCTGCTGAGTGGCTGGAGGCAACGATCAGAGACATCACCAATACTCCAAACCCGAAGAAGCGCAGCATGACTCATTCTCCGAAGAGGGGTGAGCGTGGGGAATACCCGGACTCGTACTACGACGCTGTGAACCAAATGACCTGCTATTTCGCTAAGGCTGGCAAGAACGTGCGGGACAAGCAGATTCAGAACTACGTTCCGCTTAGCTGGCTGGCTCGTGGGGAGATTCATTTGAAGTTCTGGGGTGCCAATGCCTTGAAGCGCTTTTGAGGCTCTTAGAAACCCGTACGGCGGCTCCGCTCCCACATTTTTAGCCCCGCAGAAGCCCACTCAGCTTCCGCATCCACTGCAATGACAATCATTAGGAAAGCCCCATGGAACAGTTCAATTCGGAACTCAAGACAATGTTCACCGCTGATGAGGTCGCCGAAATCGAGAAGCGAGCAACGGATGTAGTTGCCTCCGAGAATCCAGTACGTGACGCTCGCATTGAACGCCGCGCAGTCCAGATCACGTCGCGCTTCGAGCCATTAGTTTGTCACCTGACATCAGTGGCACCCGGTGAAGTTGCTGCCTTCGAAGCGCTGTCACCACTGGCACAGTTCGATGAGTTGTTGGCTCCGGTGACGCCGGTGGAGATTCCCCGGATCGCTTCTGACCCGCATGCTCGCCGTCCCCGTTATGTTGCCGGACTCGCGAGCAGAACCGCTGCTGACCTCGCCTATCTTGCCGCGTTCGTTCGCATTGATGAGAGTGTGAACGCCATGATGTCCGACGAGATCACGCTGGAGGATCATGTCGAGAACTACGCATGAGAGATCAACGTGATGAATGGGCTGATGGCGTCAGGTTCGATGACATCGATCCCACGTGAGTGGCTGGAGGCTCGGAGGGCTGGAACGCTCTAAGCCTCTGTGAGGTCAACAAATTGTAGGACGTGTTGCTGGTGGGAAACTGCTGGGAGCACGTCCCTACCCTTGGTTCTGGGTCAGTGAGCAGTGGCGGAGAGGATCGTCTTGGGCGCTAACGTTTGGAACATACCCCTGGGGGGTATCAGGGTGCCGGTTTGGATGTATATGAAACTTCGAGTACCGGGTATATGCCCGTTAGCGTCGTCATCCCCGTTGCCTCTCCATTGTCCCTTCTTTCCCTTTTGGGTCGATCTGTCCGCCGGACCTGATATCCGTCTGGTGGACATCAGGTCCGTCAAGGCGGAAACGTCGCTTCCCGCCTGCGGTGTCATGGGGTTGAGTGGAAGTGGACGCGAACACAAGCGGTCCATCCCCCTCTAACTTGTCCCCGGTCGTCAGGGCGGCGCTGCGCGCGGCAGAGCGGTGGCGGCGATGAATGTCGGTGGTCGGTAGTAGCCTCCGGCTCATGACACTTCCCGCAGTCACAGCAGAACAGGTTTGCCTGCTTGGTCCGGCAGACGGCTTTACCTTCGATGACATCTACGCGACTGCGCCACCTACACAGTTCATAGCAGCAGTGCATCATGGAAAACTTTGCTGTGGTGCCGACTATGAGGATGCCGAAGGGCACGACGATGATGAGGTTTGCGACTGTATGCCCCCGTCCCGAGGCTTATACGCTCTCGACCTCGACCGATCCATTGCCAACGGAACGCAGTGGGTCTATGTCTACGACCGTGAGGTCCAGTGAATACACTCATTGAGCTGTTGATGTCCGGCGGCGGTCTCGAAGGAGCTTCGCCCAAGCAAATCCGCGCGGTGCTGGACAAACTCGACAACGTTGCGATCGTCGTGCCATATGCACAATTGCCGGAGGTTCGTTTCGGTGTCACGGATGATCAACCGTTCGTTGCCCTTCTGAGTCCTAACGGCGGGGCGAACACGACAAAGCCATTTGAGCACGCCTTTGTTTCCCCGTCACGGGCTATGCGCGCAGTTCGTGAAGCGATGGCAATTCACGGCGCGGTCACCACCGAGGTTTCCTACCGTCGGGATTCCTATGGCAAGGCTCGTGAGCTTTTCCTTCGCAACCGACTGGAGGCTAAGTCAGTGGCTGCTGGCGGCGCACAGGCTCTTGCAGAAGGCGCGCTTTGAGAGTCACGCCGACAGCAGAGATCGCACGGCGATGGTCAGATGAGTTATTGAATGATCACTTGCGGAATTGCAGTGAGAGCAGCGGTTATCAGTGCGCGGGGTGCACGCAATTGAATCGCCGGGAGTTCGAACGGGAGTCAGTTGTGAATGGTGATGTCATCGCGGCGGTGGCAGAAGGCTGGCTTTAGCTCTTGGCACAAACCTAAATTCAACAATAAACATTCGTGCATTTGCATACTAGAATGTAGTTAGGAATGGGAATCGAAACTCGGTCGGGTCCGGACGCGAGTACAGAACGGCAGTATTGTTCGCGCACCATCAAAGCCACCGGACGGCTGGCACATCCATTGGAACATTCCACTACTTCCATTGGAGCGTGCCATGTTGTTGCCTACCCCGCCAGTATTGACCAACGATTGCCTGAAAGCCTTGTCCAACCCGACGCGGATTCTTATCGTGCGCCAACTGTCCGCCAGTCCTATGACGGTGACTGAATTGTGCGAAGCGCTTCCGGACTTCCCACAAACAACTATCAGCCAGCACCTTTCACTGATGCGCATGTTGGGATTGGTTTCGTTCACCTCTTCCGGAAACGTGCACACCTATCGCGTGGACAAGAGCGCCTTTGTTGCTTGCGCTGATTTCATTCGCGACATCGTTGACGGCGGTGCAGCATGAGCAAGCCGATTCTTGAAATGCTGCCGGATGTCTACGCCGGGTATGTCCATGGACTGAAGGACAGCGGCAACCTTGCAGACATCTTCGAAGTTGTTTGCGTTGATGAGCTGACACCGCCCCGCGTCTATGAGTTGGGTGACATCCTGACGACGGTGGAGGACGTACGTGGGCTGCCTAAGACCGCGACTTGCTCTGCTCCGAACCCGGAGGAACCGAGTGCGCCTTTCGTGTTGCAGGTCCACAACAGGACGGGTAAATGGACAGGTTCGGTCAACAACGTTCCGATAAAAGACCTGCTGCCAGTGACCGTGTCGTGGTTGCCGCCGGTCAAGCAGAAGGTGCTAGCAGTTGGCGATGTCATCGAATTTCGGGGCGAGGCGGTCGAGCTTCCCGAGCATGCCATCGTCCTATCGAAATGGTCGCGGACGGCATCGGCACTCAAGAAGTGCAACGGCAAGTGGTTCGAGACGGGGAGCTTTCACGGAAACGCCCTAGACGATTATTTGCCCGTGACTATCCTCTGGCTACCACCGGTGACGAGTCAGGACGGTGCATCAAGATGAGCACTCATACACCATTGGTCTTTTTGAACAATGCGATCCCAGTTGTCATTGATCCGAGCACAGGTGACATCATTATGACGCACGCGGAGTTCGAACGGATGCGGAAAATCGCCAACGAGAAGATGACTGCTGTCGGCGCGAAGGCGTACCGCGAAGGACTCAAGGACGGCGCTCAAGGTTCATGTGCACGAGTGGATGGGAACCTCTGATGAACAAGCAGATCGCACGCGAGTACGTCGGCGGTGGCTTGGTCGTCACGGTCGAGCTGGAGGACGAGACCTACTACGTGTTGGTCAACCACCCGGACCATGAGCACCCGATCACCCGGTACTCATCGCCCCGTGAGCGTCCTGCACTCCGCGTGTTCGGTGAGTCGGTCTCGGAGTTGTCCGCACAGTTCGAGGCACAGGGCTGGCGGTGGAACCGATGAGCAGGATCATGCATGTCCGCGCGGTCGTACACCACGTGCATAAGCACTTCACGATCTTCGAGCTTCCTTCGTCGCTTGGGTCCTACTACTGGGCGTACGACAATCACGATGCGTCCCTGATAGTTGAAGGACCGTACGAGTTCGATGTCTGGCGGGACGCAATACTCGCGTCGAACCGTCGTCGCATCGAGCGGAAGAACCTAAAGTCCGGCGGCTCACCAGCACTAGTAGATGGAGCACTCTGATGAGCGATCTACGCGAGGGCGATCGAGAGTTCGAGACATCGGTCCGGTTCTCACCTCCGGAATCGCGCCTAGAGGTTGACGAGTGGGTGCAGGGTCACTTGCGCGATGAGTTCAGCAGAACCTTGATGATTCGACCGTCGCCGGGTTGGTCATGGATGCCGAGACGCTGACCTATTCGACCGGAGATACCGAGCGAAGTGCTGATGATCTCGAAGACGCACGAGTTGTCCGAGCCAAGGTGATCTACAGGAAGCCACGCCGTGGTCGAGTGCTGAATAGCCCCCTCGACATCTTCGCCTATCGTGCTGGCAGCTAATTCGCGGCGAGCAACGGGTCCCTAGTGGTGAATGCCTATGGCGTCGTACAGAACGTAAGTGATCTCGAAGGCTACTCGTCCCCGCCGGAAGTAGAGACGGCAGCTACGTCCCGTTGTGGGAGCCTGACGATGATATGGACTGGGAGGACATCGCGGACGCAGACTACGACCTCACAAAGGGTATGCCAGCCAGAGTCATGGTCGCGTTGGAAGACGGAATCGCGTCGTCACTGGCAGAAGGCGCACTCTGATGACCAACGAACTTCTCCGCGAGTACAAGCTCACGGTGGGACAGCTATCTAAGGATCATGTCGGGCGCTACTTCTGCATCATTGAAAAAGGGAAGGTCAGCCCGGTACTCAAGCTCGAAAGCATGACGCCGTCGTCGACTGTCGATGATTGGTCCAAGGCGGGAGCTGGAGTACGTGTGGGATTCGGGGATTCGGCTTCCAATCGGGACGCTCTTCGGAAATGGACCTGCTCGATGATCGGGACGTGTTTATTCGGCTTCCGATCATTGAGCTGCCGGAGACAGTGCCCACATCCGTCGCGGACGGCTGGCTCTAACAACAAACAGCAGAACACCCCGGCATCCATGATGAGTGCCGGGGTGTTTTGCTGTCAGGGCTAGCGGCGAAGCAGTCCGCGCGCGAGCCCCCTGATGCCAGCGACGCCGGGACCCGAACGGAGAACCAACCATGCGACCCCGCCAAGCACGATGACTGATGCGGCAGCCACGACGACGGGGGTGGAATCGGGAGCACTGGATGCTACCGGTGCCGCCTCGATGGCAGCCTGATCATCTCGAGCCACCACCGCTTCACTACTAGGCGTTGCCACGGGAGCTACTGACGGCATCGCAGCCACTGTAGGAGCAACAGTCGCCTCCGGCTCACCCTGAACGCTCACCGGGGCAGCAGTCGCTTCAACTACAGCAGGGGCTTGCGCGGCTGGTACCTCATAAACCGGAGCTGCTGGCTGGACGTATGCCGGGGCAGGAGCGACATAGACCGGTGCTGGTGCCGCCGGTGCGATGTAGACGGGTGCCGGAGCAGGTGCCGGAGCCTGATAGGCGGGGGCAGGAGCTGCTGGAGCAGGAACGAACTCATTCGGCGAGTTGTCGAGTCCGGGCGGGGGAAGCGGAGCAGGGCGCAGATGGTCCGGGGGCGGAGGCGGTCCCACATGCGGCGTACAAATTGGCTTCCCGTCGAGACCGTCATAGCAGCCGTCTGGTGCCGCATGGGCAGGGGATGCCATCAATGCTGCACCGATGAGCAACGCTGTTGTAGCAAAAATTCGTGCAGTACCCATTGTGCTATCCCCCAAGACAATCAAGTTGACAATCTGACCAATCTACATGGCATCAGAAGCAAAACCTAGATACCCCCGAGGGGTATGATATTCAAACGCGGAAAATACTGATTCTATGACCGGTTGACCGCCCTTCTGCAGCGCGCAGCCCACAGACCAGCAGGTCGGGCATTTGCTGCACAGCTCACTGACCGAGGCGAAGTAATCGCTATGGCTGCGTCATCAATCCGCTCGATGCCAGTGGCGTCACCAGCAGATTTTGCTCTATCACCACCCGTTGCGCTTCCGGTAAAACTTTTCCTGCTCTTTTCTGGCGGCGTCGGCGCGATCTCGACTTCGATCCGCATACCACTTATCGGATTCGCGCTGGCGTTGGGCAGCCGCTGCATTCTTGTTAGCACTACGCTCGCTGGGCGTGGCTCCACCGAGTGCGATACCGAGCAACTCCCTGCCGAGCTTCTTGCCCGCTTGGTTTCTTGCGTAGCGTGCCGCTTCCTTCGCATCGAGCTGTAGCTGCTCGAACGACTTGTTCTTAACGTGTTCCGTCCAGCCGTCCCCGTGCCAGTAGCGGATGTTTCCGTGGTCAATCGGGTCGTCATACCAGCCCTCGGCGTCTGCGGCGACATGTTCGGTCCATCGACCGTCCCAGTAACGAACCCTGCGATCCCCAAGACTGTGCTGCGGATCGATGTACCACCCCGCCTCGCCCCAACTTCTTGCCGAAGTATTGCTGAACAGCTCTAATACGCGCGTGTTGCTGGCTGCCTTCAGGTCCCACGCTTCAGGAAGGTCCTCATCCAACTCATTGAGCAAATGGATAACCATGTCCCTGCTGCGCATGCGTTTGGACCACATGGCGGTGTTCCAGTAGATGACGCATTCCGGATTGTTCGGGTCTTGAATCCAGCCCTTGGACGTGGGTTCATCCGGTAACCCGTGGTTCGACACAGGGCGGGCAGAATCCTCGGGCTCGCGGATGACTGGACGTGCTGCACGGGCGCGCGCCGCAGCTTCCAGCCGCTGCCTTTCAGACTCTTGATCAGCCGCAACCACGTATTCGTTGATCACATCCAGCTCCACCGAGGATGGATCGGTGAGCCTTTCCACCCGGTCGCGTTCCGGGACTGCCAGCCCTCGCTTCCGAAACGCCCAATCTAGGTTTGCTAGAATGTTCGCCGGTGTCCCGTAGAACCCGGTTGTCCGAGTGCCGTCAAACCAGACAATTTCGTCAGGGTTTTCTCTATGCGGAACGAAACGTGCAGCGGGAACAATGCCAGCCCCTTCGGACTGGTCGACGCCGCCGACCATCAACAGGAACGCCAGCGGGTAGGATTCCTTCCCCCATGCGCCGTCCCAGTAGCGCCGCTTGGTGCTATCCGAAGCATCCGGGTACCACCCCTCTTCGGTAGGCGTGGGTGAAACCAACTCGTTTCGCTTGAAGTACTCTGGTCCCGGAATGCGCCCAAGGTGGTCGGTCGCAGCGGACAACTCAAGATAGGTCACTCTGTCGTCGGTCCAATCGCCGTCCCAATAACGGGCGAACCGGGCGTCCACCGGGTCGTTTTTCCATCCGCCTGATTTCGTGACCTGCGACATTTCTCCCCCAAGCTAGTGCGCATCAAAGTTGCTATCGGCAGCCTATCCCGGCGCGTGGCTTAGTTCCGCGTACTCTGCCAACACGGCTAAGAAGACAGAAGTGCCTGCCGAAGATCAAGTGGGGCTTTCGTTCCTTGGTTCAAAGGCATGCCGTTCCAGGACCGGGCATGACGCTACCTAGACAGAGTTCTGACAACTAGGGCAAAAAGCCAGCGACAACAAGGGCGACACCCGAAACCACCAGCGGCGAAACCGATCGCACGAACCCCTGACGGATTACTATCGCGACGACGTCAGATTCCCGCACACGTTTGGTCGTCGTCAACGACACGGGATCGTGGGCGATACCCGGCGAGACGCTGGCGGGTGGCACGGTGTAGCAGGCGACGAGTTGCACAAACCTGACGTTGATGCGAGCGTAACAAACTGACCGTCACACAAGACATCATGAGGCGAGCTTAGTGATCGCTCAGGAAGCGGCAGAGGTACCCGTGAAGACCAGTGCGACGCGGACCCACTGACTTCTACGTCAGTGCTGTGGCTCGCCGCCAGAACGCTGGCGATAGCTAGCTATGCACTGATCGGTGCGTCATCATTAGTTGCCCTCTTGTTCCCCGGTAACTTGTCGAGAATCCACTCGTACGGCTTCTGACTCTTGTCGTTCGCTAGTGGGCGTCCAAAAATCTTCTGCGCAAACTCACGCCGGAGGTCGTTTGCTTCGCTTTCGTCCAATTTAGTCAGGAACGGGTCCAGCGCATTGAGGTCGAGCTGCGTTCGTTTGGCATCACGTGCTTCTTTTCGGTGGCCAGAAGACTCGTGCGACATGAACCCGGCGCCGAGTACAACGAGCGATGAGACAGTAGCCTTCACAATGGTCTCTGGAACTGATGCACTATGCATGCCAGCCAGCACGAAGGCAAGATATACAAACCCACCAATGGCGGCTGCCACTGCACCCACGCTCCACCAGAACGCTGCCCGTTCCTGATTCTTGGCGTAGGTTCCGTATCCATGGGAGATCGTGTGCCGGGAAGTGGCATCCAAAAGGTCTCGCGCCTTCTCCTCCAACTCGATGAGCGCGGCAAGATGCTGGTCACCCGTGGCGACTATTGCGGCAGCAGCGTTGTCTGATTCCTGTTTCCACTCAGCCACCCGAGTTGTGAATGTGTTGCTCTGCGTGTTCAGTGCATCATCAAGCCGCTTCACTTGCTCCGAAATCTTCGATTCCTCAGCGCCTATGATCTCTCGCAGCTTCTCCACGGAGTCAGTGGATTCCCCGACACCACGATGCAGCCACTCAACGGTCCCCCTAAGAAACTCGCGCTGTGCCTTTAACGCTTCCTTCGCCTCCACAGCAACCTCAGTTTGTACGAGGAAAAGGGGAAAAGGTTTGAGTGCAGCAACGAGCTGATCCAGCACGGATTCCAGTTGAATCTGGCGAGACACCGTTGGAGCTTCCTTCAGTGCCGACAATTCGGATTGGACGGATGCCAGCACATTTAGCAACGCATCCAAGGGGGCAGCATTGTCGGGAATGCGCCACGGCTCGATGCTGCCGATGCTGCGAACATCGGCAAGGGCAGCGCGGATGTGATCGATGGTTTCCACATCAGCTACCGCGTCCTCCACGAGACTGTCGGCAGTAGAAGCGAGGAGTTTGGTTGTCGTCTCCTCGGCGTGCCACACTCCATGAGCATCAAAATCACTTTGACTCAACGACATTGTGTTCCCCCCTCGTTGTCCCTTAGGACCGTTTCTACTTCATGGTCCATTTCCCGTCGGCTAACGGGCGCGTTCTGAGCGCGAATCTCCGGCAGACTAGCCTTTTAGATCGGCGACGGCACCGACCGTGGCAGCATAAGTCCCCAGTCTTACGCAGCCTCTTCGTCTCGGAGCTTTTCGAACAGCCCCATCTTCTTTAGCAGTTCGACCATTTCGCCTACCTTGTCGGATGACAGGACCCAGCCGATGCCCTTTGCGTGCTGCTCCCCTGCCTCGATAACGGAGTCCTCAACAGTGGTGAGAATCTTGGGCGAAGAGTAAAAGTCCGCCTTGCCGTTGGCTGCCGCCTGCCCGCGCAACGTCGCATTCTCTATCGCCTTGTTCATCACGCTCTCAGCAACGGAAAGCTGGTCCGCATCGGAGAGTCCAGAACCCTCGAAGAACGTGTTCATCTGTTCGATGATTTCAGCCCACTTGGCTTTTGCGGCTTCGTGGGCTGCGCCGCTGCCAGCAGCCGTCATCGGGTCCAGCAGGAAGGATTCCTCGCTGGACAGCTTTAGGTCAGCCTGTTCCTGCTTCTTGAGCTTGTAGTGGGTCATCACGACCTCGGACAGGTCGACAGTTTCCCTGTCCTGATTCTCCGAACTGATGACGCGCGCGAGCAGCTTGTAGAAGATGGACCGCTTCTCCAGCGCGGTGTCCTGATAGTCGATGATCTGGGACAGGAAATCGTAAGCGCGGATGAAGCTGCCGAGGTCCTTGCGGAACAGGTCCAGCGCATCCTGTGCCGTCTTGTCCTTGTCGTCACGAGCCTTCTGGTAGCGGACTCGAAACCGTGACTGCGCGGGCGCAACGAAACCCTTCAGCGCCTCATGGCTGGACTTACCTACCCAAGCAGCAGCCGTCAGCTCGACCTCGCTCACCTCATAGATACCGGAGTTGTCCAGCTTGGTCTGAAGGTCATGCACGATGTCGGGATCGGTCACCCCGGAGAGTTCGGCTTCCTTGTGATACTGCTGGAAGGCGGACAGGATTTCGGCTGGGTCATTCACAAAGTCGATGATGAACGTCTGGTCTTTACCCGGAGTGACGCGGTTCAGCCGCGACAGCGTCTGCACGGCGGTGATGCCTGAAAGCTTCTTGTCCACGTACATCGCGACCAGCAGCGGCTGGTCGAAGCCCGTTTGGAACTTGTTGGCAACGAGCATGATCTGGTACTCATCGGTTTTGAACGCCTTGGGAATCTCGCGCCCGTGAAGACCGGGGTTCATCGTATCCTCATTCAGCTTGCCGATTCCGGATTCGCTATCGATGATGTCGCCCGAGAACGCCACGAGTGTCGCCAAGTCCCTATAGCCCTTGTCGGCAATGTACCTGTCGAGAGCCACCTTGTAGCGGACGGCTTCCTTGCGCGAGCCAGTGACGACCATTGCCTTGGCACGACCGGCGAGGTGGTGGCGCACGTTGGAGCGGAAGTGCTCCACGATGACAGCGACCTTCTGGCTGATGTTGTGCGGGTGCAGCTTCACCCAGCGCATGAGTTCCTTAACCGCCTCAGACTTCTCGATCGTAGTCTGATCGGAGTCATAGTCGACCCCGTTGTGGGCGAGCTTGAATGCCATTTTGTAGGGCGTGTAGTTCTTGAGTACGTCGAGGATGAAGCCTTCCTCGATCGCCTGCTGCATGGAGTACAGGTGGAACGGCGCGGGCAACCCAGCCTCGTTCTTCCTGCCGAACAGCTCCAGCGTCTTGGCTTTGGGCGTTGCGGTGAAGGCGAAGAACGACAGGTTTTTGCTCTCCGCGCGCTTATTCATCTCTTCAGCCAGAACGTCTTCGGTGGAAAGGTCGGTGTCCGGCTCAAACTCGTCTTTGGCGGGGGTGTCGTTGCCGGAGGTCAGGACCTTCTTGAGGTTCTTGGCTGCGTCGCCGGACTGGGAGCTGTGCGCCTCATCCGCGATGATGGCAAACGATTTTCCCTTCAGTCCCTTGTTCTTGGCGATTTCGTCCAATGCGAAAGGGAACGTCTGAAGCGTGACACCGATGATCTGGGTCCCGCCAAGAAGTGCCTTGGATAGCGCCTTGGACTTCGCGCCGCCAGTTGAGGTGATGGCTTCGAAGACCCCATCCACCTTGTTAAGCTGCTTGACGGCATCCTGCAATTGCCCGTCGAGCACCTTGCGGTCGCTGATAACGATCACGGCATCGAACATCTTGTTGCCGTCCACACCATGCAGGGAGTTCAGCCGGTGTGCGGTCCACGCGATTGAGTTCGTCTTGCCCGAACCAGCCGAGTGCTGGATCAGGTACCGGTGCCCCGGACCTTCGGCGGCAGCGGTGTCTGCCAGCAGGTTGACCGCTTCCCATTGGTGGAAGCGAGGAAAAAGCAACGACTCATCCTTGGTCTTCTCGCCCGTGATCGGGTCGACCTTCTTCTCCACGTGCAAATGCATGAACTTGCTGATGATGGTAAGCCACGAGTCACGCTGAAGCACCCGCTCCCACATATAGGAAGTCTCGGAACCGCTCAGGTTTACCGGGTTGCCCCTGTGCCCGTCATTGCCCATGTTGAACGGGAGGAACCGGGTCTTGGCACCCTGCAAATGAGTGGTCATGAAGCACTCGGCGTTGGACATGGCAAAGTGCACGAGCGCCCGGTGCCCGAACGAGAACAGCGGCTCCCGCTTCCGAGTTACCGCATCCACGGGAAGCCGGTTCTTCTTGTACTGCTCCATGGCGTCCTGCACCGTCTGGGTGAAGTCCGTCTTCAGCTCCATGGTCCCAACGGGGAGACCGTTCACGAAGAAGACCAGATCGACGCTGTTCTGGTTACTGGTGGAGTAGTAGACCTGCCGCATCACGCGCAGCCGCGTCTTCTCGTAGTCAGCGGTGGTCTTGGGGTTCTTGTTGTCGTTGGGCTTCAACTGGGACATGCGGAATGACGCCGGGGTCACTTTGAAACCATTACGAAGCACAGCGAGCGTGCCCCCGCCAGTTTCCAACGAGGTATCCAGCACCTTGACCAGTCGCGTAAGCACGCGTTTGAAGGATTTGTTCTGCACCTCTGGGGAGTCTGTGGGCTTGACGATCTTCTCAAGCTCGTCCGGCTGGGTGTCCGCTAGCCATCCGCGCACATCCTCGGGGAACAGCGCGAGGTCCTTGTCGTAACCGGTCCCGTTCTCGGAGTACAGCCACCCGTGAGCGTGCAGGTACTCAGCGATGCCCTCCTCGAACTCAACCTCGTTGTACAACGCCATAACTATGCAGCCCCCAGCTCAGCAGTAATGTGGTTCCGAACGTCGATCTTGCCAGTCACCGCAGCCGAAATGAGAGCGGCACGGCGCTCCTTGGACAGCTCAATGGCTTCCTTGGCGTCCGCTATGGCAGCGTCGATCTCGGCAGTCTCAAAGTCGAGGTATCCTGCGATTTCCTGCTGCTCATCAAGCGAAGGAGTCGGTATGCGAAAATTGCCCACCTGCTCCGCATTGAGGTTATTCTGCGTACTGCTTCGATAAAGAGACGGGAGCCACTTGTTGATAGCCTTCAGGGCGTAGAACAGAAACTTTGTCTCAGCCTGATTTGGTTTCGGGGTAAGTCCCAGAATTGCCTGATTTGAAGCAGCGGCTATTTCAAGAATCGCTACCTCTCCAACGCTTGCATACATGGCGAATAGGACAGTGCCAGCGCCCATGACGCGCAAGTTCTTATCCCGTAGTCCGTCCTCTGTCACTAGTTTCATGGACGTTGAAACGGTATCGCGGTTGCTCATATCACTGATCGATACCCAAGGTGTACCGTCCACATCTGACCACAATTCAGGATTGTTCGTGTCGGGCGTGCCTCCCGCCGTGAACTCAGTGAGATGTTTTAACGGCTTCACCGCCCACGCGGTGGGAACCTTTCCCAGCCATTCCACGCCGCTGTCCTTCATTTGGGCATCCGGGTTTAGCCCCTTGGTTACTGCCTGCGTGATCGTCGCAGCACGACGCTCGTTCAGAAGACCGATGAGTTCTTCCTGATCCGAGATGAACGCATCCACCTCGGCAGTCTCGCGATTAAGGTAGATAGCTATGGCGCGCTGTTCTGAAAGCGGTGGGAGCGGCAGACGGAAGTTGCCCACCTGTTCCGCATTGAGGTTGTTTTGCGTGCTACTTCTGTATAGAGCAGGGAGCCATCGGTTGATTCCCTTGAGGCAGTAAAACAAGAATTCAGATTCGAACTTTGCCGCATTAGCGGTCAACCCCAGAATAGCCTGATTCGAGGTAGCACTGACCCTGAGAATCGCCACTTCGCCAACGCTCGCGTACATAGCGAAAAGCACCGTACCCGGCGGCATTACGCGCAGTCGTTTGCTCTCGAAGCCTTCCAGCGTCACTTGCTTCAATGTCCCGGATACTGAGTCCCTACCGCTCATGTCGCTGATAGCGATCCACGGTGTGCCCCCCTCTTCCGTCCAGAACTCGGAGTTGTTTGAATCGGGTGTGCCTCCCGCTGTGGTTGTACAAACATGTTTCAGCGGAATCGAATTCCACGCTTCAGGGAGCAGTCCGAGCCATTCAGCCCCTGATTCGACGTAGTGGTCGTAGGGCTTCAATCCGCTCATGCTTTTACCGCTTCCAAACGTGTCCGGATGCGTCCCAGAACGGCGTCGAGGTCGTCGTCAATGACGTCGAGTGAACGTGGTTCCTGATACTTGAAGAAGAGTCGGGTGAACGGCAGGTCGTACCCGACCTTCTCCGATCCACTGATCCAAGCATCGGGAGCAAATGGCAGCACTTCCCGCTCGAAGTATTCTTGAACGTCTTCTGTCAGGGGTACGTTCTCCGTGTCGCGAAGGCTCGGATCGGCTTCCGGAACTCCCTTGGCGTTGGCGCTGATGTCCCCCGATTCGTCGCGAGCGGAAAGACCGATGACGAGTGCCTTGAACTGGAGCGGGGTGAGGCTAGCTCCAGCGTTTTTGAATGCAGTCCGGACATCGGAAGTGAACGCGTCGCGGTTCGTCCAAAGGTGCTCTGGGTTCAGTTCGGATAGGGCGTCCCGGATAGCGACAGCGTCACGCTCAGTCAGCTTGGCAAGTCCCTTTGACTCCAGCGCGGCAGCTACTCGATCCTCGGTCACGGCAAAGTTGAGCCGGAGCGGACGCTCAACAGTGATTGTCCGGTAGCCGAAGTCAGCGATGTTCAAGACCTTGCTGTACTCGGAATCCGCGTCGCCGTATGCACCATAGAGCTTCACAATGCGCTCGATGTCAGCCTGACCAAGTTCCTTGCGCTTCGACCCGAGGCTCTTACGCATCTTTTGGAAGAATTGGGAGCCGTCGATGAGCTGCACTTTTCCTTTACGCTCCTCGGTCTTCCTGTTGGTCAATACCCAGATGTAGGTGGAGATGGCGGTGTTGTAGAACATTTCCGTGGGCAGCGCGATGAGCGCCTCCAGCAGATCGTTCTCCAGAACGTACTTACGAATCTCGGACTCACCGGACCCGGCACCGCCAGTGAAAAGCGGCGAGCCGTTCAAAACAATGGCAGCACGACCGCCGCCGTCACGCACCGGACGCATCTTCTTGATGAGATGTAGCAGGAACAAGAGTGAACCATCGGAGACGCGCGGCAGTCCGGGTCCGAAACGTCCCTCATAGCCCTGCTCTTTGTGTTCCTTCTCAATAATCGACTGGGATTTCTTCCAGTCGACACCGAACGGCGGGTTGGAGAGGCAGTAGTTGAATGTCTTGCCGATGTGTCCGTCGTCTGTCAGCGTGTTGCCGAGGATGATGGAACCAACTTCTTGACCCTTGATCACCATGTCTGCCTTGCAGATGGCATAGGACTCGGGGTTGAGTTCCTGACCTGCAAGGGTGAGGGTCGCATCCGGGTTCATCTTCCGGATGTGCTCGTCCGCGACCGACAGCATGCCACCGGTACCGGCAGTCGGGTCATAGATGGACCGGACAATGTTTGCCTTGTCCAGATCGTTGTCGTCCGGTGCGAAGAGGATGTCCACCATAAGGCGAATGACCTCACGCGGAGTGAAGTGTTCACCAGCCGTCTCGTTGGATGACTCCGCAAATTTACGGATCAACTCCTCGAAAATGAGACCCATCTCAACGTTTGACACGTTACTCGGGTGCAGGTCAATGGCAGCGAACTGCTGCGCAATCAAGAACAGCACGTCGTGCTCGTCCAGTTCCTCGATGCGCTCTTCGAGCTTGTACTTCTCAAAGATGTCACGCACATTGTCAGAGAAGCCGCGCACATAATCCAGCAGGTTGTCACGAACGTTTTCTGCGTCACCAGTCAGCTTCTGGAAGTCGTACTGGGACGTGTTGTAGAAGGCGTGCTTGGACTTCCGGGGAAGAAGGACCGTCAACGGGATGCCGCCGTCCTTGGTCTTCTCATACTCCGCGAGAACGTCAGCCTTGGTCTCCGCCAGTACAGCGTCCAGACGACGCAGAATGGTGAACGGAAGCACGATCGAACCGTACTGGTGCGGGCGGTACGACCCCCGCAGCAAGTCGGCAATGCTCCAGATGAAGTTGGCATAGTTCTGGTTAGACAAGGTGGTCCTCAACGGTTGGTTCTGGGCGGAAATCTGAACTCATGCTAGCCCGAGTCAGACAAGCATCCCCGCCTTTGCGGTGAAAACCACCCCCTAGCTCTCTTGCCTAATCGTTTGGGGGAATCACCCGCCGTACAACCCAACGCCCCAAAAAAGGATTCCGTCAGTGATCCTGCGCTCGAAGTTGTCGAGCCTTCCCCATGTATCGAGCTGCCCGTAACAGACTCCACTCCCGCTGGGAGCGCTTGTAGACCAACACGCAGGGTGACCCCTTTCGGTGAGCAGCATCATTCGCGAGTGCCTCTAGGCTGAGTCCATGACTGTAGTAGACGAACACGCGAAAATACGAAAGATTGCGTCCCTCCGGATGAAGGCGGCGAAAAGACTTACACGTGGTGCGGTTTTGATAATTGATAGCCCAACGGGCACGGCATTCATCTCCAATATTCATCACAAGGACACCTCAGAATGGCTTCTGGAGGGCGACTTCGGCAGCGTAGAAGAGATTGAAAGCGCCATGATGAGAGGCTTCGTTGATAAGACCATGCCAATGGACAAGTTGTGTGCACTTGGCATATTGAACACCTCGCTAAAGAGGGATGCCGGGATGCGAATGCACTACGCCGACGCGCTTGAGGTATTAGCGCGAATAGCCGAGCGAAAGTCGATCGTTCAAGAGGCCGCCAGAACTGGAGCGCCAGCTCTTGCCGATGGTGCGCTCTGACCGGCATCGCCACAGTTTCACGACGATGACAAGAGGAAATGTTCCCCCTAATGGGGCTTGCGGCGTAGTGGATAACCTTTCCTCGCCAGAGTCACTCGCGCCATCGGGTCGGTTGGAAACCGGGCGGCAATGCTGTTCGAAGAATCTCGCGCTTCCGGTTCATTTACTCATGATGGCATCGAGCCACTCTTGTGGTGACCTATCTGCTGTCTGACCGACCGACCGCCGCTATCCGCCCAGCGTTAGACGTGAAGCCCGCCCTGCTCCCTCACGCGGCGCTCCGCCGTCCTCTCGGCGTACGAGTCCAGCAGAGTCCAGACTTCACCTTCCATGCCCCCAGAGCGATCCCTGATGCCCTTGATCGTAGAGAGCGGCGTACGGGGATGAGCAACGAGCCGGTTCAGCATGTGCGTGCTGTCAGTCTGAGCGCACCATGCCAACTGTTCAGCGCTCACGTCGCTGCGCATTGCCAGAGCGAGCCGGACTTCGATATGGGCGTCATTATTCATCAAAGCAGCAAGGACCTCGGGTTTCAGTGCCGCACGGGACAGCACGCTGATTGCTGCTCGCCAGTCACCGGCAAGTGCCCTCGCTTCGCACTCTTCGGCGTCGTATCCGTTCATGAAGCCAGCCTAGGCTTTACTGGACACCCGACACGGAAGCCTGAGGATCGCAGTGAAAGAGATTGAGCACTTAGAGCAACTGTTGGCGGACTTCATCTCCGCCGTTCACCGGGTCGAGTGGAAGCCGCCAATGGCGGTCATGAATTTCTTTCCCACAAACTGCTGCACGGTCGCTTCGTTCGTCCTCGGCAACCTGCTCCAAGAGAGGGGGATGGGCAAGTGGCATATCGTCAACGCAACATCAGTGGACGGAATGAATCACGACTGGCTTAGGTCTGAGTCGGGGATTCGGATCGACGCAACCGCGCGCCAGTTCGGGGTGGAGCCGTTTGTCGTCCACGGTCCGTCGCCGTTGGAAGCATCCTTCCAACCCAAGCAGGTCATCGCACTGACCCGGTGGACGCAAGCTCATCGAGACGCTTATGCGATGTTGCTGCCGGAACTCCCCCCGCAGGAGTAGCGTTCGCCCCCACTTCGAAGGCAGATCATGGCTCCCGGTAGCTTGCGCGTGCCTCGGCGCTGAGCATCAACATGCCGGAATCGGATTTCTCCCCGTCGTCTTCCATGACTTTGACGCTGACGATGCGCATAACCCCATCGGTTCCTCGCTGGTACTGGATGGAGCCGATGTCCTCGGCAGCAACCTTCCGGCAAAGATCAATGAGACTTTCGACGGGAAGGAAGTAGAGATGCTTGTGGCGTTCGTTTTCTGAGGCGACGAACGCGCCGTCAAATAGGTCAGCATCTTCGGTTGCGCTGAGAAACCAGACGAACGAGTGGATGAGCTGGTTGCACAGGTGCGGGATGGTGATGTGATCCCGTACACCATGCTCCAAGTCATAGTGTTCCCATATTTCATGTCGGTTCCAGATATCCGGCACGGAGCCGATGAGCTTGTGTCGGATCACCGGCACGCGGGTCTTCGCCAAGTCGTCGGAAATCTTATGGGCTTCGTTCAACCTCCGGATGGCGTAGGCGGAAGTCATCATGTCTCTCTCGACGAGGAAGCTGCTTCGCTCTGTCCACCGCTGTTGCTTGGACTTCTTTTCCAGCCGGTCGGCTAAGCGCCAAAGTTCCTCGCGCCACGGGACCGAGTCAGAAATCATCGTGCATGCTCGCAGTCACTGGCGATTGCCGCGAATTCGATGGTCTCGGCGTCGTAGTCACTCACCCGGCGCGCCTACTGGTGCCAAGTCTGCCGAAGTTCCATCCGCAATCCGCAGAAGGTCAGCGGCAAGCATGAAGCTCCAAATTACACACTGCTCAGCCTCAGCGGCGGTGACGTCACTGTGCACGCCCTTGTTCGCCATGGAGTCGAGATTGGTGATGCGCTTCCCATAGCTCGCAAGGGTGTCGCCCATGACCTTGCCCTGTAGGCGCTTGCCGAGCTTCTCTTTGGCGAACTGTATTAACCGATTGCGGTATGCCTCGTCGTCCATAACGCGCTCGACTTTGTCGTCGCCAACGATCGTTTCTCCAGTTGCCGGGTAGAGCGCGTCGGCAAGGTCCTTGATCATCCGGCGCGTGCTGGTTAGGGCGTGGGTCAAGTCCTCGGGGCTGCCTCCCGCAAGACTTGCTTCCGCCGCCGAGAACTTTTCGAGAGCTGATGGGGCACGTTCAGCCAACGAAGTCCGGACGTACTCCAGTCCGCGTTCGAAAACGCTGCTGGTCGGCTTGCCGGTGTGCAGGTCGGTTTCAGTGAGCAACAGGTAGCTGTGTACGTCCTGCCGAACGTGTTCAATGATTTGCGCATGACCTTGGATCAAGGGGAGCAACTTTGCTTGCTGCTTGTCAGCGGCGATTGCTGCCTCGTCAGCATAGTAATTGCTTCCTTTGTCGGTCACAGAATACTCGGCGTAAACGCTGTGGAGCTGGGCGAGGTTGGCTTCAATCTGGGCGATGCTGATGACGTTGACATTCTCGGTGCCAGCCGTTCGGCGTCCACGCTCATAACCGTAGTACGCCTTCAAGACCTGTTTCCTTGCGTCCCCAACACCGAGGAGCGTGATGAGGTTGTTGTTGATGCCGTCAACGGTTGCGTCGGTCTTTGCGGCACCGGACGCGACATCCAGCAATTCGATCTGAAAGCGGTACTGCGCGGCGAAGTCTTGCCGAAGGGAAGCAATGCGGGCTGCCTGTCGCACGAGGGAGGCGACCGATTGTCCGGGAGCATCGAAGTTGTCGAGGGCAGTGCTAACTAGTCTTGCTACTCGGTCATGGTCCTGCATACTGTCCCCTCGTCCGCTGGTGCTCCAGAAACCTTATCGGAACACGACCGTGAACTCGTGCTCGCTGTGCTCGGAACTGGCGGCGCGGTGGCGGCGGTGCCGAACAAGCCGAAGTCCCCGGACAACGCGTAGTCTTGGGTCTATCCGATTCAGAAAAGCGGATGTTTCGTAAAGAAAAGACCCCAGCCCGGCTTCGTGCCGGGGTGGGGTCTTTTCGTCGTTTAACGCTCAGGCTCCAGAAGGTCTTGGGGCACTAGCTGCGTTTGCTTTATGCCGTCCGGCATCACGGTGTAGGCAGGTGAAGTCAGTACCGGCACCCCAGTGATGGTCCCGGTGTCCCCCGCCTTGATCAAGCCGTAGTCCTTAATAGCCCTCACCCGCTCGCCTTGAGCGTATTTCAGCTCATCGGGGTACCAGAGCTTCTGCCCGGACTTATGCGCGTACGGACGGTCGGTGCGATGCCCCATGTCGTCCACTGGAAACCCTTTGGAGTTGATCCGTGTCATGCAACCCCCTTGTCGCTGTTGAGAATCAGAAGCGGATACCGGAACCCCAGTCCGATCCCCGCCACTCCAGATTGCAGGTCTCGCTTCCGGTAGTCATCTGCTTAGTTGCACCGTTGAAGTGCTCGTACTTGAGTACGACGCGGTAGCCGCGCTTAGCCATTTTGGTACTGTCGGAGCCGGTGATGCGGAACTGCGTGTGAATTGAGTGCTGTTTGCGGACGCTGGTTTTGCAATAACTGATCGCGGATGAACTCGTAGCTAAAGAGGCTGACTTTGCTGCTTGCACTTCGGCGTCCTCGGCGGCGTTGCAACTGATGATCTGTTCCAGACAACGAAAATGACGGCGATAGCCACGATGCGCCCCCAAATGACTGGTGTGCCGAATAGATTTCCCCCGTGTTGCTCATAGGGTCAATCTAACTGCTTCGTCAATGCCCGCTGTGAAGCCCGCCCTGCTCCCTCACGCGGCGCTCTGCCGTCCTTGAGGCGTACTCGTGGAGCCATCGTCCAGACCTCGCCTTCCCGGTCGGCGGAGCGGTCCCTGATGTCTTTCACCGTGGTTAATGGAGTCGTGGGATGCGCAACGAGACGATTCAGCATGAATGCGGACTCACACTGAGCGCACCATGCCAACTGTTCAGCGGTCACGTCGCTGCGCATAGCCAGAGCCAGCCGGACCTCGATGTGGGCGTCATCGGTCATTAGCGCTGCCAGAACATCAGGGTCGACGGATGCGCGACTGAGCACCGACACAGCCGCGTGCCAGTCACCGGCAACGGCTCGGGTCTCGAAGGTCGCGGCGTCGTATCCGTTCATGGGTTAGAGAAAGCCGTCTACGATGGCAGGCGACACGCCGTGCGCTTCGACGGCATCACGCTCAAGCTGCTTGCGGTTGGCGATTGCCCGCAGCTCAGTGATGTTGGTGATATCCGTGGACACGTCATTGGCGATGCTCGCGTCGGATAGGTGCTCGAAGAAGAACGGTGGCAGTAGACCTTCCTTTGTGAGTCTAAGAATCTCAGCCCAGTGGTAGTCCTCGTCATCGTTAACCCAAAGCCAGCCGCCGGAATGTTCCTCGGGTGGTGACTCGCTGCCCTCTGCTTCGAGGGTGCCTTGTTGGTTCGGTGCGACTCGTTCCAGTTGCCCTTTGTAGACGTTCGCTGGTGAAGTCGAAGTGGCAACGTTCACGGTGAAAGCCGTCCCACCTCCGACTTCGACGACGGCAAGCAACTGTTCCCACTTGGCGTTGGCGGCGTCCATGAAGTTTCCGGTGCCCGTGTCAGGGTAAAACGCGTCATTAATTATGATGTCAAAGCTATCCGACCCGATGGCAGCACAAAAAAGCACCCATCCTGTTCGCAACTTCAGGATGGGTGCTTTTCTGGTTCTCGGAGCCTCCACTTTGCCTGTGGATAAGTCGATAAGGTACAAAATAAGCGTTTTTCGAGGGGCTTGGACCGCCGAAAACTAACGATTATGCGCGATATTCCGGGGTGAACGCAAGTTGAATCCCAGCGGATTTTAAGTCCGCTGCCTCTGCCAATTGGGCTACTGGGGCGCCCGGTCAATGGTATACCGTCATCAGCCTGCCAGCGGTCCGGCATACCGGAACGTGCCATGGACCCCGCCAGGCCAGACCGCCAGCGGCAGCAGTTGAAAGTGGTCTCCCCAAGCTTCGTCGGGCGGCAGGACTCCGAACGACGCCGCCGGAACGAAGCCGAACCGGGGGTAATACTCCGGACTGCCCAGCAGGGCAATGCCACCCTCCCCCGCCACGTTGGCCCTGGCGATCGTGTCATTCATCAATGCCGTTCCGATCCCGTGCCTTTGCAGCCTGGGCGTGACACCAATGGGCCCAAGCCCCAGCAACCCGTAGTCACCCACCCAGCCCCGGGTGCTGATCACATGACCTACCACTTCGTCTCCGAGCACTGCCACGACGCTGAACCCGGGCAGGTATTCCTCGCACTCAAAGAGTTGGCGGAGGACCTCAACTTCAAGGGGCTCCCCGTCCACCGGCTCGCCGGAGACGGGGCTGACGGCGAACGCTTCGGCTGTCAGCGCGAGAATCTTGTCCCTGTCTGCGGCTGTCTCGTTCCGGAGTACGAGCTCTGGCCGCGGCTGGTTCCGGCTCGCGGCGGACAGCTCAGCGAGGATTTCGAGGGCGCGCGGCGCGTCTGCCGCGGGGACCAGCAGATGGTCGTGGTGGAAGCCCGCCAGCACGTTGCAGCTGATCCTGGCATCGGACAGGACCTTGCCGACGGCGGCGGTCAGGCCAACCGCCTCCGGTTCGGAGTGCACCTGCAGGGTGATCCAGGCCGCCACAAAATCGTAGGGCAGGTCCAGGCTGTCCGCCGTTTCCCGCGGCAGGACCACAGTAAGGCCCTCCGCCTCGCGCACGGCAGCTTCGATCCCAGGCGCCAGCGGCCTGCCGTGCGGCCACAGGACGTAGACGTATTCGCCGTCCCGGAGCACCGGATTCAGGGTTGCCAACAGGGCCTGGAGGTTCAGTTGTCCAGTCATGGTGCCAGTCTAGAAGGCACAACCGCCGGGAGACGCAAACGGCGGCCCTCCCCCTGAAGGGGACAGCCGCCGTCGGGCGTTACTGCAAATGCCGGGTCAGGAGCCAGCGCTACTTGGCGTCTGCAGTCACTGACTGCTTGGGGTTCATGCTGGTGGCAGCAGCGGAGCCTAGCTGGGCCGCGGCGGCCGGCGCGTCGGTTGCCGCCGGAGCGGGGGCTGAGGCCGGCTTGGGTGCAGGGGTGGCAGCTGCCACGAAAGCACCGCGCGGGTTGTCGAGGTCGATCAGCTGGGTGGTGTCGCGGCCCATAAAGAATGCCAGGATCCAACCCATGATGACCCGGATCTTGCGCTCCACCGTGGGCATGGCCATGCCGTGGTAGCCACGGTGTGCCAGCCAGGCCAGCGGGCCCTTGAGGCCGATGCGGCCGATGAGGTTGATGTTGGCAACACCCTTCCACTCACCGAAGCCGGCCACAGCACCGAGGTTCTTGTGCTTGTAGTCCTTCAGCGGCTTGTCCCAGCGGGAGGCCCACAGGTTCTTGGCGAGGCGCTTGGCCTGGCGCAGGGCGTGCTGCGCGTTGGGCACGCAGGTCCCATCCGGCAGACCGCTGCCCGTGAGGTCCGGTACTGCGGCGATGTCGCCGGCTGCCCAGGCGTTGTCGATGATGCCTTCGTCACCGGCGATGCGAAGGTCCGGCAGGACGCGGACGCGGCCGCGCGGCTCCAGCGGGAAGTCGGACGAACGGATCATCGGGTTGGCCTGCACACCGGCAGTCCAGACGAGCGTGTCTGCTTCGAATTCCTGGGCGGGGGTCTTGGCCGGAAGGTTGATGAGCTTGAGTGAACCTTCGGCGCTGTCCAGCGAGGTGTTCAGCAGGACCTCGATGCCGCGGCTGCGGAGGTGCTCCACAACCCACTCAGCCTGGGGTGCGGTGACCTCCGGCATGATGCGGCCCATGGCCTCAACCAGGACGAAGCGGACTTCCTCCTGCTTGATCCGCGGGTTGTTCCTGACCGCGGCGCGGGCCAGGTCTTCCATTTCGGCGATGCACTCGATGCCGGCGAAGCCGCCACCGACCACTACGAAGGTCAAGGCCTTGGCACGGGCAGCGGGGTCGCTGATGGTGGACGCAGCTTCAATCCGCTCCAGCACCTTGTTGCGCAGGGCCACGGCCTCTTCGATGGTCTTCAGGCCGATGCCCTTGTCCGCGAGCCCCTTGATGGGGAAGGTGCGGGTAATGGCGCCTGCGGCGACCACGATGTCAAAGTAGGGAATCTCGATGTGCGCTCCGCCGTCCGCGGGTGCCACAACGGCGGTGCGGTTGGCGTGGTCGATAGCGGTGACGGTGCCCTGGATGAGTTCGGTCTGCTTGAGGTGCTGGCGGTGCGAGACCACTGCGTGGCGGGCCTCGATGTTGCCACCGGCAACTTCGGGCAGGAACGGCTGGTAGGTCATGTAGGGCAGGGGATCCACGAGGGTGACGATGCCACCGGCATTCGCGATCTTCTTCTGCAGTTTGAGTGCTACGTACAGGCCGACGTACCCGCCGCCGACGACGAGTACCCGGGGACGGTCCTGGAGCTCTGGGGTGGTTGCCATGAGACAAGGGTACCGTAGTTTGTGAAAATCTTCACTAACTACGTTTACCGCCGGAATCTACGGTATCCAAGACGCCCGTATCAGGGTCGTCGTGCGCCAAACCGGGGTTCCGGGCGGCCCTGCGCAACTGGAAGGCGGCCGCGGCGATGATCACCACAAACAGCCCAGCAGAACCGATAACGACGGCGCCGCCAATGGCACTGTCACGCTGCGACGGAGCCTTCGCCGCGGGCACCGTAGGATCCGGCAGCGTGGGAATGGCGGTGGCCACGTCAGCAGTGGGCACAGGAGCAGGCGTGGCCAGGTTGCCGCGGCGGTGTACCCGGATCCAGTCCGAGATCGAGCCCAGGGGGTTGACTGCTGCTTCCGCGACGGAATCCTTCAAAGCGGCCTCGGCGTTGAGCACACCAAAGCCATACAGCGGGTCTTTTCCGGCGGGTCCGGCGTCCTTGGCCGTGCTGACGATCCGGTTGATAACCTGCTTGGCGCTCATCTCCGGCCACTTGGAGCGGATGAGTGCCGCGACGCCAGCCACGATGGGGGCCGCCCCTGAGGTCCCGGCCCATTCGGCATAGCCGCCTCCTGGCAGTCCGCCGAGGAGGTTCTCCGCCGGCGCTGCCACGCCGATACTGATCCCCTGGGAGGACGAGTCGACGCTCGCCACGCCCTTGCGGTCCAGCCCGGCAACGGTCAGGACGCCGGGAATGGTGGCGGGCGCCCCCACCTGAAGGTTGCCGCCCACCCGGTTTCCGGCCGCGGCAACGATCACCACGTCCTTTTGCTCAGCATAGAGAAAGGCGGCGTCCCAGCTTTGGGGCCACTGTGGAGTGGTGCTGCCCAGCGAAATGTTAATCACGCTGGCGCCATTGTCCACGGCCCAGCGGACGGCCGCGGGAATCTGGTCCTGATCGCTCTTGCCTGCGGGGTTCGCAGAACCCAGCCAAGTGGAGACCGAGAGGATTTCCGCCTCAGGCGCCACGCCAACCATGCCGTCCGGGCCGGCAGTGGCCGGGGACGGGCTGGGCGACGGCGACGGCGACGCTGGCTGGTGGCCTCGGCCTGCCAGCATGGTGGCAACCAAAGTGCCGTGCTCGGGTTTGATCCCGAGGATCTTCTGTCCGTTGGCGGTGCCGGCGCCCGAGGCGTCGTAGCCGCCGGTAACGGCACCCTTGAGGTCTGGGTGTCCGGCGTCCACACCACTGTCGATTACCGCGACCTTCACACCGGCACCTTTGGAGACCTCCCAGGCCTTGGTGATCCCGGACTCGGCCAGCCAATGCTCCTTGTCCCGCACCTCGTCGGCCTGTGCCGCGGGTGCCACCGCCAGTCCGGCGGCCAAGCTGACGCCTGCGAGGGTCATCGCCAGGAGCGCGGAGGCGGTCCGGCGGAGCCGGGCTGTTGCTCTGGTCATCTGGGGTCCCCTGCTTGGTGCTCTGATGCCTGGCGTCAGTTGAGGCTCAGGGCAATTCCATCAAGAATATCGTGTTCGCTGGCAGTGGCTGTGACGATGCGTCCCGCACTGAGCTCATGCATACGCTCCAGGATCCGGCGCCACACCAGCCCGCCGGCACCCATCACGTCCACCCGGCCCGGGTGCATGTAGGGCAGTTCCGCACGTCTGGCCCTGGTCATCGCCAGGAGGTCGGCGGCAGCTTCCGTGATGGTGGTGACGGGAAGTTCCACGCCATGGATCGCCGCAGGGGAGTATTCCGGCAGGCGCAAGGCGTGGGCTGTGATGGTGGTGATTGAACCGGCAACGCCGACGACGGCGGTGGCGCGTTCCAAGGGCACATCCAGTCCCGCCCGGGTGATGGCTGCGTCAACGTCAGCTTCCGCGGCGGCGATCTGTTCCGCCGTGGGAGGATCGTCCCGAAGGTGCCGTTCGGTCAGCCGGACGCAGCCGATGTCCACGGATTTGGCGGCCGTAACACCGTTGGCGGTGCCGAGCACGAATTCAGTGCTGCCGCCGCCGAGGTCAACCACCAGTACCTCGTCACCGACGAGGATGGGCAGGACGCTGCTGGCCCCGGCGAAAGACAGGGCGGCCTCTTCCTCGCCTGAGATGACCTCCGGCTCAACTCCGAGCAGGTCCCGGACCCCGTCGACAAAAACGTCGCGGTTGCGGGCATCCCGGCTGGCTGAAGTGGCCACAAAACGAACCGCCACCGCCCCGTGTTCTCGGATCATTGCCGCATAATCCGCGGTGGCGGCGAAGGTGCGGGCCAGCGCGTCCGGGGCAAGTTCCCCGGTGGCATCCACGCCCTGGCCCAGGCGGACCACGCGCATTTCCCGGACCACGTCCGTCAGCTTGGCCGTACCGTTACTGCGGTCTACGTCCGCGATCAGCAAACGGATGGAGTTGGTGCCGCAATCGATCGCGGCCACGCGGGTCATGGACCTGCCTCCGGCGCACCGGCGGTCTTGCGGACCGGAGCTGGCCGGCCCACAATCTCCGGCAGGCCCTGGGGTCCATGGCGGCTCAGGTCCCGTGACGGGGCTTCACCTGCGGTGTCCCAGGCGCCGGCGCAGTAGCAACGGTCCGCCGTCCACCATTCGCTGATGCCGGCGAGGGCCTCATCCCCCAGCGGATTCACGCCGGGCCCGGCAGCCAAAGAGTGCCCCACCAGCACATGCAGGCACTTCACGCGGGTGGGCATACCGCCTGCCGAGATGCCGTCAATCTCCGGAACGGCGCCGATGGCCGCCCGCTCGCCGATGCCGGCCCGGGCAGCGAGATAGTCCTCGTGGGCCGCACGGTAGGCAGCCGCCAGGGGCTCATCCGCGGTGAGGCGCTCATTCATCTCGTTCATCAGCCCGGCAGCTTCGAGCCGCGATATGGCAGAAGTGACGACAGGGTGCGTCAGATAAAACGTGGTGGGGAAAGGTGTGCCGTTGCCCAGGCGTGGCGCCGTGGCGGCCACCAGTGGGTTGCCGCACACACAACGTGCCGGAATTTCGACGACGTCGCGCACCGGCCGTCCCAGTTGCCTGCTGAGTACTTCAAGATCATGTGCTGATGGCTGGCGGGATTTCTCCGGCTCAGTTGCCGTGTGTGATTCCACTGGCGCGGCCATCCTTCCTCTGGTGGTTCAGTCTGTGGCCGAGCGCCTGACGGACTCCCACAGGGAATCCACCCACGGCAGATCGGCGGGGTCGTGCGCTGCTGCGGCGTTCTGGCTACTGCTCGTTCCGGCCGGCAAGTCGCTGCCGAAGACCCAGTAGCCGGTTTCGCCCGGCATAACCATGTTAATGCGGTCGCGGGCCTGCTGCTTCACGTAGTTGGGATCCTGCCATCGCGAGATCTGCTGCCGCAGCCTGTCCCCCTCGGCCTGGCGTGCGGCGATATCGTCGCTCAGGGCCGTGAGCTCGGCACGTTTGTCAAAGAAAATCTTGACGGTGGGCGCGAGCATGATGGTGATGGCAATCATCACCACGGCGAGTGCCAGCATCCGGCCGGAGAAGGCCTTGGCAGGTACCGGCTGGGCGCCGTCCTGCGCGTCGTCGCCCTTCCGGGTTCCGCCCGCAGCTGACCGACCGCCCGCCCGCACTTTCGAGGCAGGCGAAGCTTTCGCTGGGCTGCCCATGGTGGCGCCAGCGCCCTTCGCAGGGGCCCTTTTCGCTAACGTGCCCTGATGCGGGGTGGCTTTGCGTTGCGCGCTGCCGTCTCTTGCGCTGCCTTCTTTTGCACCGCCAAAGTCGGCGCGAATGACGCCGGCGGTGTCGGCAGCTTCCTTGGGGTGGTCCGTTGTGGCCTGGCGCGTGGAAGCGGCCTTGGGAACTTTGGGACGGCGGGTAGCCATGACACTCCTGAAACGTGCGGCCTGCCTCGGGCCGCAACTTTGCGCTTAAACAGATGCCCTGCCGGTCAGGCAGCAGGCCGAAAAAACCGGTGGCTATGGTCTTTCAACCATAGCCACCGGTCAGTGGTTTATGCGGCTGCTAGCCCTTGAAACGCGGGAACGCGCTGCGGCCGGCGTAGCGTGCGGCGTCGTCGAGTTCCTCTTCGATGCGCAGCAGCTGGTTGTACTTGGCAACGCGCTCGGAGCGGGCCGGGGCACCGGTCTTGATCTGTCCGGCGTTGGTGGCAACCGAGATGTCAGCAATGGTGGTGTCCTCAGTTTCGCCGGAGCGGTGCGAGGTGATGGTGGTGTAACCGGCGCGCTGGGCCAGGGAAACGGCGTCGAGCGTCTCGGTCAGCGAGCCGATCTGGTTCACCTTGACCAGCAGGGAGTTCGCGGTCTGGGTGTCAATGCCGCGCTGCAGGATTGAGGGGTTGGTGACGAACAGGTCATCGCCAACCAACTGGACCTTGTCGCCGATGGTGTCGGTGAGGGTCTTCCAACCGTCCCAGTCATTCTCGTCCAGCGGGTCTTCAATGGAGACCAGCGGGTAGTCGGCCACGAGCTCGGCGTAGTAGGCGCTCATCTCGGTGGCAGACAGTGCCTTGCCCTCGAACTGGTAAGCGCCGTCCTTGAAGAACTCGGAGG
Organism: Arthrobacter sp. UYCo732; assembly: GCF_040547265.1. Taxonomy (NCBI): domain Bacteria; kingdom Bacillati; phylum Actinomycetota; class Actinomycetes; order Micrococcales; family Micrococcaceae; genus Arthrobacter; species Arthrobacter sp. UYCo732. The sequence goes on along the minus strand of NZ_JBEPPJ010000003.1, from coordinate 58,572 downwards.
ATGCGACGTCCAAGGCCAGGGCGATGTCCTTGCCCGGGGTGTAGCCGGCGTTCTTGATGGCCTCCTGGATCAGGTCCAGCGCGGCGCGGTTGGAGGGCAGGTTCGGCGCGAAGCCGCCCTCGTCACCCAGGCCGGTGGACAGGCCCTTGGCCTGCAGGACGGACTTGAGGTTGTGGTAAACCTCAACGCCCCAACGCAGGCCCTCGGAGAAGGTCTCCGCCCCGATCGGAACGATCATGAACTCCTGGATGTCGACGTCGGAGTCGGCGTGGGAGCCACCGTTGAGGATGTTCATCAGCGGCACGGGAAGGACGTGGGCGTTGGGGCCGCCGAGGTACTTGTACAGCGGCAGGTCGGCGGAAGCGGCGGCAGCGTTGGCCACGGCGAGGGAAACACCCAGGATGGCGTTGGCGCCGAGCTTGCCCTTGTTGGGGGTGCCGTCCAGGTCAATCATGGCCTGGTCGATGCTGCGCTGGTCCGTGGCGTCGAAGCCGATCAGGACCGGGGCGATCTGGTCGATGACCGCGTCCACTGCCTTCTGGACACCCTTGCCGAGGTAACGGCCCTTGTCCCCGTCACGGAGCTCAACGGCTTCGTGCTCGCCGGTGGAGGCACCGGACGGAACAGCTGCGCGGCCGATCTGGCCGTCGGAGAGCAGGACTTCAACTTCTACGGTCGGGTTGCCGCGGGAATCGAGGATCTCGCGGGCGTGAATGGCATCGATAAGCGCCATGGATGTGCTCCTTGTGGGCGATTTTTGGTGGATCTGACAGCTGAAAAATAGCGGAAACTTCGGGACGTCATCGTCAGGAACCAGCGTAGTCGAGAGTGGCGGACGTTACGGAACCCTATCCGTCACCCGGACGTCATGATGGTGCCTCGAACCGCCGGCGAATAGCTCCGCGCAGGGCCCGTTCGGCGTCGAACCCCTGGGACTGTGCCGAGCCAACGGCGGCGAGCAGCAGGTCCCCGAGCTCGGCTTCGGAAGTGAGGGTTCGGACAAGCTCAACCACCGGGGGCTGGGTTTCGAGAGGCTCAACCACCCGGCGTGCGCGTTCGGCACGGTCGAGGAATTTTTGCGCCTTGGCCAGTGCGGGCAGGGAATCAGGGATCCCGTCAAACGGACCCCGCCGTTCCGGCCGCTCGGCACTCTTGACCGCATCCCATTTCCGGACAATCTCCTCCACCGTGGCCGGGAAACTGTCCTGCAGAGTGCCGTCAGGCCTGAACACGTGCGGGTTGCGGCGGACCATCTTGGCACTCAGCCCGCGCGCTACGTCGTCGAACGTAAACGAGCCCCGCTCGTCGGCGAGCCGGGCGTGCAGCACCACTTGGAGGAGCACATCGCCCAGCTCGCCCCGGAGTTCGGCGTCGTCGGCACCGGTCTCGATGGTTTCGGCGACCTCGTAGGCTTCCTCCAGGAGATACTCCACCAGCGAGGCATGCGTCAGGGCAGCCATCCAGGGGCAATGTTCCCGCAGCCGGGCAATTATCCCAAGCAGCTCGGCCAGCTCGCCAGCTCGCCCGGGGACCCCTGCTGCCGTAGGCCCATCGAGCCGCTCATTGGGGGTTTGGTCAGCCAAGGTTAGCGTAGGTGTCGTTGATGTACTCCACCAGCGCTTCCTTCTCCTCCAACGGCAGGAATGATGCCTCCGCTGCATTCAGCGTGAGCTCCAGCAGGTCATCAAGGTCGTAGTCGAACGTTTCGACCAGCAGCTCGAACTCGTCCGTCAGGGTCACACCGCTCATCAGCCGGTTGTCCGTGTTGATGGTGACGTTGAAGCCCAGCTGGTAGAGCATGTCCAGCGGGTGGCTTTGGATGCCCTCGCCGAACCCGGCGATCGCGCCGGTCTGGAGGTTGGACGAGGGGCAGATCTCCAACGCGATGCCGCGGTCGCGGATCCAGCTGGAGAGATCGCCCAGGGTGACCAGGCCGATGCTGTCGTCCCCGTCTTCGGTGCCTTCGCTGTTGTCGTCGTCATCGTCGAACTCCACCAGGATGTCCTCAGCGATCCGGACGCCGTGGCCCAGGCGCAGCGCCCGGCCATCCACCAGGGCGGACTGGATGCTTTCCAGGCCGGCGGCTTCACCGGCATGCACGGTTGCCGGGAAGTTGTGCTGGGCCAGATAGGTGAAGGCGTCCTTGAAGCGGGACGGCAGGAAGCCGTCTTCGGCGCCGGCGATGTCAAAGCCCACAGCGCCCTTGTTGCGGTGGCGGACGGCCAACTCGGCAATCTCCTGGCCGCGGTCGGCGTGGCGCATGGCGGTGATCAGCTGGCCTACCTGAATTTCGCGGCCGCCTTCGGCCACGGCCTCGACGCCGGCGTCGAGGCCTTCCTGCACGGCCTCGACGGCTTCGTCAAGGGAGAGGCCCTTCTGCAGGTGCTGCTCCGGTGCCCAGCGCACTTCGCCGTACACCACGCCGTCGTCCGCGAGGTCCTCCACGAATTCCTTGGCGACCCGGAACAGGCCTTCCTTGGTCTGCATGACGGCAACGGTGTGGTCGAAGGTCTCCAGGTAGCGGACCAGCGACCCGGAGTCGGCCGATTCGCGGAACCATTGGCCCAGGGCCACAGGATCGGTGGAAGGGAGCGTGTGGCCAACGGCCTCGGCCAGTTCGATGATGGTCGACGGGCGGAGACCACCGTCCAGGTGGTCGTGAAGCGAAACCTTCGGCAGGCTCTTCAGGTCGAAATCGATGGCAGGGGCAGCGTCAACAATAGGCTCAGTCACGTTCCAACCTTAGGGTCGGCAGGCAGCTTATGCCAGCCGCTACTTTCCGTGCTCCTCCGCAGGGGCGGGTGCCAGCGGGGGGGAAGCTGCCGTGTGGATGGGCAGCGCGCCCTCCGCGCCGCCGTCGAGCCATTCGTCCACAACCTCGCCGTCCCTGCGGGCCAGGTGCTTGTGCCACCACCGCAGGATGTGGTCGAGCAGGATGCCCAGTACCATTGCGACGACCACGGCGATGCCCGCGCTCAGCAGCGGGTTGTGGTGGAGCCAGGGGAAGGAACTGGCCAGCGCGCCGATGCCAATGGAGTACCCAACCCAGGTGAGGCAGGCGAAAGCGTCCAGCAGGAAGAAACGGCGGTGCGCAAAACCTGTGCTGCCGGCCACGTAGTTGACCGCCACCCGGCCCCATGGGATGTAACGCGCGGTGAAAATCAGGACGGCGCCACGCTTTTCGAGTTCATACCGCGCCCAGCCGAAAGCCTTCTGGACCTTGGGCCGGCGCATCCATTTCCACCGCTCAAGGCCGATCTTCCGGCCCAGCATAAAGGCCATGTTGTCACCGGCGATGGCACCGATGAGGGCCGTCGCAGCCAGGATCCAAAGGTTGGGTTCACCGCTGTGCCGGGAAAACGCTGCGAGCGCGACGATAAGGGTTTCGCTGGGGACCACCATGGCGAAGCCGTCAATGAAGAAAAACAGGAGCAGGACGGGGTAGATCCACCATTGGCCCGCTGCATGGAGCACGGCCTCATTAATAAACTCCACGCGGGTGTTGCTCCTAGACGAAATGCTGCAGCCGGAAGTGACGTTAATCGCCCTTCAGTGTCCCATGGCCGGGAGACCGTCCGCTACGCCCGTGGACCTGAATCCTTAGGCGCCGGGTCCTTCAGCCGCTCGACCACCGGAACCTTCCCCCGGATGCGGTTGATGACCAGGTCCACGAGGATACCCAGGCCCACCGCGCAGACGATGGCAATGACCGCGCCGAGTAGATGGTTGTTTTCAAACCACTGCCCAAAGAACAGGCCGATGCCTACTGAGTACGCGGCCCAGAGGGCGGCGGAGAGCACCGTCATGCCAACGAAGCGGAGGTGCGGATAGTGAGTCACACCAGCGGTGAGGTTCACGGCAACTCTGCCGATGGGGATGAAGCGCGCCACGAGGATCAGCGATGCCGGACGCTTCCTCAGTTCCTGCCCGGCCCAACGGAACGCCCTCTGCATGCGGGGCCCCCGCATCCAGTTCCAGCGGGTGGTCCCCACCCGGCGTCCGATGAGGTACGCAATGTTGTCCCCTGTAAGCGCTCCCAGACCCGCGACGGCCATCAGCAACCATGGATTGGGAACGTCCGCAGTGGCGGCCACTGCGGCCAGGCCAACCACCACGGATTCGCTGGGGATCGGCGGGAAAAACCCGTCAATGAGGCAGCAGGCCCATACCAGGAGCAGCACCCACGGCTGCCCGGCGGCAGCGAGGATGAAATCATTGATGGCCTGCATTCTCCCTATGCTATTCGGTCAATGATGAGCTGCTGTGCCGGGCGTGCCCCTTCCGGCGCAATCGTCACCGCGTGCTCCAGTGATTCCTTGGCGCGGGCGAATTTCTCCGGGGTGTCCGTGAGTAATGTCATCAGCGGTTCACCGGCGCGGACCACAGCGCCAGGCTTCGCGTGCAGGCGGATGCCGGCACCCGCCTGCACGGCGTCTTCCTTGCGGGCGCGGCCTGCCCCAAGGCGCCACGCGGCGACGCCGACGGCCAGGGCATCAAGCTCCACTAGGACACCGTCGGCCGGCGCGAGGATGACTGCGGATTCCTTGGCCACCGGAAGCTTGGCCCGCGGATCGCCGCCCTGCGCCTCAATCATCCGGTTCCACACGTCCATGGCCCGGCCATCCTGCAGCGCGGCGCGGGGATCGGCGTCGTGGACGCCGGCGCACGCCAGCATCTCTTCGGCCAGCCGGACCGTCAACTCCACCACATCTTCCGGGCCGCCGCCGGCCAGGACCTCCAGGGACTCCTCCACCTCGATCGCGTTTCCCGCCGTCAGGCCCAGCGGCGTGCTCATGTTGGTCAGCAGCGCCACGGTATTGACTCCCGCGTCCTTGCCCAGCGCCACCATGGTTTCCGCCAGTTCGCGTGCCCGGGCCTCGTCCTTCATGAACGCTCCGCTGCCAACCTTAACGTCGAGAACCAGCGAGCCCGTGCCCTCCGCAATTTTCTTGCTCATGATCGAGGAGGCGATGAGCGGTATTGCCTCCACGGTGCCGGTGACGTCGCGCAGGGCGTAAAGCTTTTTGTCGGCCGGTGCCAGTCCGGCCCCGGCAGCGCAGATCACCGCCCCGACGCCCTGAAGCTGCGCCATCATTTCGTCATTACTCAGGTCCGCACGCCAGCCCGGAATCGACTCCAGCTTGTCCAGGGTGCCGCCGGTGTGGCCAAGTCCGCGGCCCGACAGTTGCGGCACCGCCACGCCGAACACCGCCACCAAGGGCGCTAGCGGAAGGGTGATTTTGTCCCCCACTCCCCCGGTGGAATGCTTGTCGCTGGTAGCCTTCACGCCGCCGTCGGGACGCCGAAGGCCGCTGAAGTCCATCCGCTCCCCCGAAGCGATCATGGCTGCGGTCCAGCGGGAAATCTCCGCCCGGTCCATGCCGTTGAGCAGGATGGCCATGTTCAGCGCGGCCATCTGCTCCTCCGCAATGGCGCCGCGGGTATAAGCGTCTATGGTCCAGTCGATCTGCTCCGGGCTGAGGACTCCACGGTCCCGCTTGGTACGGATGATGTCGACGGCGTCGAACGCTTCAGTTGCCTGTGTCACCGGAGTCCTCCAGATGTTGGGGACCAAATGCGTCGGGCAGCACCTGGTCCATCGTTTTGATCCCTTGGGTGGTCATGAGCTCCATGTCCGGAGCCCGGAACTCGTACAGCAGTTGCCGGCAGCGGCCACAGGGCATCAGGATATTGCCGGCAGAATCCACGCAGTAGAACGCCCGCAGCAGCCCGCCGCCGGTCATGTGCAGGTTCCCCACCAGGGCGCATTCGGCACAGAGGGTCAGCCCGTAGCTGGCATTTTCCACATTGCAGCCGCTGACCAGCCGGCCATCGACGGTGAGGGCAGCAGCCCCCACCGGGAACTTCGAATACGGGACATAGGCCTTCTTCATGGCCTCGACGGCGGCAGCCTCCAGGGCCCGCCAGTTAACACCGTTTTCTACCACCGCCGTCAACCCTTGACGTACGGTATGCCGCTGGCAGCGGGTGGCCGGGACTTGCCCACGAGCCCCGCGACGGCGAGCACCGTCACCAGGTACGGCAGCAGGGCCATGAACTGGCTCGGCACCGGGGTTCCGATGATGGTCACGATGCTCTGGAGGTTGTCCGCGAAGCCGAACAGCAGGGCCGCAAAGAACGCCCCGGTGGGGTTCCACCGGCCGAAGATCAGGGCGGCCAGGGCGATGAAGCCTCGGCCGCCGGAAATCTCCTTGGTGAAGCTGTCAATGGCCACGAGGGTGAAGAACGATCCGCCGATGCCGGCGATGGCGCCGCCCTGGGTGACATTCCAGAAGCGGGTGGCGTTGACCTTGATGCCCATGGTGTCGGCAGCTTGGGGGTGCTCACCCACGGCACGCACGCGCAGGCCCCATTTCGTCTTGAACAGCCCCACCCACACCACGATGACGGCGACATACATCAAATAACCCACCACCGACTGCTTGAACAGGATGGGGCCCAGGATCGGAATTCCGGAGAGGACAGGAATCTCAACGATGCCCAGGCCGGGCGGCGAGTTGAACTTGGCCTTGTTTTCCTGCATGAGGGTGCTGAACAGGAAGCCGGTCACGCCGGATACCAGGACGTTGAGCACCACACCGACGATGATCTGGTTGACCAGGTATTTGATACTGAACACGGCCAGGACCATGGAAACCGCGGCGCCGGCCACCGCTGCCGCGAGCAGGCCGACGAATGGATTCTGGGTGATGCTGGCCACGATGGCGGCGGTGAAGGCGCCCCCATGGAGTTGGCCTTCGATGGCGATGTTGACCACCCCGACGCGTTCGCACAGCACCCCGGACAGCGAGCCGAACACCAGGGGTACGGCCAGCGTGACCGAACCGGCGATGAGGCCGGCCAGCGAAATGCTCGGCGTCCTGGCTCCGCCAACCACCCAAGTCAGGAAGGCGGCCACAAACAGTACGGTGAAGGTGATGGTCAGCCAGGCTGGGGTTGGCCGGTTCCTGGTCTTCAGGTACACGGAATAAGCCGCCATGCCAAGCATCAGGACCGAGAGGACCATGCCGCCGACCATTGCGGGTACCTCCAACGCAGGAAGCTGGAAGAAGTCCTCGCCGGTGGAAATTCAAAACTTGGCCGTCTGGGAGCCGCCCATAAGACCAAAGAAAATGAAGGCAACGATTCCCAGCGCAGGGTGGCGCTACGACTCGAATTCAATGAGTGTCCGTTTCTACGCTGAAATTCTGTTTTCACTGAGGGCTTCGCAGCACTGCGCCGGAGCGCACTGATACACCAACATTAGTGGCATACAGCACATCGGCTACCACATCCCCTTCGGATCCCGATGATTGCTGAGAATTTGTTACCAACGAGTAGGTGATGGGCCGCGCGTCTAGAGGCGCACCAGCATCTTGCCGGTGTTCGCGCCGTCGAGCAGGTCCATGAAGGCCTGGGGTGCATTCTCGAGCCCGTCCACCACCGTCTCGTCATACCGGACCGAACCATCCGCAAGCCAGGCCGACATCTTCTCGAAAAATTCCGCACGGTGCTGGCGCTGTCCTCCCACCAGGAAGCCGCGGAGGGTGAGCTGCTTGCCGATGGCGAGCGCGAGGTTACGCGGAGCCGGCGTGGCATCGGTCGAGTTGTACTGTGCGATGGCCCCGCACATCGCCACGTGGCCGCCAATGTTGAGCTCAGCCAGGGCCGCTTCCAGGTGGTCGCCACCCACGTTGTCGAAGTAAACGTCAATCCCCTTGCCGACGGTCGCCGCCTTGAGCTGGTCACGGACTGGTGCGTCGCGGTAATTAAAGGCGGCGTCAAAGCCCAGCTCGAGGAGCCGCGCCACTTTTCCGGGTGTTCCGGCGCTGCCGATTACGCGTGAAGCGCCCATGGCTTTGGCAATCTGGCCCACCAGGGAACCCACGGCGCCGGCGGCGGCTGAAACGAACACAACATCACCGGGCTTAAATTCGGCGACCTTGAGCAGTCCGGAATAGGCCGTCAGGCCGGTCATGCCCAGCGCGCCCAGGAACGCCGACGCCGGGGCGAGGTCTGTGCGGGCAACAGAGGTTGCGTTGGCATCCAGCACCGCATGTTCCCGCCAGCCCAGCTGATGGACGACGACGTCCCCCACCTTCCGCCCTTCGGCCCTGGACGCGATCACCTCACCAACGGCGCCGCCGTCGAGCGCTGCATCCAGAGCGAAGGGCGCTGAGTAGGACTTGACGTCATTCATGCGTCCGCGCATGTAGGGGTCAACTGAGATATAGAGGTTGCGGACCAGGATCTGACCGTCCCGAAGCTCCGGCAGGGGCGACTCGGCCAGGCGGAAGTTTTCGGGGACAGGACGCCCTGCCGGACGTGAAACCAGCTGGATTTCCCGGGTGAAGGCAGGCAGTGCGGTGGTTGCGCTCATGCGGCAAACTCCATGATCTTGATGTCAACGGTGATGTTCCCGCGGGTGGCGTTGGAGTAGGGGCAGATCTGGTGCGCTTTGGCCACCAGGGACTCGGCCGTGGCGAGATCCAGGGCCGGAACTGCGATCTCCAGCTCAGCGGCGAGGCCATAGCCCACGCCTTCGTCCATGGCGCCAAAGTGGATTTTGGCTGCAACGGCAGAGTCCGTCAGGTCTGCGCGCTCCTTGCGCCCCACAAGGCGGAGCGCCGAATGGAAGCAGGCCGCGTAGCCGGCGGCGAAAAGCTGCTCCGGGTTGGTGCCCTGGCCGTCGCCGCCCAGCTCAACGGGGCTGGCCAGGCTGACAGCCAGCTTCCCGTCGTTGGTGCGTGCGTTGCCGTCGCGGCCTTCGCCGGAAGCCAGTGCCTCGGCAGTATAGAGAGTCTTCATGTGTGGTCCGTCCTGTTGGATGTGGATACCGGAAAATCTTGGGGGCTCAGTGCGAGCGGTGAAGGGCTTGGGTGAGCCGTTCCAGGGTGGCACGAAGCTGTTCGAGCTCATCGGGGGACAGCCCGGCAGCGTCCGCGAGGTGCCGGGGAATTCCGCTTGCCTTGGCGCTTAGGGCGCGTCCGCCCGGCGTCAGGTGGACAGCAACACGGCGCTCGTCTTCCCCGGACCGGCGGCGCTCGAGGAATCCCATGGCTTCCAGGCGCTTGAGCAACGGCGACAGCGTGCCGGAGTCCAGGCCCAGCTCCTCGCCAAGCTCCTTGACTCCCTTCGGCTCCGACTCCCACAGGACCAGCATCACCAGGTACTGCGGGTACGTCAGGCCGAGGTCTTCGAGCACGGGGCGGTAGACCGCTGTTGCAGCGCGGGAGGCGGAATACAGGGCAAAACACACCTGGCGGTCAAGACGGGGAGCTTCAGTCACAGCTTTCACAGTAGCGCACAATTCAATTGTGCACAACTTAAGTGGGCCTAGATCGGCGCTGTTAAACCCAATGGACACCCGAGGCTCCAGGAGGAGTCCTCAGGTGTCCATTCAGGCCCTGCAGAATGCAGCTGGTCAGAGGTCCCGGATGGTCCGGAGGGCTGCTGCGGTCAGGACCTGGATACCAAGGCCCAGGGCGCGCTCGTCCAGGATGTAGTCACCACGGTGCAGGTCGTATTCTTCGCCGCCAGGGGTTTTGGTACCAAGCCGCATCATGGCTCCGGGACGTTCCGCCAGGAACCAGGCGAAGTCCTCACCGCCCATGGACTGCGGCGTGAGCGTGACCGCGCTCTCACCGATCTCGGCCCGGGCCGCGGCTTCGATCAGCGCTGTCTCGTGTTCGGAGTTGACCACCGGCGGCACTCCCCTGGTGTGTTCCAGGTGCACGTCCACGCCATACGGCGCGGCCACCTGCTGCACCACCTCATCCAGCAGTTCGCCGGCGTCGTGCCAGGCGTCCCGGTCCAGGCACCGCATGGTGCCGGCCATGTAACCGGTACCGGGGATGGCGTTGGGGGCGGAGCCGGCGCTGATCTGGCCCCACACCACGGACACCCCGCTCCGGACATCCACCCTGCGCGACAGCACGGCCGGAACGTTGACGGCGATCTGCGCCAGGGCGAACACCAGGTCCTCGGTGAGGTGCGGACGGGAGGTGTGGCCGCCACGGCCGCCTAGCTCGATTTTGATCGTGTCCGACGCGGACGTAATGGCGCCTATGCGCGTACCGATGCGTCCGACGTCGATCCTGGGGTCACAGTGCAGCGCAAAAATGCGCGGCACGCCTTCCAGTACGCCCTGTTCGATGCAGGAAAGCGCGCCGCCGGGCATGGTCTCCTCGGCGGGCTGGAAGATGATCCGGACCGTGCCGCCGAGCGGGGCGTCCTGGTGCATGGCCTGCAGGACCAGGGCGATCCCAAGCATGGTGGCGGTGTGGACGTCGTGGCCGCAGGCGTGCGTCACGCCATGGTTCCTCGAGGCAAACGGCAGCCCGGTTTCCTCGATGATCGGCAGGGCGTCAATGTCGCCGCGCAATGCCGTGGCGATCGGTCCTTCGCCAATGTCCACGGTCAGGCCGGTGCCCTCAAGCCGCCGCGGCGCCAGCCCGGCAGCTTCGAGGCGTTCCACGAGCTTGTCCGTCGTGCGGAATTCCTTGAAGGACAGCTCGGGATGTGCGTGAAGATCCCTGCGGAATTCGATCAGTTCCGGAAGGAGCGGCTCCAGCCACGGCCGCACTAATGCGGTGGGCTCGGCTTCAGTAGTGTAATTACGCACTCATTTACTCTAGCGATCGTCCACGGAATAGCGTCATCGGGGCGGGAGAGTTACAGCCCGCGCCGCGCACGTACTCTCCCGACCGGGGTCAAAGAACGTCAGTGTCACCACTGGCCTTGAGCGCATCAACCGCGCCTTTGACCCGCTGGGCGTGTTCCTTGGTGGTCACCAACAGGGCATCGCCCGTATCGACAATCACCACGTCCTTGATGCCGATCAGCGCAATCACGCGCTTTGTATCGGAAACCACCACACCGCTGGCATTTTCGGTGAAAACACGCGCACCCTCACCGATGACCGTGACGTCGTCGACTTCCCGCGCACTGTTGAGCCTGCCCACCGAAGCGAAATCCCCGACGTCGTCCCAACGGAAAGTGCCCGGCACAACGGCAACGTCGCCCGCGGCTGCGGCAGGTTCGGCCACGGCATAATCGATGGCGATCTTGGGCAGCGTTGGCCAGACGCGGGCCGTGACGGCATCACGTTCAGGAGTGTCCCAGGCCTGGGCGATCTCCTGCAGGCCCTTGAACAGCTCCGGCTGGTTGGCCTCAAGGTGCTTGAGCATCAGGGCCACCGGCGCCACGAACATGCCGGCATTCCAGACGTACTCGCCGCTGTCCACATACTGCTGGGCGACTTCCTCGTCCGGTTTCTCCACGAACTCCACCACGGCCTGTGCACTGGGGGCACCTTCAATGTGAAGTTCCTGGCCCGCCCGGATGTAGCCGAAGCCGGTGGACGGGTGGGTCGGCTTGATGCCGATGGTTACGATCTTGCCGGCCGCCGCCGTGTGGATGGCTTCGCGGACCGCTTCCTGGAACATGCTGTCCGGGCTGATCACTTGGTCGGCGGCGAAGGAACCCATGATGGTGTCCGGGTCCCGCTCGTGCAGGATGGCGGCAGCCAGGCCAATCGCGGCGCCGGAATCTTTAGGCTCGCTTTCCAGGACCAGATCGGAGTCCTGGATCTCAGGCAACTGCCGGCACACGGCAGCGCGGTGCGCAGTGCCGGTAACCACCAGCACGCGCCGGCCTGCGAGGGGCTCCAGGCGGTCGTAGGTGGCACGCAGCAAAGTGCTGCCGGACCCCGTGAGGTCGTGAAGGAACTTGGGAGCTGCTGCACGTGACAGGGGCCAGAGGCGGGTCCCCACTCCGCCTGCCGGAATCACCGCGATAAAGCGGTCAAGGGGTGAAGCCGGGCTTGTCACTTTGTCTGTACTCATCAGGGCCTACTTTAGCCGACAGGGCGCGGACTCCCGGTTGGGGGCGGCTCCGGACCCCTCCACGGCCGGCATCTTGTGGTCTTCGTCTCAATTAAAAGCAAAATCGGGGCATTGGGGGGTCACCAAGGAGTTCCTGAATTGAATAAGCTGTGAGCGAAGCCTAGATTTAGGATCGAGCTACGAGTGCTCTCGCAGCAGGCGTTCCCCCCGCGTGGATCTCATGCCAGCGCCGCTGTGTTGCAGGGAGGTTTATCAGTGCCGACAAAACCAGCTGGCACCTTGTACCGCGGCCGTGAAGGCATGTGGTCCTGGGTAGGACACCGAATTACCGGTGTAGTGATCTTTTTCTTCTTGTTGGTCCATGTCCTTGACACCTCATTGGTGCGTGTATCCCCAGAGGCCTACACGGCAGTCATCGGTGCCTACAAGAACCCCCTTATGGCCCTGGGTGAAACGGGCCTAGTTGCCGCGATTGTTTTCCATGCCTTTAACGGCCTGCGGATCATCGCGGTGGACTTCTGGAGGAAGGGCGCCAAGTACCAGCGCCAGATGCTGTGGACTGTCCTGGCCCTGTGGGTAGTTGTGATGGTCGGCTTCTCCATCCGCCACCTTTCCCTCGCTCTTGGAGGTCACTAAGCCATGACTGCAACGATTGAAAACCCACGCAGTGGGAAAAACAGCAGTGGGAAGATTTCACCCCAGTACCGCCGCACCGGCAGCAGCAGGGGCAACTTCGAGATGCTGGCGTGGCTGTTTATGCGCCTGTCCGGCATTGTGCTGGTAATCCTCATCTTCGGCCACCTCTTTGTGAACCTCATGGTGGGTGAGGGCATCCATGCCATCGACTTCGGTTTCGTGGCCGGCAAGTGGGCTGACCCGTTCTGGCAGATTTGGGACCTGGCCATGCTGTGGCTTGCAATGCTGCACGGCACCAACGGCGTCCGCACCATAATCAACGACTACGCCGAGAAGGATTCCGCCCGTCTCTGGCTCAAGATCGTGCTCTACGCGGCCACTACCGTCATCATCGTCCTGGGCACCATGGTGATCTTCACTTTCAACCCGTGCCCCATCGTTGACGGTGTCCAGCTGCCCGGCGGCTTCTGCCCCGCGTAGCCCACCTTTACACCGTTGAACACGGTGAGCCGCGGGCTGAGTTTTGCGGTGCAGGCAACGCCTGTCCTTTGTTTTATTGCGAATTTTGAGAGAAAGAGCGCCAAGTATGCAGGTCCATAAGTACGACGTCGTCATCGTCGGTGCCGGTGGCGCTGGCATGCGCGCCGCGATCGAGTCCGGTCAGCGCGCGCGCACAGCAGTACTGACCAAGCTCTACCCCACCCGCTCGCACACCGGTGCGGCGCAGGGTGGCATGTGTGCGGCCCTTGCCAACGTCGAGGAAGACAACTGGGAATGGCACACCTTCGACACCGTCAAGGGCGGCGACTACCTGGTTGACCAGGACGCAGCGGAGGTCATGGCGAAGGAAGCCATCGACGCCGTGCTGGACCTTGAGAAGATGGGCCTGCCGTTCAACCGCACGCCTGAAGGCCGTATTGACCAGCGCCGCTTCGGTGGCCACACCCGCGACCACGGCAAGGCACCGGTCCGCCGCGCCTGCTACGCCGCCGACCGCACCGGCCACATGATCCTGCAGACGCTCTACCAAAACTGCGTCAAGCACAACGTGGAGTTTTACAACGAGTACTACGTCCTGGACCTGCTGACGGTCGAGGAAGACGCCGTCCGCGAAGACGGTACGCCCTACAAGCAGAAGCGTGTTGCCGGTGTGGTCTCCTACGACCTCGCCTCCGGTGAACTGCACGTCTTCCAGGCCAAGTCCGTGGTGTTCGCTTCCGGCGGCGCAGGGAAGGTCTTCAAGACCACCTCCAACGCCCACACCCTCACCGGCGACGGCATGGGCATCGCGTTCCGCCGCGGCATCCCGCTGGAGGACATGGAGTTCTTCCAGTTCCACCCGACAGGCCTGGCCGGCCTGGGCATCCTGCTCTCCGAGGCAGCACGCGGTGAGGGCGCTATCCTGCGCAACTCCGAGGGGGAGCGCTTCATGGAGCGCTACGCCCCCACCATCAAGGACCTCGCACCCCGCGACATCGTGGCCCGCTCCATGGCCAACGAGGTCCGCGAAGGCCGCGGCTGTGGCCCGAACAAGGATTACGTCCTCCTGGACCTGACCCACCTGGAACCGGCGCACATCGACGCCAAACTGCCGGACATCACCGAATTCGCCCGCACCTACCTTGGCGTGGAGCCCTACACGGAGCCGGTGCCCGTATTCCCGACGGCGCACTATGCCATGGGCGGCATCCCCACCAACATCAGCGCCGAGGTCCTGCAGGACAACGACACCGTGATTCCGGGCCTCTACGCCGCCGGTGAGGTTGCCTGCGTGTCCGTCCACGGCTCCAACCGCCTGGGCACCAACTCGCTGCTGGACATCAACGTGTTCGGCAAGCGCGCCGGCATTGCAGCGGCCGAGTACTCCAAGACCGCCGACTTCGTGGACCTCCCCGAAGACCCGGAGGCCTACACCATCGACCTGCTGAACATTGCCCGCAACGGCAGCGGCAACGAGAAGGTGGCCCTCATCCGCAAGGATCTGCAGGACACCATGGACGCCAACATGCAGGTGTTCCGCACCGCCGACACGCTGAACCAGGTTCTGCGGGACATTGAGTCCTTCGACGCCCGGTACAAGAACATCAGCGTCCAGGACAAGGGCAAGCGCTTCAACCTTGACCTGCTCGAGGCCGTTGAACTCGGCTTCCTGCTGGAACTCGCCAAGGTCATGACCGTGGCGGCCCTGCACCGTGAGGAATCCCGCGGCGGACACTTCCGTGAGGACTTCCCGGACCGCAACGACGAGAAATTCATGAAGCACTCCATGGCGTACAAGGACGACCACGCCCCGGCCGACGGCACCGCGGGGACCGCGGAAACAACAGCCGGCATCCGTCTGGGCACCAAACCGGTTGTCTTTACCCGCTACGAGCCGATGGTGAGGAAGTACTAAGATGACCGCCGAACTTGCTGAGCCAGCCTCCAAGATCGAACTGCCCGCCGGCGTCGGAGGCGGCGGGGACATCCCATCGTTCGATGTCACCCTTCGCGTGCGCCGCTACAACCCCGAGGTGTCCGAGGACGCCACGTGGGATGACTTCAAAGTGACCATGTACGGCACTGACCGCGTGCTGGATGCCCTGCACAAGGTCAAGTGGGAGATCGACGGCAGCGTTTCCTTCCGCCGCTCCTGCGCCCACGGCGTCTGCGGATCCGATGCCATGCGCATCAACGGCCGCAACCGCCTTGCCTGCAAGACCCTGCTGAAGGACCTGGACACCACCAAACCCATCACGGTCGAACCGATCAAGGGCCTGCCGGTGGAGAAGGACCTGATCGTGGACATGGAGCCGTTCTTCCAGTCCTTCCGCGAAGTCATGCCGTTCCTGATCAACAAGGGCCACGAGCCCACCAAGGAGCGCCTGCAGTCCGTCGAGGACCGCGAGCGGTTCGACGACACCACCAAGTGCATCCTCTGCGCCGCGTGCACCTCGTCCTGCCCCGTGTTCTGGACCGACGGCCAGTACTTCGGACCGGCGGCAATCGTCAACGCACACCGCTTCATCTTCGATTCCCGTGATGACGCCGGCGACATGCGCCTGGAGATCCTGAACGACAAGGAAGGTGTGTGGCGCTGCCGCACCACCTTCAACTGCTCCGAGGCATGCCCCCGCGGCATCCAGGTGACCCAGGCAATTGCCGAGGTCAAGCAGGCAATCCTGTCCCGCAAGATCTGATTTCGCTCGCTATGAAGCAATGCGGGGTCACTTCCTGCCCATTCCACTCGTGGAATTGGGCAGGAAGTGACCCCGCATTGCGTTAAACGAAAGCAGCACCAGTGTCCCGTTCCGAAAAGGTCAGTTTTGAAGGCTCCACCGGCGAAGTACTCTCCGGCATCATTGATGTGCCGGAAGGTCCCGTGCGGGGCTGGGGTGTGTTTTCGCACGGCTTCACCCTGGGCAAGGACAGCCCCGCGGCGTCGCGGATGTGCAAGGCCCTGGCCGATACGGGGATCGGCATGCTGCGCTTCGACAACCTCGGGCTGGGCGAGTCGGCGGGCCATTGGTCCGAGGGCTCGTTCAGCCACAAGGTGGCGGACACCGTAAAAGCGGCCGAGTTTATGCGCGCCGAGGGCAAGGCGATTTCATTGCTGGTGGGGCACTCCTTCGGCGGCGCCGCCGTGCTGTCCGCGGCACGGCAGATCCCCGAGCTCGACGCCGTCGCTACCGTAGGTGCACCGTTCTCACCGAAGCACGTGGCGCACGTGTTCGACGCGGCGCTGGACAAGATCCTCAGCGAAGGCAGCGCCGAAGTGGATCTTGGCGGGAAACACGTGGAAATCAGGAAACACTTTGTGGAGGACCTGGAGAACGCGGACCTCACGGACTGCATCCGGCAGCTGCACAAGCCGCTGATGGTGCTGCACTCCCCCACGGACAACACGGTGGGCATCGAGAACGCCAGCTCAATCTTCCAGACGGCACGCCACCCGCGGAACTTCGTGTCCCTTGAAGGCAGCGACCACCTGCTGACCGGCAAGGGCCAGGCAACCCGCGCCGCCCGGATTATTTCTGCCTGGGCCGACCAATACCTCGACGCCGGGCGCTAGCCCCCGCGCCGCCGTCGCGCTCTACGGGCGTCTTGCCGGGCTGGATGTGCCGGGAGCCCGCCAGCGTCTTTTCGTGGCCGGCCGGGGCGCTCTTGAGGTCCTCTTCGCGGATGGCTGACCAGGCGGCTGAGACCAGGTAGACCTGGCTAAGCAGGTTGAACCAGATCAGCAGCCCGATGATGATAGCGAAGGGCGCCAGGATGGGGTTCCTGCCCGCGCCCGCGAGCAGTTCGGTACTAAACACCTGCAGGATCGTGGTGCCGACGGCCGCGAGGATGGTTCCCTCCAACAGGGGCCGCCGCGACAGCTTGAGCCCGCCAGCCAGACGGAACATCACCACGGCGGTCACCCAGCTCAGGACCAAGGGCACGCCGATCTTGATGAGGGTGGTGAGCGGCCCGGCGACGGCAGGGTCCAGCCGCAGGAAATCACTCACCCAGCCGGCCGCGGTGCCGAACACCAGGGACGCTCCAGCGCTGATGACCAGGGCCACGCCCAGAAGCAACAGGGTGCCGGCATCGCGCAGCTTCAGCAGGACGGGGTTACTCTTCAGCGGCGGGAGTACCATGACGCCGCGGAGGCCGTCGCGGAGGCCGGCGATCCAGCCCAGGGACGTAACGATTGTGACCACGGCCGCTATCACCGCCGTCCAGCCCAGGCCGTCCGGGTTCAGCAGGTCCTTGGGATCCACCAGTCCCGCACCGCCGTTCACTTTCAGCAGGCCCGGCGCGCTTTGCGCCACGCTGCTGATGATGGTGTCCAGCAGGGCAGGCTGGCCCCGCAGCGCCAGGCCGGCAATGGAAAACCCCGTAGCCAGCAGACCCGTGATGGAGAAGAACATTCTGAACCCCATGCCGGCACTCATGAGCGGGCCGTGCTGAAGGTTGTAGTGCTGCCACGCGCGCATGGGCCGGAAGGCGTTAAGCCGGGCGAGCAGCCACTGCACCATGGCCAGCAGACTGGCCACCGGGCCGCCGTCGGACCTTCTCGCCTTGCCCCAGTCCATCCGTTTCTGGACGACGGCAAGCTCCAGGCGCGCCCGCTCAGTGGGGAGCGGTGGCTCCGTTTGCGCCGGCATCCGCTGCTGTTTCGGTGCCACCGGTCCCGCCGTCGTCGTCAGTTTCAGTCCCAAAGTCCAACTCTTCCCGTAGCTGCCAAATGCCGTCAGCATCATGCTCGTAGAGTCCCATGCTAACCACAGGGAAGGTGGCTTTGTAGTTTTCGAGCACCGTTTCGGCCTCGTCGAGGCTCTCCGGGGCAACGTCGTGGGCGATGGTGACGTGGGGGTGGTAGGAGAACGGCAGCTCTCGTTCGAGCGGGCCGGCTTGGAGTTTCTCATGCAGGTCCACACACGCGTCGAAGCCCTCTTCGACGTTGATGTAGACCACCGGAGACACGGGCCGGAACGTGCCGGTGCCTGCAATGGTCACCGTAAACGGGGCCTGGCTGCGCGCCACCTCTTGGACGTGGGCGCGTGTGGCTTCCCAGTCATCTGTCGGGGTGGTGGTGACCAGCGTGATGTGGGCAGGTACCACCCCCGCCATCGGGTCCCCGAACGAAGCCCGCCACCGCTGCAGTTCCTCGGCGATGGCAGAAGGGAATCCCAGAATGACGCCGACGCTCACTCCTTCGCTGACAGTGCTGGCGGCAGGCATCGCGCTAGCGGACTCCGGCCAGGCTCAGCGACGGCAGGAAACCCAACCGCTCGTAGACCTGGCTGAGGGTCACCGAGGCAATTTCGCGGGCGCGCTCGGCACCCCGGGCCAGGAGCCGGTCGAGTTCGGCGGGGTCCGCCATTAGCTCGTTGGTGCGGTTCCGCAGCGGGGTGATGAAGTCCACCACTACCTCGGCAAGGTCCACCTTCAGGTGGCCGTACATCCTACCCTGGTATTCGGCCTCAAGGTCCGCCACCGATTTGCCCGTGAGGGAGGAGTAGATGGTCAGCAGGTTGGAGATGCCGGGCTTTTCGTCGCGATCAAAACGGATCTCGGTGCCGGCGTCGGTCATGGCCGACTTGATCCGCTTGGCCGCGAACTTGGGGTCTTCCAGAAGCTGGATGGAGCCGTTGGGGGATTCCCCGGTCTTCGACATTTTGGCGGTGGGGTTCTGCAGGTCGTAGATCTTGGCGCTGGCCTTGAGGATGGTGGCCTCCGGCACGGTGAACGTCTCGCCGAACCGGGTGTTGAACCGCTGCGCGAGGTTCCTGGTCAGTTCCAGGTGCTGGCGCTGGTCCTCCCCCACCGGCACAAGGTCCGTCTGGTAGAGCAGGATGTCGGCGGCCATGAGCGTCGGATAGGCGAAGAGGCCAAGCGTGGCGGCGTCCGCGCCGGCCTTCTGGCTCTTGTCTTTGAACTGCGTCATGCGGGAGGCCTCGCCAAACCCCGTGATGCAGTTCAGGGCCCATGCCAGTTGCGCGTGTTCCGGTACGTGGGACTGGACGAAGAAGATGCTCTTGTCTGGATCAATGCCGGCGGCGATGTACTGGGCGGCTACCACACGGGTGCGGTTGGTGAGCTCTGCCGGATCGAAGTCCACGGTGATGGCGTGCAGATCGGGGATGAAGAACACCGCATCGTAGGCGGACTGCATGTCCACCCAGTTGCGGACTGCCCCGATGTAGTTGCCCAGGTGCAGGGAATCGGCTGTGGGCTTGGCGCCGGACAGGACCCGTTTGCGGCCAAGTGAAGTTGAGCTGGTCATTCGTGGGAACCTTAAGGATTAGAGCCGGTAGTCCACTACCAGCGGGGCATGGTCAGAGAAGCGCGTGTCCCACGAGGGCGCCCGGTCCACCACTGCCGAGAAGGCTGCTGCGGCGAGGTCCGGGGTGGCCAGATGGTAGTCAATACGCCAGCCGGTGTCGTTGTCGAAGGCCTGGCCTCGCTGTGACCACCAGGTGTACGGGCCGTCAATGTCTCCCGCCAGGCCACGGTGGACATCCTTCCAACCAATGTCCTCGCCGAAGAAGCGGTCAAAGTAGGCGCGTTCGTCGGGCAGGAAGCCAGCCTTCTTGACGTTGCCCTTCCAGTTCCTGATGTCGCGCTCGCTATGGCCCACGTTGAGGTCGCCCACCACCAGTGCGTGATCGCTGTGCTTGGTGAGCTCGGGAAGCCGGGTGCTCATGACGTCCAGGAACCGGTATTTGTCCACCTGCTTGGGAGTTCCCACCTCGCCGGAGTGCACATAGGCGCTCGCGACAGTCAGCTGCACCGGGTTGCCCGCGGCGTCGGTCAGCCTGAAATCGGCTTCCACCCAGCGGCCGGCGGTGGCGAAGTAGTCGTCGCCGATACCGTTGCGGGTGTCCAGCGGTTCTTCGCGGGATGCAATGGCGACGCCTGCACGGCCCTTGGCCTCGGCTTCGGCGTGCAGGATGTGCCAGCCGTCGCCGAGGAGCTGGCGGACGATGGCGTCAGGTGCGCGGACCTCCTGGAGGCAGAGGATGTCCACCTCGCGCGGCTCCAGCCATGCCGCCATCCCGTTCTTGAAGGCAGCCCGGAGGCCGTTGACGTTGACTGATGCGATGCGAAGGTGATCCTTCGTAGATGCCGAACTCACCCGCACCACTCTAGTCGATGATGGTTCCGCGGACCGGGTCCCCGGCGCCGCCGGCGGAGCGGATCATATCCCGGGCATTGGTTGCGGTGATCTCGATGGTCTCCAGCGCCCGCCGGATCGTCTCCTGGTCCGCTGCCTCGCCCTTTGCCCGCTCCTGCTCCACCACCCGGATCTGCACCTGCACAATCTTGAAGGAGTGGTCCAGCTTGAGGTCCCGGACTTCGTCCGCTTCGGTCCGCTCGGACACCACCCGGGTGCCGCCATGGTCAGCAGAGGCCGACGACGGGGCACGTCCGGCTGCGCTGTTGAAGGCGTTCTGGGCTTGGGTCAGCTTGGCGCCGGCCTTTTTGGCGGCTTTCTGGATGCTGAACACCACGAAGGAGGCCAGTGCGAGCCAGAACGCGGCGATGACTGCCACGACCCAGCCCACGACGTCGTTCTGGTTGGCGGCGAAAATCACGGCAACCACGAAGGCGATGATAAAGACCATCATCCCCGGCCCGCTGATCCGCAGCATGGAGAAGCCGCCCTTGGACCGACCGGACGGAGATTGAGGGTTACCCAGAGATTGCATGGGTCCATTGTCTCAAACGCCGCCGCGCCCTTTGGCACCTTCCACCCCCGGCGAACAGTCCGCCCTTAACTGACGACGGCGGCGCCGCACCTTTGCAAATAAGGTGCGGCGCCGCCCGTCGTATGCTTTGTGCAGTTAGGCGATTCCCGCCTGGCGTTCCGCGGCTTCAACCACGTTAGTCATCAGCAGTGCCACGGTCATGGGACCCACGCCTCCGGGGTTCGGCGAAATCCAGCCGGCGACCCCTGCCGCGGCGGGATCGATGTCGCCATGGACTCTGCTCTTACCCGTCTCGGGGTCGGTTTCACGGGTGACGCCGACATCGAGCAGGGCAGCGCCAGGCTTCACGTCCGCAGCCTTGACGATGTGTTTGACGCCCGCAGCGCCCACAATGACGTCAGCCTGCCGCAGCAGCTCCGGGAGGTTTTTGGTCCCGGTGTGGGTCAGCGTCACGGTGGCGTTGACGTCCCGCCGCGTTAGCAGCAGGCCAATGGAGCGGCCGATCGTGACGCCACGGCCTACCACCACAACGTGCTTGCCGGCGAGGCTGTAGCCGTTGCGCTCCAGCAGCTCGATGACGCCGCGGGGCGTGCACGGCAACGGGGTGGTGATTTCCTTGTTGACGTTGAGCACCAGCCGGCCGAGGTTGGTCGGGTGCAGGCCGTCGGCATCCTTGGCGGGGTCGATCCGCTCCAGGATGGCGTCGGTGTCCAGGTGCTTTGGCAACGGCAGCTGCACGATGTAGCCGTGGCAGGCCGGATCATCGTTAAGTTCGTCAATGAGATCCTCAACGTCAGCCTGGGAGGCGTCCGCCGGAAGCTCCCGCTGAATCGAGTTCATCCCGATCTGCACAGACTGCTTGTGCTTCATGGAGACGTACAGCTGCGAGGCGGGGTCAGCGCCCACGAGCACAGTGGCGATGCCAGGAGTGACGCCCTTGGCCTTTAGTGCGGCCACGCGTTCGGTCAGCTCGGCCTTGATGGCAGCGGCGGTAGCCTTGCCGTCAAGGATTTGTGCAGTGCCGGTTTCAGTGCTCATGGATCACCACTGCTCGTGCTGCGGGTAAAGCGGGAAATCGGCGGCGAGTTTGTCCACGCGGGACTGCAGTGCCTCGATATCGACGCTGCCGGACGTGCCCTTTACGAGGGCGGTGGCGATGATCTCGGCAACCTCCGTGAACTCGGCGGCGCCGAAGCCGCGGGTGGCCAGGGCGGGCGTGCCGATGCGCAGCCCGGAGGTGACCATCGGCGGGCGGGGGTCGAACGGGACGGCGTTGCGGTTGACCGTGATGCCCACGGAGTGCAGGAGGTCTTCGGCCTGCTGGCCGTCCAGCTGCGAGTTGCGCAGGTCCACCAGGACCAGGTGCACATCGGTGCCGCCGGTGAGGACGGCGACGCCGGCTTCGGCGACGTCGGCCTGGTTCAGGCGGTCGGCGATAATCTTGGCGCCTTCCAGGACGCGCTCCTGGCGCTCCTTGAACTCCTGGGTACCGGCAATCTTGAACGCCACGGCCTTGGCGGCGATGACGTGCATGAGCGGTCCGCCCTGCTGGCCGGGGAACACGTTGGAGTTGATCTTCTTGGCCCACTCCTGCTTGGCCAGGATCACACCGGAGCGGGGGCCAGCGAGGGTCTTGTGCACGGTGGAAGTCACGACGTCGGAGTGCGGCACCGGGCTCGGGTGCAGGCCTGCCGCAACCAGGCCGGCGAAGTGTGCCATGTCAGTCCACAGGAGCGCGCCCACTTCATCGGCGATGGAGCGGAAGGCGGCGAAGTCCAGCTGGCGCGGGTACGCGGACCAGCCGGCGATGATGACCTGGGGCTTCTCGGCGATGGCGTGCTCGCGCAGCTTGTCCATGTCCACGCGGAAGCTGTCCTGCTCCACCTGGTAGGCAGCCACACTGTAGAGCTTGCCGGAGAAGTTGAGCTTCATGCCGTGGGTCAAGTGGCCGCCGTGGGCCAGGGACAGGCCCAGGATCTTGTCGCCCGGGGTGATCATGGCGGATAGTGCGGCGGCGTTCGCCTGCGCACCGGAGTGCGGCTGGACGTTGGCGTACTCGGCGCCGAACAGTGCCTTGACGCGGTCGATGGCGAGCTGCTCCGCGACATCCACGTATTCGCAGCCACCGTAATAGCGGCGGCCCGGGTAGCCTTCGGCGTACTTGTTGGTTAGGACGGAGCCTTGGGCTTCCATAACGGCGCGCGGGGCGAAGTTTTCGGAGGCGATCATTTCCAGAGTGCCGCGCTGGCGGCCAAGTTCCTGGCTGAGGACTGCTGCGATTTCGGGATCAAGCTCGGCCAGCGACTGGTTGCTGACAGCGGCTGTTGTGGTGGCGGTAGTAGTCACGAAAAACTCCTGGCTAGGGATACGGGCAATGCTAAGGTCAGGCTACCGGCTGGCGCGCCCCACTGCCCCTTGATGACAGGGCGTGAAAGTGCGCGGGAATGAGGGCTGTTTCCCGTCAGGGTTGCAGCACTTGTCCGGCAAGACATGACCCTCGGCCCAGGCGTACGATCCGTGGTCTTCGTGATTGCCGCTCCCTGGTGGTTAGCCACCCAACGCCAGTTGCGACTCCCCAAGACTACCAATAACCGCCGTGCCGCGCGGGTAGGCTGGTACGCGTGAGTGATGAGCAGCTGAAGCAAGCGTATGTACTAACACTGTCCTGCCCGGACCGCCCCGGAATCGTCCACGCCGTGGCCGGCGCCCTGTTGGTGGCCGGCTGTAATATTTTGGACTCACAGCAGTACGGCAGCCCTGCTACCGGCAACTTCTTCATGCGCGTGGAAGCCACGACGGCGGCCTCCCGGGCCGAGCTCCAAGCCGCCCTTGAGCCGGTGGCAAAGGCCTTCGGCATGCAGTGGAGCCTGAACGCCGTAGGCCAGAAGGTCCGCACCCTGCTGATGGCCAGCACGTCAGCCCACTGCCTTAACGACATTCTCTTCCAACAGCGTTCCGGCACCCTGCCCATCGAGATTCCCGCCATCGTCTCCAACCACAGGGACCTCGCCGGGCTCGCGGAGTTCTACGGAATCCCGTTCCACCACATCCCTGTCACGCCGGACACCAAGGCCCAGGCCGAGGACAAACTGCGCGCCCTGATAGCCGAGCACGATATTGAACTCACCGTGCTGGCCCGGTACATGCAGATCATTTCCGATGACCTCTGCGCCGAACTCACCGGGAAGGCCATCAACATCCACCACTCGTTCCTGCCGTCCTTCAAAGGCGCCAAGCCGTACCACCAGGCCCACGCCCGCGGCGTGAAGCTGATCGGGGCCACCGCCCACTACGTCACGGGCGCCCTGGATGAGGGCCCCATCATTGAGCAGGAAGTCATCCGGGTGGACCACGCCCGGACCCCGGAACAGTTTGTGCAGATGGGCCGCGACGTCGAGGGCCGAACCTTGGCGCAGGCCGTCCAGTGGCACGCCGAGCACCGTGTCCTGCTGGACGGCAACCGGACCGTGGTCTTCAACTAGCAGCCGCCACCGGACCGGCCTTGGCTTAACGACATGGAGCATCCGGAAGAACCCGGAAGGGCGGCGCAGCGTGAACGGTTCATCAGCCTGCTCAAGGCCGAACACCGCCACTCTGTTCTGGAGGTGGGTGCCGGGCTGGGGCTGGACGGCCTGCAGTTTGTCCGGGCAGGCATCCATTACACGGGTGTGGACCCCTCGGAGGGGCACGTCCACCTGGCGCGGGCGAAGGGCTTGGACGTCTCAGTTGCCAGCGCGGAGCACCTGCCGTTTCCGGACGGCGCGTTCCCCGCTGTGTGGGCCGTGAGTACTCTGCTGTACAGCACTGCCGCCGACATCGACGGCGTCCTGCGCGAACTGGTGCGCGTCACGGCACCCAACGCGCCCATCGCTGTAGGGCTTGTGTCGGATAAGGGCGAGGAGCAGTTCCTGATCCTCCGCGCCCCGCCCTCCCCCAACTAATATGTAGTTGGGCCAGGGAACCGATGTCCTAGGCTAGGGCGTATGGCTCCTCTTCACACTTTTGCCGGCCACGCGCCGGCCGTCCACGACTCCGCCTTCATCGCCCCTACTGCCTCGATCATTGGCAACGCAGCCCTCGCCGAAAACTCGAGCGCCTTCTATGGGGTGTCCGTCCGGGCTGACACCGCGGCCATCATCGTGGGCCCGGGCAGCAACCTCCAGGACAATGTGGTGCTGCACGGGGATCCGGGTTTCCCCTGCACCGTCGGCGCCGGGGTGAGCGTGGGGCACGCGGCCGTCGTCCATGGATGCACAGTGGAGGACGACTGCCTGATCGGCATGGGCGCCACCATCCTGAACGGCGCGGTGATCGGCACCGGCTCGCTTGTGGCGGCCGGCGCCGTAGTTTTGGAGGGCACAGTTGTGCCGCCCCGCTCGCTGGTGGCTGGCGTCCCGGCGAAGGTCCGGCGGAAACTCACTGACGAGGAGTTCGACGGCGTGAAGCAGAATGCCGCACGCTACGTGGAACTGGCCCGTACCCACCGTGAGCTGCCCGGGTAGTTTCAATCCCCGCAGTTTCCTCGAGGCACCCCCGGTGCAGCCATCCAGTTGCGTTAACTTCTTGACTGCAACCATCCACGTAAGGCAATCTTCTTTTCATGTCCGCCACACCGCGCTCGACGAAGAGCAAACCCAAGAATCCGGGATCGCAGTCTGCCCTCAGGCAACTGAACCAGCAGCGGATCATCGAGACGCTCATGAGCGGCCCGTCCACCCAGGCCGAGCTTGCGCGGCAGACCGGGCTGTCAACGGCCACGGTCTCCAATATCGTCAAAATCATGCAGGATGCGGGCCTGGCGTCGACCGAACCCATTACCAGTTCCGGCCGCCGGGCACTCAACGTCCGGCTCAACAGCAACGGTGCGGTGGCCGTCGGAATCGACTTCGGCCGGCGCCATCTCCGCGTGGTCCTGGCATCCCTGAGCTATCACGTGATCGCGGAAGAATCTGTACTCCTGCCTCTCGGCCACCAATCCGAGGAAGGCATCCAGGCCGCGGTACTGCTGCTGGAGAAGCTGCTGCGGGAAAACGGGGTTGACCGCAGCGCCGTAGTAGGTGCCGGCGTCGGAATCCCCGGACCCATCGACCGCCGGACCGGCACCGTTGCACAGGGCGCAATCCTCCCGGAATGGGTGGGCATCAACATCCTCCAGCATATGGAAGACCGCCTGAAAATCCCCGTATTCGTTGACAACGACGCCAACCTCGGCGCCTGGTCCGAGGTCACCTGGGGGCCCCATACCGGCGTCGGCAACCTCATGTTCCTCAAGATCGGATCGGGCATCGGCGCGGGCCTGATTCTTAACGGCGCACCCTACTACGGGGCCGTTGGCATCACTGGCGAAATCGGCCACGCCACCATCCACGAGCATGGCCTGGTGTGCCGGTGCGGGAACCGTGGCTGCCTGGAAACCATCGCCTCCACCACCACCATGATCGAACTGCTCAGCCGCGGGGAGGACCCGCCCCGGTCCCCTGCCGACATCGTACGGAAGGCCCGGGCGCGCGACTCCGCTACGCTGCGGGTGGTGGACGATGCGGGCCAGGCCGTAGGGCGCGCCCTGGGGAATGTGGCCAACCTGATCAACCCCGAGGTGATCGTGGTTGGCGGCCCGCTCGCGGGGCTGGGTGACCTCCTGCTTGATCCCATCAGGCGAGGACTTGTTCGCCATGCCGTGCCAGTTGTCGGGGAGACCACCGCCCTGACGATGTCCTCGCTTGGGGACCGCGCAGAAGCCTTGGGCGCCGCCGCCCTGGTGTTCCAGCACGCAGGCATCCGGCGCATGTAAATCATTTCGTTATCCCGCAATTGCGTTCAAGACTTGACGACAACCGGTGTGATCCAGTTTACTTTTTCATCAGACGACCCTGCGCTTTGCGGGGGCGGACAACGAAGTCATGCATTGGAGGCGTAAGGGCACATGTCGTCCCACACCACGCACACTGACCCCGTCATTCTGGAGATGCGCTCCATTACCAAGGAATTTCCCGGCGTCAAAGCACTGTCCGAAGTAAGCCTCCGGGTCAAGGCAGGCGAGATCCACGCGATCTGCGGCGAAAATGGCGCCGGCAAGTCCACGCTGATGAAAGTGCTCTCGGGTGTCTACCCGTATGGCAGCTATGACGGCGACATTGTGTACCAGAACGAGGTCCAGCAGTTCCGGGACATCCGTGCCAGCGAGCAGGCCGGCATTGTGATCATTCACCAGGAACTGGCACTGGTCCCCGAGCTGTCCATCATGGAGAACATCTTCCTGGGTAACGAACCCACAAAGCGCGGTGTGATCGACTGGGCCGAGGCGCGGCTGCGTTCTTTGGACCTGCTGGCGCGTGTGGGCCTCGGCGATGACCCCGCCACCCCTATCAAGGAAATCGGCGTCGGCAAGCAGCAACTGGTGGAAATCGCCAAGGCCCTGAACAAGTCTGTGAAGATCCTCATTCTGGACGAGCCCACCGCCGCGTTGAACGAATCGGACTCCCAACATCTGCTGGATCTGATGCTGGGCCTGAAGGCGAAGGCCATCACCTCGATCATCATTTCGCACAAGCTGAACGAGATCGAGCAGATCGCGGATTCCATCACCATCATCCGGGATGGCAAGTCGATCGAAACCCTGGACGTCAAGGCCGACGGCGTCGACGAGGACCGCATCATCAAGGGCATGGTGGGCCGCGCGCTGGAATCCCGCTTCCCGGACCACACCCCCAAGATCGGGGAGGTGTTTTTCCAGGTCAAGGACTGGAATGTAGCGCACCCGCAGATCCAGGACCGGATGGTCTGTAAAAACTCGAACTTCTTTGTACGGCGGGGGGAGATTGTGGGCTTCGCCGGGCTGATGGGGGCAGGCCGCACCGAACTGGCCCGCTCCGTCTTCGGCCGGTCTTACGGCCATTTCGTCTCAGGCAACGTCTATGTGGACGGTAAAGAAGTGACCCTCAAGAGCGTTCACCAGGCCATCGACGCTGGACTCGGCTACGTGACGGAGGACCGGAAGTCACTGGGACTGAACCTCCTCGACGACATCAAGACCACCACCGTCTCGGCCAACCTCGAGAAGATCAGCAAACGCAGCGTGGTGGACACCAACAAGGAGTTCGAGGTGGCTGAGCAGTACCGGCAGTCCCTGCGGACGAAGGCGCCGTCGGTGCTGGAGGGGGTAGCCAAGCTCTCCGGCGGGAACCAGCAGAAGGTGGTCCTGGCCAAATGGATGTTCACGGACCCGGAACTGCTGATCCTGGACGAACCCACCCGGGGCATCGACGTCGGAGCCAAGTACGAGATCTACGGCATCATCCAGCAGCTTGCCAACCAGGGTAAGGGCGTCATTGTGATTTCCTCCGAGCTGCCTGAACTGTTGGGTCTCTCGGACCGCATCTACACCATCTTCGAGGGCGCCATCACGGGCGTACTCAACAAGGAGGACGCGAGCCAGGAAAGCCTGATGAAGCTCATGACCTCCGCCCGAAAAGCCGCCTAATCCTCTGGAGCCTTCCAGAACCTTCCAGATACGAGGACCGAAAACAATGAACGCGCTAAAGAAACTCTTCGGTGGCGACACCCGCCAGTTCGGGATGATCTTTGCCCTGGTGGCTCTGATACTCCTCTTCCAGTGGCTCACAGGCGGCATCACCCTCACCCCGGGCAACGTCATCAACCTCTTCAACGGCAACTCCTACATCCTCATCCTCGCCATCGGCATGGTGCTGGTCATCATCGCCGGGCACATCGACCTGTCTGTCGGCTCGGTCGCGGCCTTCGTGGGCATGGTGGTGGCCATCGCCATGCGGGACTGGGACCTCCCGTGGTTCCTGGCAATCCTGCTCGGGCTGGGCCTCGGCGCCCTGATCGGAGCATGGCAGGGCATGTGGACAGCGTACGTGGGAATACCGGCCTTCATCGTGACCCTGGCGGGCATGCTGATCTTCCGCGGTGCGCAGCAGTTCGTTGGCCAGTCCAACTCGATACCAGTCCCGAGGGAATTCCAGTACATCGGTGCCGGCTACCTCCCTGAAATTGGGCCCAACACCGGATTCAACAACCTCACGCTGCTTCTGGGGCTCGCGGGCGTTGCGTTCGTGATCTTCAGCGAAGTCCGACGCCGCCGCACCGCCAAGGCCCTGGGGGCCGAGGTCGCAGAAACCTGGGTGAGCGTACTGAAGCTCGTGCTGATCTGCGGCGCCATCCTCTACGCCACCTACCTGTTCGCCACCGGGCGCCCGGGCACCTCTTTCCCTATTCCAGGCCTCATCCTCGCTGTTCTGGTTCTGATCTACGGCTTCATCTCCTCCAAGACTGTTGTGGGACGCCACATCTACGCAGTGGGCGGCAACCGCCACGCGGCCGAGCTCTCCGGTGTGAAGTCCAAGAAGATCAACTTCCTGGTCATGATGAACATGTCCATCATCGCCGGACTGGCCGGGATGATCTTCGTGGCCCGCTCAACCTCCGCAGGACCGTCGGACGGCACGGGCTGGGAACTGGACGCCATCGCCGCTGTCTTCATCGGTGGTGCGGCTGTGACCGGCGGCGTAGGCACCGTCATCGGATCCATCGTCGGTGGCCTGGTGATGGCCGTCCTCAACAACGGCTTGCAGCTGCTCAGCGTGGGCGCCGACTGGCAGTCCATGATCAAGGGCCTGGTGCTGCTGGTGGCCGTGGCCATCGATGTGTACAACAAATCGCAGGGGCGGGCGTCGATCATCGGACTGATGATGAAGAACTTCAACCGCCCGTCCGGCGGACCCGGCACACCGCTCCAGCCGGATGAGGTCACCTCCACCAGAGAAACCATTTCCAGGGAAGCCTGAGCACTTCAAGCTTCCTGACCCCCTACCCCAAAAGAAAGTGGATAAAGAAATGCGAATGTTTGGAAAAGCAGGAAAGGCAGCAACGGTAGCTGCGATCGCAGCACTGGCGCTGACGGGCTGCGGACGCTCCGAACCCGGCACTTCAGGCGGCTCAAGTGGGGGAACCGGCGGCTTCGCGCAGGACTCCGCCATCGGCGTCGCGCTGCCCAAGAAGACCAGTGAAAACTGGGTCCTGGCGGAGAAGCTGTTCAACGACGGACTCAGCAGCGCCGGTTTCAAGCCGACAGTCCAGTTCGCAAACAACGGTGTGGCAGAACAGCAGAACCAGATCAGCGCCATGATTTCCAAGGGCGCCAAGGTGATCGTTGTGGGCGCCCTTGACGGCTCCCAGCTGGGCACCCAGCTGCAGCAGGCGAAGGATGCCGGCGCCACCATCATCGCCTATGACCGCCTCCTGCTGAACACCGCGAACGTGGACTACTACGTGGCCTACGACAACTTCAAAGTCGGCGAGCTCCAGGGCCAGGCACTGTTGGACGGCATGAAGGCCAAGAAGCCGAACGGTCCGTACAACATTGAACTCCTGGCTGGTTCCCCGGATGATGCCAACGCCAAGGTCTTCTTCGACGGCGCCATGAAGGTCCTCAAGCCCAAGATCGACGACGGCACGCTGAAGGTTCTCTCCGGCCAGACCACGTTCGAGAAAGCTGTCACCCAGGACTGGAAGGCTGAAAACGCTCAGCGGCGCATGGACAACCTGCTGACCGGTTCGTACGGCACCGCGTCGCTGGACGGCGTCCTGTCCCCCAACGACACGCTGGCCCGCGCTGTCATCACGTCCGTCAAGTCCCAAGGCAAGCCGCTTCCCGTCATCACCGGCCAGGACTCCGAAGAAGAATCGGTTAAGTCCATCCTCGCCGGCGAGCAGTACTCCACCATCAACAAGGACACCCGCAAGCTCGTGGAGCACGCGATTGTCATGGTCAAGGACCTCCAGGCAGGCAAGACCCCTGAGATTAATGACGACAAGTCCTACAACAACGGCGTGAAGACAGTGCCCGCCTTCCTCCTGCCGCCGGTCATCGTGACCGCAGCGAACGTGAAGACGGCCTACGTGGATGATCCGGTCCTCGGCCCGATCACCAAGTAACTCGGCACCAAGTAACTCTGCAGCAAGTAACTCGGCACCAAGTAACTCTGCACCAAGTAACTCTGCACCAAGTAACTCTGCAGCACCGGGCCCCGGCCCGCCGGCAACGGCGGACCGGGGCCTTCTGCTGTCCCCCGCCCAAACCCTCTCTCAAACCAGGCCGTTGGGGCGAAAGTCCAGGAGCTGAACGCTTCGGTCGAAACCGTCCTGACAGTGAACCCCGCCGGCGGCCAGCGCTTCGAATGCGGCGGCGAGCCGCTGACTGCCGAGCAGGCCGCAACCGCAGCCGCCGTCCCCAACGTCAGCGCCGTCGTCGGGACCAGTTCCCTCCGGCTGCGCCACGACGCCGAAGTGGCGGCGCACGCAGCCGCCCAGGCAGCCGGCACGCAGTTCGGCCCCGGCGGCCAGGGCACTCCCCAAGGCGGCCCCGGCGGTGCATCCGCCGCAAGCCTGACCACCAGCCTCACCTCTGCCCTTGATGCCGGCACGCTGGGTGGCCCGAACCAGACCGCCAACGGCACCACAGGGTCCACCCCGGCGCAGCCCGCCGGCTCGCTCCCATCACCGCCACAGGAACCGGCGGCGAAGTGGACAGTGTACCGGCAAGGCCCAAGCTCTCCCAGTACCGGCGCCGGGACATCGGCTTTGTGTTCCAGCAGTTCAATCTGATCCCGAACCTTTCGGCGGTGGCCAACGTGATGCTACCCATGGAGTTCGCCGGCGTCCGCAAGGCCGAGCGGCTGCAGCGGGCCACCGACCTGCTGGAGCAGGTCCAGCTGGATCGGGAGAAGCAGGTGCAGCGAGTCAACCGGCTATCCGGCGGCGAGCAGCAGCGGGTGGCGATTGCCCGCGCGCTGGCCAACGAACCCAAGCTGATCCTGGCGGACGAGCCCACCGGCAACCTGGACGAGCAGACCGGGGACCACATCATCGAACTGCTCAGCGCGCTCAGCCGTAACCACAACACCACCATCCTCGTGGTCACGCACGACAGGGCGCCGGCCAACAAGACGGACCGCCGTTTTAGACTCCAGCAAGGCAGGCTGACCGAAGAACCGGTCCGGTCCCACGCGGTGGCGTCCGCCTGAGACTCGCAGCAGCGTCCGGGTGCGGCCTTCCCGCCCGGACGCTCTCTCACTTTTTGCAGGTTTACCGGCACGCTCCCGCACCCGGGTGAGAGGATGGGCACCATGAGCGCGCTAATTGCCACTCCGTGGTTGTCCAGCCAGCCCGATCAGGATCCCCGGTCCGCTACCGGGAAACCGTTGCGCTGGGGCGTTATTGCCACCGGCGGGATAGCCCGTTCGGTGTCGCAGGACCTGGCATTGCTTGCCGACGCCGAGCTTCACGCCGTCAGTTCCCGCGGACGGGACACCGCGGAAAGCTTCGCGGTTGCCTACGGTTTCGCACGGGCGTACTGGGACGACGACGCCGGATCCGGCTACGAGCGGTTGCTCGCCGATGACGCGGTGGACGTGGTCTATGTCGCCACGCCGCACGGGCAGCACCACCAGATGGTGCTCGCTGCGCTCAACGCCGGCAAGCACGTCCTGTGCGAAAAGGCGTTCACCATCAATGCCCGCGAGGCCAGCGCGCTGGCAGCAGTCGCCCGGGAACGGAACCTCTTCCTGATGGAGGCAGTCTGGAGCCGATTCCTGCCGGGCATGCAGCGGGCGTTCGAGATTGCAGCCTCCGGCGAGCTCGGTGACCTGCACTGGGTGACCGCTGACCTGGGCTTCCCCGCGCCTTATTCCCCCACGTCCAGGCTCTGGGCGAGGCAGGCCGGCGGGGGCGCTCTTCTGGATATCTCGGTCTACCCGCTGCTGTGGGCTTTGGGGACGCTGGGATTCCCGCAGACGGTCAGTGCTGCTGGCTTCGTCAACGAGGACGGCGTGGATGCCCAGAACGCTTTGACACTGGGCTACAACCATGGTGCCCAAGCCCAGATGACGTCGTCGCTCCTGGCGTTTGGCCCCCGGACCGCCACCGTGGCGGGAAGCCTGGGCTACCTGCAGAGCGTGGGATCAATCAACAATCCGCGGGAGCTGGTAATCCGCGTTGGACTGGACGGGTTCCGCAAGGAGGAGTTCGACGTCGTAGGCATTGGCTACACCTACGAGCTCCGCGAGGTGACACGCTGCATCCAGCAGGGCCTCACCGAAAGCCCGGTGATGCCGTTGGAGGATTCCATCAAAACTATGCGTCTCTTTGACGGGGTCCGCGGGCAGCTGGGGGTCAGCTACCCGAACGATGCCCACTGATGGGCCGGCCCACTAATTAGTAACATTGCTGGCTTTATTTTTCGATTTCCCTAGACGAGCGGCACAGAACGGTCCTAGGCTCTAGACATCGTCGGTCTCAACGGTACGTGCTGGGGGTGGTACGCATGGCAAAGGTTCGTTCGCCATGGCGTCTGCTCCGGCCGCTCCTCCTCGCAGGCGCGGTGACTGCGACTTGGCTGACACTTTCTTCTTCCGCCGCCACGGCCGACTCCTCCACGGACTCCGGTTCCCTGCTTGGCGGGGCCACGTCACCGGTCTCATCGGTTTCAGCTCCGCTGGCTGGGGCGGTCAACCCGCTTCTGGAAGCCAAGATGCCTGCTGTTCCGGCGGCTCCCCCGACGGGGCTCCTGCAGCCCGTGGTGGGCAACGTGGCCAACACAGCTGATCTTCTCGTTGCTTCGGTCCCCGTGGTGAAGAGCGTTGTCCCGGACGGAACGGTCTCCGGGGCGGCTGTTCTCGTCGCCGCCGCAACCGATGGCGCCCTAACGGGTCCGCTGGAAGCAGCAGTTCTTCCGCTCGTCGAAGCTGTCCCCATTCTGGAGCCCGTGGTGCAGCCCGTTGCCGGTCTGGTAACCGGCGCAACCCCGTTGCCGTCGGTACTGCCGGGCATTGTGGACCCATCGGTCGG
Organism: Arthrobacter sp. UYCo732; assembly: GCF_040547265.1. Classification (NCBI taxonomy): domain Bacteria; kingdom Bacillati; phylum Actinomycetota; class Actinomycetes; order Micrococcales; family Micrococcaceae; genus Arthrobacter; species Arthrobacter sp. UYCo732. The sequence goes on along the minus strand of NZ_JBEPPJ010000003.1, from coordinate 25,043 downwards.
TCTTCCCGATGTGGTGGCTCCTGAAATGGCAGCGCCAGAGACGTCGTCTGCAGTTCCAGCACCTGGCGTTCCGGACGATTTCGCAACTGTTGGCACGGCGATCGCTGCTTCCGGCCCGCTGGCCCTGGCCGTTACTGGCGCCGGAACACCAAGTGCATTCCTACTTCCGGCCGCTGCTGGCTCGCCCCTGGCTGAAGGCCCGTCGCCAGCGCCGGTGCCCGCGAGTCCCGGCTCGGGCGGCGGCAGCGGCTCGTCAGCGTCCGGTTCCTCGGGCACAGCCGCGTGGCTGAATGGCTTTGATCTCGAGCTGCCACTTTCGGGTACCTGTCTGATCCGCGGCGCATCTGAGCATGCCCCCTCACCGGTGTCATTCGACCCCGGTTCCTCTCCTGACTAGTTGAGCCCCTTCTGCCTTCTTCATGGCAGAAAACGGCCATCGGGTGGCTGAACTGCGCCCACATCAACTTGTCAGGAGACAACCATCATGCATTCCAACCTTCGCAGAGGGCTGTTTGGCACCCTCTTTGCCGGCGGCCTTCTAGCCTTCGGCGCCACCGCAGCCAGCGCTGCGGACACCACCAGCGGAACGGACCTAACGGCCACCGCACTAATCTCAGCGGCAACATCCGCAAACACGACGCCGTTTGGCCTGCTGGGGGACCCGACGCCGTCGAACACTGCGGATGTTGCCGCTGCAGTCGACGTGAACCTGGGCCTCGTCCGCACCAACGGACTCCCCGGCCCCGGCAACGGAACCACCGCCGACGTCGCAGCCCTAGTGGACGTCAACCTCGGCGGAACCACCGGACTCCCCGGCACCGGCACCACCGCCGACGTCGCAGCCCTAGTGGACGTCAACCTCGGCGGAACCACCGGACTCCCCGGCACCGGCGACGGAACCACCGCCGACGTCGCAGCCCTAGTGGACGTCAACCTCGGCGGAACCACCGGACTCCCCGGCACCGGCAACGGAACCACCGCCGACGTCGCAGCCCTAGTGGACGTCAACCTCGGCGGAACCACCGGCCGCCTCGGCGGAACTGATGGCGGCCTGGATGCCGGCGTTGATGTTGGTCTGGGCCTGGACATCGACGGCTCCGTGATCATAGGCGGATCCACCGAAAACCCGGGCACCTCTGAGCCCGGCACAACGGACCTCGGAACCACGGACCCGGGAACCACTGACCCGGAAACGGGCACGGCGGGCGGCACCGACACTCCGGGTACCGGCACGGACACGCTCGGCGCCAACGGGTCCGGCACGACTGATATCACCGTTCTTCCTGCAGGCACCACCACAGGCACCTCCACAGGTGCCACCACCGGCGTCGTCACAGCGGCAGGATTAGGGACAGGATTAGGGGCAGGTAGCGCAACAGCCCAGGGCGGTGCTGAAACGCTGGCCAAGACGGGCTTCGAAGCTTCCCTGGTCCCGCTCGCGTTGATCCTCCTGGTTGCCGGCGTGCTGATGTTCAGGCGGCGCCGGACTTCCTAGAGGGCTTTCAGCCGGGGAAATCTGGCACACCCGAACCCGTCGATTCACCAGCCCGTCGTTCGTGTTTCCAGTGGGCGGCCCGAAAGGAGGTGGGCTACCGCAGAGCCTTTTGACCAGCACTCATCCTTGTGACCGAGGGTCCGGCTGGGAAGGTCCGTACGACCTCCCAGCCGGGCCGTCGGTGTGCGCGAAACTAGCCCCGGGAGGGAGTACTGGCCGTTATGATTTAGGGAGAATAGTGCCGCAGCGCACCGGGGGAGGAACTGGTCATGGTGGCGGATACGCCTAGCTCCATCAAGAATGAAGTGGTCGGCGGGCGGTATCGGTTGGGTGAGGTCATTGGCCGGGGTGGCATGTCATCTGTCTACAGCGCCCACGACGAGAATCTGGGCCGCGATGTGGCCCTAAAACTCTTCGCTCCGCAACCCCCGGACGCAGCCGAGCTCAAACGCCAGGAAGCCGAAATCCAGCTCCTGGCCACACTCAACCACCCCAGCCTGGTCACCCTGTTCGACGCCGGCATCGATACCCGTATCCCGGACGAGCCACGGCCATTCCTTACCATGGAACTCGTGGAGGGCCAGGACCTGCGCAGCCGTATCAGGCACAGCCCCGTCCCCTTGGACGAGCTCGCGGTGATCGGCGCGGGCATTGCTGACGCGCTGGCCTACGTGCACGGCTTGGGCATCCTCCACCGCGACATCAAGCCTGGCAATATCCTCCTGGTGCAGATCCGGCCAGGTGAGCCACTGCGGCCCAAGCTGACGGACTTCGGCATCGCCAGGATTGCGGACTCAACGCGGCTGACCGCCACCGGGACCATGGTGGGCACGGCCGCGTATCTCAGCCCCGAGCAGGCCATGGGCTCTCCCCTGTCCCCCGCTTCGGACATCTACTCCTTTGGCCTTGTCCTTCTGGAGTGCATCAAGCAGACCATTGAGTACCCGGGAAACGCCGTTGAATCTGCCGTGGCAAGGCTGCACCGCGCTCCCGAAATTCCGTCCGATATCCCATCGGAATGGGCTGACCTCATCCGCTCCATGACGCTACTTGAGCCGACGGATCGCCCGGCCGCTGCCGACGTGGAAACCGTGCTCCGCCAAGCATTGGTCTCACCGGCGTCCACCCCGGGGGAACTCGAACCGGAAGCTACACGCGTGCTGCCGGCGATGCCGTTCAGGCCGCCGTCCATCCCCATCACCGAAGAATCGGAGCTGCCTGCCGAGGCAAGCCGGGACCAACGGGCTCCGGACGCGCTGCCAGACCGTCCAGCCTCGTTCCTGCAGCGACTCCGCCGCGGCAGACGGCGTTTCTGGCTCGCCACCGTTCTGGCACTGCTGGCAATTGCCGCAGCCGCAACGGCGCTGACCTTCGGCCTGGCAACGCAGCCAAAGCCCGACGTCGTCCCCTACCCCAGCGTTACCGGCGCCCTGGGTGACCATCTCCAAGAACTGCAGAAGAGCGTGAAGCCGTGACTCCCGAACCGAAGGACCGCTGGGGCCGCGGTGCATCTCGTCTCGGGTTCGTGGCGGCGGCAGCTGTCCTGCTCGCAGGCTCCCTGGCCGCGTGCGGTCCCGCGAATTCCGGCCTGCAGCACGACACCGCACAGCAACTCCAGCAGCGGGTTCTCGGCGTCAGTCAGGCCGCTGCGGGAAATGACCCCGCCGGTGCTTTGGCCGTCCTGGACGCGCTCGACGCCGACCTCGCGACAGCAACGGCCGACGGGAAAATTTCCGAGGACCGGCGTCGGACGATCATGACGGCAACTGCGGCCGTCCGTGCAGACCTCACTAAAGCAGTGGCGGCAGCCGTTGCCGCCACCAAGGAAGCCGAGGCCGCCGCCGCGGCACAGCAGCAGGCCGAAGCCGATGCGGCAGCGGCGGCCAATGCCGTTCCCGCACCGGCTGTCCCTGCACAGGGTGGGAAGAACGCTGGCGAAGGAAAAGGCAAGGGTACGAACAAGGACTGACACGCGGATGGGAGCGCCCACCCTGTTCCACGGCGGCGCTCCCCTCTTGTGGGCATCTTCGGGTTGGCTTCGGAAAGCAGCAGCACGACGCGCGGGTCCAGCGATCTCCCTGGCTCTGCTGCCTTGGCATCCCGGCCCGGTGCGGCGTCGGGGGCCGGCTTGGCTGAGCCGGCCACGAGCACCGCATCAAACTCTGTGGAGCGCGCCGTGAGGTATGTGCGCTGGATGGGGACGCCGCCGTCGTCCGCTTCCCCGCGGTATCCGCAAGCAGGGGCAATCACCAACGGAACGACGACCAGTGCATCCAGGGCGGCCCGCGCGGCATGGGCCTGCAGCGTCGAAGGATGCCGGATTCTTGCGCTGCTTGATGGAGGCCACCAGCTCCTCCGGAACGTCCACAAAGGCGCCCACATCTTCGCCGGCAAGGAAGGGGCAGCCGCCGTCCAGGGAATTGGGGTGGTACGGCGCCCCGCCTCCGTGCACTGCCTGCTGGTGCATGCCGAACCTCAGTATCCAACGGCAACGGCCGAATGCTAAGGGTACTTAGTACCATAAGGAGTTCATCCGGATCGCACAACCGCCGGACCATCAGTCAGACGCGTCTAAGGTCTTCCCCGGTTTCGAAAAAGAGGCGGCGCACCGGTTACCCGGAGCGCCGCCTCTACGCCGTCAGGCCTGCTGATTAGTTCAGGGTGGCGATGACCTTGTTCAGGGTGGCGGAAGGACGCATCACAGCCGAAGCCTTGGCCTCGTCCGGACGGTAGTAGCCGCCGATGTCCACCGGTGAGCCCTGGACCGCCGCGAGTTCGCCAACGATGGTCTCCTCGTTGGACGTCAGTTCGCCGGCCACAGCGGAGAACGCTGCAGCGAGCTCAGCGTCCTCGGTCTGCTTGGCCAGCTCCTCGGCCCAGTAGCGGGCCAGGAAGTAGTGGCTGCCGCGGTTGTCCAGCTCGCCTGCACGGCGGCTGGGGGACTTGTTTTCCAGCAGGAAAGTGCCTGTGGCCTTGTCGAGGGTGTCGGCAAGGACCTGGGCACGCGCGTTGTCCGTGGTGGCAGCCAGGTGCTCGAAGCTCACGGCCAGGGCAAGGAACTCACCCAGGCTGTCCCAGCGCAGGTGGTTTTCGTTCAGCAGCTGCTGGACGTGCTTGGGGGCCGATCCACCCGCGCCGGTCTCGAAGAGTCCGCCACCGTTCATCAGCGGAACCACGGAGAGCATCTTGGCGCTGGTGCCCAGTTCCAGGATGGGGAAGAGGTCCGTGAGATAGTCGCGGAGCACGTTGCCGGAGACGGAAATGGTGTCCTCGCCCTTGCGGATGCGCTCCAGGGTGAAGGCTGTTGCCTTCTCCGGGGACATGATCTGGATGTCCAGACCCTCGGAGTCGTGGTCCTTGAGGTATTCGTTGACTTTGGCGATGAGGTTGGCATCGTGGGCGCGGGTCTCATCCAGCCAGAAAACGGCGGGCGTCTTGGACGCACGGGCACGGGTAACGGCAAGCTTGACCCAGTCGCGGATGGGGGCGTCCTTGGTCTGGCAGGCACGCCAGATGTCACCGGCGGCAACTTCGTGTTCAACCAGCACCTTGCCGGAACCGTCCACGATCTGCACCGTTCCGGCTTCCTGGATCTCGAACGTCTTATCGTGGCTGCCGTATTCCTCAGCGGCCTGGGCCATGAGGCCCACGTTCGGAACTGTGCCCATGGTGGTGGGATCAAAGGCGCCGTTGGCCCGGCAGTCGTCCAGAACAACCTGGTAGATGCCGGCGTAGGAGCTGTCCGGGAGAACGGCCAGGGTGTCGGCCTCCTTGCCGCCCGGGCCCCACATGTGCCCGGAGGAACGGATCATCGCCGGCATGGAGGCGTCCACGATGATGTCGGACGGCACGTTGAGGCTGGTGATGCCCTTGTCCGAGTCCACCATGGCCAGTGCGGGGCCGTCTTCCAGGCCCTTCTGGATGAGCGCCTTGACGCCCTCACGGACGTCCTCCGGCAGATCCTCGAGGCCGTTCAGGATGGCGGCCAGGCCGTTGTTGGGGCTCAGTCCGGCGGCGGCAAGCTGCTTGCCGTAGGTCTCGAAGAGTTCGGAGAAGTAGGCCTTCACCACGTGGCCGAAGATGATGGGGTCAGAGACCTTCATCATGGTGGCCTTCAGGTGCGCGGAGAACAGCACGCCCTCTTCCCTGGCACGGACAACCTGGGCTGCCAGGAACTCGTCCAGCGCGGCGGCGCGCATCACGGTGCCGTCGATGACTTCACCGGCGAGAACCGGGAAGGCCTTCTTCAGGACCTTCACCGAGCCGTCTTCGCGGACCAACTGGATGGCGATGGTGCCGTCGGCCTCGATGACCACGGACTTTTCGTTCGAACGGAAGTCGTCAGCGCCCATGGTGGCAACGTTGGTTTTGGAATCCGCGGACCAGGCACCCATCGAGTGCGGGTTCTGGCGGGCGTAGTTCTTGACGGACAGCGGCGCGCGGCGGTCCGAGTTTCCTTCGCGCAGGACAGGGTTCACGGCGGAGCCCTTGATCTTGTCGTAGCGCGAGCGGACAGCCGTCTCCTCATCGGAGGACGGGTTGTCCGGGTAATCGGGCAGGTTGTAGCCCTGGCTCTGAAGCTCGGCGATGGCGGCCTTCAGCTGCGGGATGGATGCACTAATGTTCGGCAGCTTGATGATGTTGGCTTCCGGCGCCTTTGCCAGTTCACCCAGTTCAGCAAGGGCGTCGACGATCTGCTGCTCCGGGGTGAGGTAGTCACCGAACACGGAGATGATGCGGCCTGCGAGCGAAATGTCACGGGTCTCCACCTCCACACCTGCGGTCGAAGCAAAGGCTTCGATGATCGGCAAGAACGAATAAGTAGCCAGCATCGGCGCTTCGTCGGTGTGGGTATAGATAATCTTGGACATGCGCGGGCGTCTCCCTGTAGGTCGGCTGATTTTGGAAATTAGGTCTATTTCACCACGCCTAACTTACCCGAGTACTCGGGTTTGAGCCTTACCCGGGGAGGGCCGCACGCCCCGTATTACCGCCAGTTTGGGGGCACAGGGCGACGCACGACGGCGGCACGCACCGCAGTGCGGACGGTCGCCGTCGTGGATTCCAACCGGCAGCAGCCGGTGCAGATGGTGCGTCAGTCAGCGCCGTTTGTGGGGAATATCACTTGGCCAGAGCTGCACGTATTTGGGGTCCTGGCGGCGCAGTTCTTCGGTGGCGGTGAACGTATGGACTGGGTCAACGTCGCGAAGCTGGAGGGCCGCGGTGAAGGCCTCCAGATCGGGGACTGCGACCTCCGCTCCCCCGTCGGCGGCGAAATGCCGGCCGTTGGTGGCGGATTTTTTGGCGGACTTCCAGAAAGCAATCACGATGGGCCCCAACTTCGTTCGTAGTCCGGAGCCCAGATCGGACGTGCCATTGATACGAGAAAACTACCCTTTGACCTCGACTTTTACCAGAGTGACTCGCGTATGCAGCGGAAATACTATTTACAAAAATGAGGTGCATCGATAGGTTCTATTGGTTACCCGGCGGACCTCTGGTGCCTCCGTTCAACCCGTTCAGACAGGACAATCATGACTCGTACCAGGTCCCTGGCCGCCAGCCTCCTCAGCTTCTCGGCTGCAGCCATGTTGGTGCTGTTTGGCGCCAGCACCGCAAATGCCGCGCCGGCGGCGTCGGACGAAACATCAACGCCTTCCGTGGCCAGCGCCAAGGTGGACAGCGCAGGTGCAGCCGAATTCTGGACCGCAGACCGCATGCGGGCCGCGATTCCCGGTGATGTCCTGGCCGGAAAGGCCCCCGGGCGGAGCGCCTCCTTCACCTCCTCCGACAATGTCGGAGTGGAGACCCGTAAGAACACCAAGGTCAAGGGCACCAAGGCCGACAACGGCAATGCCAAGCTCGCCAGCAAGGCGGCCGCGGTGTCCCATATCGGCAAAGTGTTCTTTACTATGGGCGCGGCCAACTATGTATGTTCGGGCAATGCCGTTACCTCACAGAACGAAAGCACGGTGGCCACGGCCGGCCACTGCGTCAGCGAAGGTGCGGGCGCGTTCGCTACCAACTTCACCTTTGTTCCCGCGTATGACAATGGCGCGGCACCCTACGGTAAGTGGACTGCCAACGACCTGTACACCACGCCCCAGTGGAAAGAGAAGGGCGACATCGCCTTTGACACCGGGTTTGCAGTGATGGACCCCCTTAATGGGCTGAACCTCACCGACGTCGTGGGGAGCTCCGAGGTGGCATTCAACGCCCACCGCGGCCTGCAGTACACCTCCTACGGCTACCCTGCCGCCAAACCCTTCAACGGCGAACAGCTTTGGAGCTGCGCAGGCACAGCCACCCCTGACACCACTCACCCGGAATTCGGCACCCAAGGTATCCCGTGCACCATGACCGGCGGCTCCTCCGGTGGCCCGTGGCTTCTCAACAACGGCGCGCAGAACTCCATCAACAGCTACGGCTACAACAACTCCGGCGTGATGTACGGCCCTTACTGGGGTGCCGAAATCCAGAGCGTCTACAACCTTGCCCAAGCAGCCTAGGAAGTCCTCCGAGGTGGAGTCCCCGCCTGGCCGGGAGCCGGGCAAGGACTCCGTCAGCCACCACGTCTCGGACCAGACGCACGAGGAGATCCTCGCGTACTGGACGCCGGAGCGGATGGCGGAAGCCAAGCCCCGGGAGCTCCGGCTCCCGCGTCCGCCCGCCACGCAGGAGGACGCGGACCCGGCACCCGATCCGTCCTAAAACACTGTTAACGCCCGACGGCGCCTCTCCCCTCAGCGGGGACAGGCGCCGTCGGGCGTTTCAGCCCTTTAGTGGAAGAAGTGGCGCGCACCCGTGAAGTACATGGTGATGCCGGCAGCGTTGGCCGCGGCGATGACTTCCTCGTCCCGGACGGAGCCGCCGGGCTGGACGACGGCGCGAACGCCGGCGTCGATCAGGATCTGCAGGCCGTCAGCGAACGGGAAGAACGCGTCGGACGCAGCCACGGCGCCGCGGGCGCGCTGGGGTGCACCTGCGGAATCAGCGTTGGAAGCTCCCCCGGGGGCATCGCCCCCACTAGCACTCCCGGAGTCCACCGTGACGCCCAGCGTGTTGGCCCGCTCTACGGCGAGGCGGCAGGAGTCCAGGCGGTTGACCTGGCCCATGCCGATGCCCACGGCAGCACCATCGGCGGCCAGCAGTATCGCGTTGGACTTGGCCGCGCGGCAGGCGGTCCAGGCGAATGCAAGATCCGCGAGGGTTGAGGCGTCCGCGGCTTCGCCGGCCGCGAGGGTCCAGTTGGCCGGGTTGTCGCCGTCGGCATCCACCTTGTCGGACATTTGCACCAGCACGCCACCGGAGACCTGGCGGATTTCGGACGGGTACCGGCCGTAGCCTTCGGGCAGGGCCAGCAGACGGATGTTCTTCTTCTTGGACAGGATTTCCACGGCTTCGGGTTCGAAGGACGGGGCGATGACCACCTCGGTGAAGATGCCCGCCACCGTGCGCGCCATGCCGGCGGTCACGGTGCTGTTGGCGGCGATGACGCCGCCAAATGCGGAAACGGGATCGCACGCGTGGGCCTTGGCATGGGCGTCGGCGATCGGGTCCTCGGCGTCGGCGGCACCCACGGCCACACCACAGGGGTTGGCGTGCTTGATGATGGCGACGGCGGGCTCGCTGAAGTCGAACGCGGCACGGAGGGCGGCGTCGGCGTCCACGAAATTGTTGTAGCTCATGGCCTTGCCATGGATCTGCTCAGCTTGGGCGATGCCGGCCGGAGCCGCCTTGTCCACGTAGAGTGCTGCCTGCTGGTGCGGGTTTTCGCCGTAGCGGAGCACCTCGGAACGTTCCAGCGAAAGGCCGGCATAGGCGGGCCAATCGATGATGCCGTCGCCGTCCTCATCGAGGAACTGGCTGGCCGTCCAGCTAGCCACTGCGGTGTCGTACGACGCCGTGTGAGCGAACGCTTTCGCTGCCAGGCGGCGTCGTGTCTTCAAATCGAAGCCGCCCTCGGCAGCCGCGGTGACCACCTCGCCGTAGAAGGTGGGGTCAACCACAATGGCGACGGCGGCGTGGTTCTTCGCTGCCGAGCGCACCATGGCGGGACCGCCGATGTCGATCTGCTCGACGACGTCGTCCTGCGCGGCACCGGACTTCACGGTCTCCACGAACGGGTATAGGTTCACCACCACGAGGTCGAACGTCTCGATCTCCATGCCGGCGAGGGTTTCCATGTGCGCGGGGACGCGGCGGTCTGCCAGGATGCCGCCGTGAACGCGGGGGTGCAGCGTCTTGACGCGGCCGTCCAGCATCTCCGGGGAGCCGGTAACTTCCTCAACTTCCTGGACCGGGATACCAGCCGCGGCGATCTTCTTGGCGGTGGAGCCGGTGGAGACGATCCTCACACCGGCTGCGTGCAGGCCCCTGGCGAGCTCCTCCAGACCGGTCTTGTCGTAAACCGAGATCAGGGCCCGGCGAATGGGAACACGGTCGATGGATACGCGGTCAGGCTGCGTGAAGCTCACTAAAAGTCTCCGTCTTATATCGCGGGCCAGTGCCGCGGGTGGTGGGGATAGGGCCAGTTTATCGCGTTGGGCCCCACCTGCGTTGCGGGGCCAGGTCTGCGGACCCCATCGCAGCGACGTAGAGCGGGCCGCCCGCAACTTTGCATGGCTCTAAGATTTAGGCAGGAGGCTGCGATGAATATTTACACCACTGTGCCCAGCGGCGAACAAGTGGTCCAGGAACTGCCCTGGCGATGGAAGGTCCAGGGGCGGATCTTTGTGATTGGCGGCCTCGGCTTTATGTTCGACGCCTGGGATGTCACGCTGAACGGCATCCTCATCCCACTGCTCTCCACGCACTGGGCTCTGGCTCCTGGCGAAGTCGCCTGGGTGGGGACGGCCAACCTGATCGGCATGGCCTTGGGCGCGTTTGTGTGGGGCACCGTTGCGGACACCATCGGGCGCAAGAAGGCATTCACGGCCACCTTGCTGATCTTCTCGCTGTTCACTGTGTTCGGCGCGTTCTCCCCCGACTTCGTCTGGTTCTGCGTGTTCCGCTTTATGGCTGGCTTCGGTTTGGGCGGCTGCATCCCGGTGGACTACGCCCTGGTGGGTGAGTTCACGCCCCGCAATCAGCGCGGAAAGGTACTGACCGCGATGGACGGCTGGTGGCCGGTGGGCGCTGCCCTGGCCGGCTTTGTGTCCGCTGCTCTGGTGGGCACTTTCGGCGACTGGCGGCTGACCATGCTGGTGATGGTGCTGCCGGCGCTTCTGGTGTTCTGGATCCGGCGCAGCGTGCCGGAGTCCCCGCTGTTCCTGATCCGCAAGGGCCGCCGGGAGGAAGCCGCCAAGGTCATTGACGATCTCGCGGCAGCCACCGGCGCCGAACCCCGCGCGTACAGCCTGCCCGATGCGCGGGACGTTCCGCGGCTGTCCGCCGGCAGCGCGTGGCATCAGCTCCGGCTGGTGTGGCAGTTCAACTGGAAGATCACGGCGACGGTTTGGGCCCTGTTCTTCAGCATCCTTATGGTCTACTACCTGTCCCTGACGTGGATGCCGCGGATCCTGATCGGTGCCGGTTTCGCCGAGTACAAGGCCTTTGTAACCACCGCGTCCATGGCGGCGGTGGGGCTGCTCGGCGTGATCGTGGCCGCGCTGTTGGTGGAGCGGGTGGGCCGTAAGTGGATCCTGGCCATCACCGGGCCGCTGTCCGCGCTGGCCCTGGTGATCGTGGCGTTTGTGGTGGATATCCCCACGGCAGCGGTGTTCTGGCTGCTGGTGTTCGGCTTTGTGGTGCAGGTGGCCATTCCCGTGCTCTACACCTACGTCTCGGAGCTGTATCCCACGGAGCTGCGTGGCACGGGCTTCGGCTGGGCCTCAACGTTTTCCCGCTTGGGAGCAGGCTTCGGACCGCTCATTTTCGCCAACTACTTCTGGCCGGAGTTCGGCCTGGCCACGTCCTTCGCCCTGGCCGGCGGGCTGGTGCTGGTGGCGGTCCTGTGGATGGCGTTCTTCTCCCCCGAAACCAGGCTGCGCCGCCTCGAGTAGGCACCCGCCCCAGCCCCTCCCCCACCCAACTGACTCGCACTTAACGTCGTGACAACGCGTTTTCACGACGTTAAGTGCGACCTACTTTGGCGTCCAGCCAGTGGCCACCAGGGCGGACCGGACCTTTGCGACGGCAGCGTGGCCGCCACCGCCCGTGTGCCGCTTTGAGATCCTCACAAGCAGCCAGCCAGCACGAGCGAAGTCCTCCTCGCGGGCTATATCCCGGACAATCTGCGCGGCATCGGAATGCACTTCACCTTCGTACTCCACGGCCACCTTGTGTTCGGGGTAGGCAAGGTCGGGTTGGCGCACGACGCCGGCACCCAGTTGAGTGCGCAAGTTCAGTTCCGGCTCAGGCAGCCCCTCCCGCTCAAGAACGAGCCGCAGCCTCGTTTCCGGAGCCGAATCCGATCCGACTCTGGCCTGCTCCAACGCCACGCGTGCCTTTCTAATCCCAGGTGTCCCCTTGTGCCGGTCAAGCATCTCCTCAAGGTCCGCCCGGGAGGCAAAGGCCTCGGATCTCGCCTCGAACTCGGGCCGGGGCATGCGCAGCAAGTAGTCGGCTGCAACCGTGAGCTCGTCGACGGACATTTTCCGTGCGCAATCGAGCCATGTCCGGGCCCTCGTCGTAATGAGGATCCCTTGATGGCTCGTAATTTCATCAACGAAGAACTGGCCCACGTGTCCGGTCACGCCGCGCCGGCGCGCAATTGCCATTGTGTCGGGCCGTGAGATGTGGATGGTGGGCAAGTCGGCGTCAGGATGGAAACCGGGGAACTCCCACAAGACGAACGCCGTCACATGAGATGCGGCGGAAAAGGGCGTAACCAGTGTGTAAGGCCGGATGTCGGCGCAACGATTCACGGTCTGCCCGGTCATTGGAACACGCAACCCGCGGGATGGGATGAGAAACCCCCGGTACCGCAGACGCCCGACCGTAACACCGGCGTCGGCCGCTTCCTTGACTGTGAACGGCATAAGGCTGAGCCCGGCGGGCAACGGCGGAGGCATTCGCATGCTCTATGGTTGCAAAATCCGCACGCTGGCACCGAGGTTATCCACAGGAGCGCGAACACCGGGCCATGTGACTCGCAGTTAAAGTCGTGAAACCCGGGTTTCACGACGTTAACTGCGAGCTAGTTGGGGGAGGGTTGGGCGGCGGCGAGGGCTGCGAGGGTCTGGACCAGGAGCCGGCGTTCCACGATCTTGATTCGCTCGTGCAGGCTTTCCTCGCTGTCCCCCGGCTCAACGGCGACGGCTTCCTGGGCGATGATGGGACCCGTGTCCACGCCGACGTCGGCCCAGTGCACCGTGCAGCCGGTGACCTTCACGCCGTAGGCCATCGCATCGCGGACGCCGTGGGCGCCTGGGAATGCGGGCAGCAGGGCGGGGTGAGTGTTGAGGTACTTGCCCTTGAACGCCGCAATGAAGCCGGCACTCACAATGCGCATGAAGCCGGAGGAGACCACCACGTCCGGGGCGTAGGAAGCCACTTTCGCGGTCAGCGCGGCGTCCCATTCGTCGCGCGTGGGGAACGAGTTGAAGTTCACCACGAACGTCTCCAGCCCGGCTTCGGCGGAACGCTCGACGCCGTAGGTTCCCTCGCGGTCGGCACCCACCGCGGCGATTTCCACGCCCAGCTCCCCTGATTTCGCGGCGTCGATGACTGCCTGGAGGTTGGAGCCGGTACCGGAAACGAGGACTACGATGCGCATGGGTCTAGCTTATGGGCACGCTCGCGTAGGCTGGAATCCATGAACCCCACCCCGGAACCAGCTGGCCAGCAGCGGACCAAACCGCAGCTCAGCGAGGCGGCCAAGACCTCGCTCAACAAGACCCGCAACCTGTTCCGGATCTTCATCCTCACCGTGCTGGGCGCCTTTTTCGTCTACCAGTTGGACGTCAGCTATCTCTGGCTCACCGGCATCCTGACCGCCGCGAGCTTTGCGCTGGGGATCCTCCTGCTGGTCCGGTCGGCCAAGCTCAAGGAGTCCAGGCTGGTCCTGTTCGGCACCATCTCGGGCCTGGTGCTTTCGCTGATCATGCTGCTGATCATCCTGGCGTCGGCACTGTTTTTTGACCAGGTGCAGGAGTTTCAGGCGTGCGAGCGGCAGGCACTGACGGATCATGCGCTATCCAGTTGCCGCGCCCAGCTGGAGCGTTCGTTGCCCGGAATGCCGAAGGCAGTCGCCCCGTAACGCGCAGGCAGTCCGCTACCGGTACCAGCCCACCGAGCGGTCATAACTGCACTCCAGCGCTCCAGTGCCGGGTTCCACGCCGCCGCCAGCTGGGAAGTAGATGGCCCCGAAATCGGCCCCCTCGGCCTCGATCCGTCCTTGCGCCCAGATCTGGGCCTGCTCAAGATCCTTTTCCGGGATGGATTCCCGGGTGGTGTGGTCCGCGCTGAGGTGGATGTCCAACTGGTACTCCCCCGGCCGGGACGTTCCGGCGTGACGGTCGGGGTCATGCTCATCGCGCCTGCTGATCAGAACCTGCGCGGAGGCATGAAGTATTGACGGCTTGCTGGCGGGAACGCCTTGTTGTTGCTGCTTGATCCGCAAACCCGACACGACGCTCTCGACAGTGTCCTCATCGGTGACCACGTAGGCTGATTCACTGACGTCAGAGTCCGAACCCCCGACGCTAACTAAGTGCTGGCCGAACTGCTCGGAGCTGGATTGGTTGGCGTTCATGCACCCTCCCTGAGGGTAAACGTGGCGGTTGCCGACCCCTGCAACACTAGCCCCATAACCGCCGGCGAAACGGGTATGCCCCGGAACGATTTTCCGCCGCAGAAAAGCGCGTCTTCAGACGGCGAAGGGGGACCGGCAAAACGCGCCCACAAGAACTAGCGGACCCGTTCCGCGTCCTCTTCCACCTGCTGCTGGCGTTCCAGCCAGGGTCCGGCTGCATACCCGGTTACGACGCCGATCCCCACTTCCGCGGCCACCCAGAGTCCCATCCACAAGGGGTCGGGTCCGATCTCGGTGAGGCGTCCCAGTCCGGCGGAGCCGCCGGCCAGCCACGCCAGTCCCGCAGCCAGCAGACCCGAGACCAGGCCAATCAGGACGCCCAGAACCAGGGTGGACGCGGTGGCCGTGAACCAGCGGGAGTGCACCTTGATGGACAGCCACTCGTCAAAGTGGTTCTCGCCTTCACGCAGGAACCACCAGCCCGCCAGGGACCCGGCGAGGACCGGGACCACCAGCGCCACGAACCCATAGTCCAGCGGACCCGACGGGATGGCGGCAAACACCGGGATGGCAGGCAGTGGACCGGCAGCGGTGCCCAGCGGACCCACCTGCGAGCCGATACCCATAGCAAAGCCGGATCCCGACACCCAGGACAGCGCGAAAACGGCGAGGTTGGGGAGGTAGCCCAGCTGCGCAAGGGTGAGCGCAGCACCCCCCACCGCGCCGGCGTCCAGCGCTTCATACACCGCGATGACCAAATTCCAGTGGACAAAGATGTCCACGGCCAGGAGCACACATGCGAGTGCCAAGGCGGACACCAGTGCCAGGACGCCGGCCTTCGCCGCGGACCCGAGGTAGGATCCGGCCCAGCGCGAGTGCTGGCTGGTGCGGGAGATCCAGTCCACAGCGTCGACGCCGATCAGCCGGCTCCACGAACCGGCCTCGCGGCGGGCGCCGATCACCATGCCCAGGGCGAAGGGGACCAGCGGGATCACCATGGCGTACCAGATGTTAATAACGACGTCGGGCGTGCGGCACACAAAGCCGGTTCCTGCACCGAACGCCGCGTAGACCACCCAGGAACCAAGCAACGCCTGCCAAAGCTGGTCGGTGTAAGAAGCGCGGGCCAGCCGCCGTCCCGCCCGCCACGCGAGCAGGAACGGGATCAGGGTGAGCCCCAGCGGAATCAAGGTGAGGGCGCCGGACCCCGAGACGGCCGCCGCCCCGGACCCGACCGCAGCCAACTCCAGCGGCACCCCGTGGATCAGGAGCCACGCCTGGCCGGCGAGGCGGGCCAGGCCGTCAACGGCGGTGTTCAGGAAACCGCCGGTCGCCCCGACAGCCACAATGGAGACAATCACCAGGAGCGCGGAAATGATGGCTGCCTGCGCTGTTTCGAGGGCTCCCTGCAGCCACAAGGGCATGGGAAGGCCACGGTCTCCGGTCTGATCAGCGCGCAGTTTCATCGTGTCCCATGTTGTCACGGCCGGGCCCGCCAGTCCGTCTGCGACAGGCTCATCCGGCCCAGGAGAAGGGATTCTCCAGGGTTCGTAGCCCGCCGTGCTGATCATGAACCCGTTTCCGGTGCGCAGGTGGGCACACACCATGGTCCCCGGCTCCCCCGAACACACCGTGTTGCCGATGCGCACCTTCTGCCGTCCGCGGTCCACGGCCCCGGGAACGTCGGCCCCGCCACGGACTCCGCTTCCATCGGCTGTGCGGGCGAGGATCGCGACGGTTTGCATAAGGGTCTTAGTCCAGCAGAAAGCCCCCGATTGTCGCTGGCAGACGTCCCCATCACGGCCCTGCCCGGCGCTTTTTCCACAGCTCCGCCGTAAAATTGGAATGTCCGCAATCAGTGGTTGGAGGCAGAAAAATGACTACCGCATCCCCACATGCTCACGGTGTTCACTTCGGGCGCGCAGACGTCCAGAATGCCGGCATGGGTGTAGGTATTCTCATGTTGGTGGTGGGTGTCCTGGGCTTTATCCCCGGCATCACCACCCGGTACAGCGAATTGATGTTCCTTGGGCCTGATTCCCATGCCATGTTCCTTGGCGTGTTCCAGGTGTCCATGCTGCTCAACATTGTGCAGCTGGCCATCGGTGCCACGGGCTGGGCGATGTCCCGGACCGAACACGGGGCGCGCAATTACCTCATGGGCGCCGGTGCGCTGTACATCATCCTCAGCATTTTCGGGCTCAGTGTCGGAGTTGCTTCGGCGGCCAATTTCCTGTCGCTGAACATGACAGACAACTGGACCCATCTGGTGCTCGGCGTAGTAATGATTGCTTGTGGCTGGCTGCTGTCCAGGATGAGGGCCAGCGACAGGATGTAGCCCGGAAATGACCAGCCGGGAAATAGGAGCCGCGAATGAGGTTAGATCCATAAAGTTCTGAATATTCGTCCTACTCGCCGGTGCAGTTGGCGCGGTTCCGCGAACAGCTGCACCGGCTTCCTTTTGCCTTCAGCCAGCCGCGGGTGCCTCCCGCTGGAACAATGGGCACATGAGCGCCATCATCCTGGGCTGGGACCCGGCCCGCTGGAACCAGTGGAACTACTCGGCAGTTGTTGAGCAAGTGGCCGTAACCGGTCTCCACCTGGAGCCGTGGACCGTGAACCGGAGTGTCGCCGCAGGCACTGATGCATGGCTGCTCCTGCTGGGAGCCCACGGTCCGGGACTCATCGGCCATGGCGTCGTCCTCTCGGAACAGCCAGGGCCGTCAGCCCGCCAGGACACCACGAAAATCACTGTGCAGGTGGCGTTCGACGCGCTCCTGCCGCTGGGCGACCAACTGTCCGCCGACGTTCTCCACGCGATGATCGGAAGCGTCCCTTGGGGCTCTTTAGAACAAGTGACGGAACTCGAACCCGGCGACGGGGCGCGCCTCCGCGACGTCTGGGCCGATTACGGCCCGGAACGGGGACCGGACCCCACTCTCCCGGCGCCTGGCACCTACCCCGATGACGCCGTCGCACGTCTCGCCGTAAACCGGTACGAACGCGACCCCATGGCGCGGCGGGCCTGCATCGCGCATCGCGGCACCAATTGCGCGGCCTGCGGGTTCTCCTTCGAAATGGCCTACGGCGAGGTTGGCGCAGACTTCATCCACGTCCACCACGTGGTGCCGGCGTCCCAGCTTGGCAGCGGCTACCAGTTGGACCCGCTCACAGACTTGGTCCCGCTGTGCCCCAACTGCCATGCCATGGCGCACCACGGAGTCAGCTCACCCCGAAGCGAAGCCGAACTCAGGCAAATCATCGCCAACGCCGGGTACCTCCGCGGAACCACGGTGACCCCGGAAGAGCTTGAGGCGCAGCGGGTTGGACTCGAAGTTCTGGGCAACGGAAAATCCGCCCAATAATTGAGTCTGGCCACCAAAATGGCCCTCCCTCTGGACTCTTCGGCGGCGGCCAATCACACTGGCTACAAACCATGTGAAAGGACCTGGGCATGCCGGACCTGTCAGCCTTCTTCCCCCTGATTGCCGCCATAATTGGGGCCATCCTGGTGATCGGATTTATCTGGGTGGCCATCAAGCTGACGTGGAAAGTGGCCGAACCCAATGAGGCGCTGATCATCTCCGGCCTGACCCGCGGAACGCTGGAAACCCGGGCCGGAATGGACTTCAAGATTGTGACCGGCAAGGGCGCCCTGGTCCTGCCCGGCCTGCAGACGGTCCGCACCTTATCGCTCACCCTCAATGAAACTGAACTGAAAGTCTCCTGTGTGACTTCCCAGGGCATCCAGGTGGTGGTGGAAGGCGTGGTGATCTACAAAATCGGCGATGCCCCGCCGTTCATTGCGAATGCGGCGAGGCGTTTCCTGGGCCAGCAGCCGAAAATGGAAAGCCAGGTCTACAACGTCTTTGAGGGCCACCTCCGGTCCATCATCGGCAGCATGACCATGGAGGAAATCATCCGGGAACGGGACAAACTGGGTTCCCAGGTGCGCAGCGCCAGCGGCGTGGAGATGGAGAAGCTGGGCCTGGTGGTGGACTCCCTCCAGATCAAGGACCTGCAGGACCCCACGGGCTACATCCAGAACATCGCCAAGCCGCATATCGCCCAGGTGAAGATGGAAGCCCGCATCGCCGAAGCCACCCGGAACCGGGAGGCCGCGGAGAAGGAAGCGGAGGCAGCGGCGCTGATTGCGGATGCCCAGAGCGTCTCGGCCATCCGGCAGTCGGTGGCCCAGGCCAACGCGGAACGGGCCAAGGCCAACGCCGCGCAGGCCGGCCCGCTGGCAGACGCCACGGCGCGGCAGCAGGTGGTGGTGCAGGAAACCGAAGTGGCCAAGCTGGAAGCCGACCGGGAGGAACAGAAGCTCCAAACCACCGTCCGGAAACCCGCAGACGCGAAGGCCTACGCCAAGCGGACCGACGCTGAAGGCCAGAAAGCGGCAGACATCAGCGCCGCTGAGGCGCTGGCCCGGCGCACCGAGCTCGAAGCCCAGGCCAATGCCCGGCGGACGGAACTGCAGGCCCAGGCCAACGCCACGGCCGCAGCAGCCGCGGCCGGCGCCACCAAGGTCACCGGCGAGGCCGAAGCCGCGGCCACCCGGGCCCGCGGCGATGCTGCCGCGTCGGCCATCAAGGCCAAGGCCCTGGCGGAAGCGGACGGCATCAAGGCCCGGGCGGAGGCACTTGGAACCAACCAGGACGCTGTCATCTCCCAGCAGCTCGCCGAGACCATGCCGGCCATCATCGCCGCGGCCGCCGAGCCGTTCTCCCATGTGGGCCAGATGACGGTGCTGAACGGCGGTGACGGGGTCAACAAGATGCTCGGCGGGATCCTTGCGCAGGTGGGCGACTACCTCCCTTCCCTGGCGTCCGCGTTGGCGAAGGGCCGCGAGGGCCGCGAAGTCCGTGAGGCCAAGCGGCCACCCAAGGCTACCGAAACCCCCAAGGCTCCCGAGGCCTGAGCACCCCAGCGGAACTCAGGGACCATCATGCACCGAGACGTTGACCGGAGCCTGACCGGCAAAATCGGCCGGGTGACGGGGCGCATCGGCCCGGGCACCATCGGCGAAGTCATGCTGCCGTACCTGGGCGGCATCATGGCCTTCCATGCCCACCCGTTCGACAAAACGAGTACCTTCGCGGTGGGTGACGAAGTCCTGGTCATCTACCTTGAACCGCCGCAGACCGTGTACGTGGACGAGCTCCCGGATCTGCTGCGGCACGGCGCCGCCCAGTAGGGCTGCGCCCTCCCCGTGTTCACCCAACCTTTCCCTCGGCTCAACCCGTGCGACCCCGCGCCGTCAGTCCCGGCGGCCACCGTGGAGGGGTGAGGATCGCAATTGTTGCCGAATCATTCCTGCCGCTGATGAACGGTGTGACCCACTCCATCCTGCGGGTGCTTGAGCACCTGGAGGCCCAGGGTCACGACGTCCTGGTCATTGCCCCGTCCACCCATGCGGTGGCTGATGCCGTGGCCGAGTTTGCCGGGACTTCCGAAGTGGTTCACGGTGCGAAGGTGCACCGGGTTCCGGCGGTTCCGCTGGCGGGGTATACGAATGTGCGCGTGGCGATGGGCGGTGTGTATCGGGTCAAGCGAATCCTTGCCGATTATGCACCGGACGTGGTCCACCTCGCCTCGCCGTTTATCCTCGGCTGGCGGGCCGTGCAGGCCGCGCATCAGTTGCGTATCCCCACCGTAGCCATCTACCAGACCGAGGTGCCCAGCTACGCGGCCCGATATGGCGTGCCGTTCCTGGAGAACTGGGCGTGGAACCGGGTGGAGAACATCCACCTGCTGGCCACCCGGACCCTGGTGCCGTCCACGTTCGCGCTGAACCAGTTGCGCGGCCGCGGAATTCCGCGGGTGGGCATGTGGCGGCGCGGTGTGGATACCGCACGGTTTTCGCCGGAAAAGCGCGACGCCGGATGGCGGGCGTCCGTGGCCCCCGGCGGTGAGCGGATCATCGGCTACGTGGGCCGGCTGGCTGTCGAAAAGCAGGTGGAGGACCTCGCCGCCCTTTCCCGGGTCCCGAACAGCAAGCTCGTGATCGTTGGGGACGGCCCGCAGCGGGCAGCCCTGCAGGCCGCCCTGCCGGGCGCGGTGTTCACCGGCTTCCTCTGCGGCGAGGAGCTGGCGAAAGCTGTTGCTTCCTTCGACCTTTTTGTCCACCCAGGCGAGTTCGAGACGTTTTGCCAGACCATCCAGGAGGCCATGGCGTCGGGGGTCCCGGTGGTGGCCACGGGCCGCGGCGGCCCCCTGGACCTCGTGGAAAACTCCCGGACCGGCTGGCTGTACCAGCCCGGTGACCTGGCCGGTTTCCGGGCCCACGTGATGGACCTGATGGGCGACGACGCCAAGCGCCGCGCGTTCGCCACCGCCGCCCATGCGTCGGTCCAGGACCGCACGTGGCCGGCGCTGTGCGCCGAGCTTGTGGAGCAGTACCGCTCAGTCATCACCGGCGAACCGGCGCCCAAGCCCGTCCGTCCGGAGCCCAGCCCTGTCTTTCCGGCGGTTGGGCCTGTGGAAACCAAAAAAGGAGTGTCCCTGTGAAAATATCTGTGATCGGCTGCGGCTACCTTGGTGCTGTGCACGCCGCGACGCTGGCATCCATGGGCCACACGGTGGTGGGCATCGACGTGGACGCCGCCAAGGTGGACCAGCTGGGCCGCGGCCTCGCGCCCTTCTTCGAGCCCGGCCTGGACGAGCTGCTCCGCGACGGACGCACCACCGGCCGGCTCAAGTTCTCCAAGGACTTTGCCGCTGCCGCCGGCGCCCAGCTGCACTTCCTGTGCGTCGGGACGCCGCAGTCCAAAACGTCCGACGGTGCCGACCTCACCTACTTGGTGGCCGCCACGGAGGCGCTGCTCCCGCACCTGGCGAGGGGCGCCGTCGTCGTCGGTAAATCAACGGTGCCCGTAGGCACGGTGGACATGCTCCGCGGGCTCCTGGCGGGGCGGCCGGACGTGAAGGTGGGCTGGAATCCGGAGTTCCTGCGCCAGGGCACGGCCGTGAAGGACACGCTGGTGCCGGACCGGCTGGTGTACGGCGTCGAGGGCGGCCGGGCCGCCGCTTTCAATCCCCGGTCCGGTACGCCGTGCGGGGTGACGGCGGCCTTGGATGCTGTTTATGAGCCGCTGCTGAATGCCGGAATTCCGCGGCTGGTGTGCAACTTCGCCACGGCCGAGCTGATCAAGTCGGCCGCCAACGCGTACCTGGCCACCAAGGTCAGCTTCATCAACGCCATCTCCGAACTGTGCGAGGCGTCTGGGGCGGACGTGGCCGAGCTCAGCGAGGCGATGGGCATGGACCCGCGGATCGGCAACCGGTACATGCATGCCGGGCTGGGCTTCGGCGGCGGGTGCCTGCCCAAGGACATCCGCAGCCTTCGCAGCCAGGCCGCCGCGCTGGGTGTGGACCCGGTTAACGAGTGGATGGGCGTGGTGGACTCGATCAACGTCCGCCAGCGAACCCGGACCGTGTCCCTGGCTAAGGAACTGTGCGGCGAGGCGCTTCCGGGGCGCGCCATCACCATCCTCGGCGCTGCCTTCAAACCGGAGACGGATGACATCCGCGATTCCCCGGCCCTGGACGTGGCATCCCGGCTGGCAGCTGCCGGCGCGCACGTGACGGTGACTGATCCGAAGGCCGTCAACCATGTGTTGCTGCGCTACCCCCAGCTGCGGTTCGAGACGTCCACGTCGAGGGCTTTGGAGGGCGCCGACCTGGTGCTGCTGCTCACCGAATGGGACGAATACCGGCGCCTGAGCCCTGCCGTTGCGGGAGGACTCGTACGACGGCGGGTGGTGTTGGATGCGCGGAACGTGCTGGACGCTGCTGCGTGGCAGACGGAAGGTTGGGTGGTCCGCGGGCTGGGCGCCAACGCAGGCAGCGCCAGTCACGATGCCGACGTCGCAGGGGCCGGGCTGACCTGCCGGGCTGCCTGTTCTCGCACCGTGAACCGGCCTCCCGGTTCAAGCAGTCGCTGACGAACGCATCCCATGCGCTCCATGCGGTGGCAGCCCGCTCCGGACTCAGCTGAGCACGCGCTAGCAGAAACGTGGCGTTGCTGCCGGCACCCGAGGTGGCTACTTGAGGCTAGGCGGCGGTCCTGCGCTCGTTTGTCTGGCCCGGCTGCTTCTTGGCGGGCTGGTGCTGCGCGGCCGGACGGTACTGGACCGGCTGCGTCGGGACGGACTGCGTGCCTGCCTCTTGGGCGGGCTGCTGGTCGCTGGCCCGCTCATTGGTGAACTGCTCCTCCTGCGCAGCTTCGGCCGCGGCGTACTCATCCTGAGTTACTTCAGCCGGCGTCATCCCGGCGGGCGCGCACTCGCGGTTGCGGCGCCAGCGGCGTACCAGATCCACGGCGGCGACGATGCCTGCCAGCGGCGTCAGGACTGCCGCCCCATAGACAAACAGCATCCAGGTCAGTGTGGCCATGGGCGGCTGGTTGTTGTGCAGCAGGGAGAGCCCGCCGAACATGGCAATGGTCCAGAACAGCAGTACCGCCGTCAGTACCGCGGCCGCGGGAAAATACTGGTTGCTCGCGATTTTTTTCAGGGTTTCCATGCACTTCCTCCTGCCTGGCCGGGGAGCGGCGCGCAGCCGCATAGAGATAAGTATGCGGCTGCCGGAGCGTGGATTCGCGCAACACGCAGGCAGTGGTGATGAACATAACTGCAGGAGCCTGCGGTTGGCGGTCTTCCCCATCGGCTGACCGCGGAATAGCGTGGTCCTGTCCGGTGCATTCTGCCGGCCCAGTCCTGGAATCTGAATCCCTTGGAGGTCCCCATGCGCAAAGTCACGTCCGGTTTGTTCCACTCACTCGACGGCGTCGTGTCAGACCCTTTCCTGTGGCAATTCGACAGCTTCGACAACGAGCTGGGCAAGGCCATGACCGGCATGATGGAACGCGTGGACACCGTGGTGTTGGGACGCGTTAGCTATCAGGAGTGGGCGGGTTACTGGCCCACCGCGCCGCAGGACCAGGACTTTGCCGGCTTCATCAACCCGGTGGAGAAATGGGTCGCGTCCCGGACGCTGACAGAGCCGCTGGAGTGGCAGAATTCCCATCTCATCGAGGGCCCGCTGGAAGAGTTCGTCGCCGCCCTCAAACAGCGCGACGGCGGCGAAATCGCCGTGAACGGCAGCATCTCCGTGGTGCGCCAACTCCTGTTCGCCGGGCTGCTCGATGAGCTCACCCTGATCACCCACCCGGTGGTGGCCGGCAGCGGCCGGCACCTGTTCGAACCGAACGACCCCACCACCCGGCTCAGCCTGGAGGATCAGTACAAAACCGCCAAGGGCAACGTGGTCAGCACCTACACCCTCCGGGACGACTAGGCCCGGCCGGCCCAATTGCGTAACTTTTCGGGGCATTCCTGTTCACCCCGGCCGGCTCAGCGCGCCACGAGCGCCTCGCTGGCCTCCCACAAACCCTGCGCCAGCCCGGCGTCGTACGCCTGGGCGTTGGCCTTGGCCAGGGCACGTTTGGCGTAGTAGGCGCCGGAGATCCAGTCCGTGCCGGCCGTGCCGTTGATGAGCCACCGCAGGGTGTCGGCACCCTGGTCCGGGGTGAGCATAAAGCGGTTCAGCAGGGTCTTGTAGGCGTGCCGCATGGGGCTGGTGGACTCCGCCGCGAAGTTGGTGCGGACCACGCCCGGGTGGAACGCCGCCGTCGTAATTCCCTGCGCGCCGAAGCGGCGGTGCAGCTCGGACGTGAAGAGGATGTTGGCGAGTTTGGCGGTGCCATAGGCGCGGTTCGTGGAGTAGCTGTGCTCCGCGTTGAGGTCGGAGAGGTCCAGTCTGCCGAAGCCGTTGGCGGCGCTGGCGGTGTTGATGACCTTGGCGTTGCTGGCCGTGAGGACGTCCATGAGCTCGGTGGTGAGCAGGAACGGCGCCAGGTGGTTGATCTGGAACGTGGTTTCGTTGCCGTCCACCGTGAGCTGGTGCTTGCCCATGATGCCGCCGGCGTTGTTGGCGAGGACGTCGATCCGATCGTAGTCGTCCCGCAGCTGCGAGGCGAGGGTGCGGACTTCGGCGAGGTCTGCGAAGTCGGCCACGAAGTAGTCGGCGTTGAGCTCCTTGGCGAGGGCACGCGTCTTCCCCGCGGAACGGCCGACGACGACCACCCGGTCTCCTGCCTCGGCCAGAGTGCGTGCGGCTGCCGCGCCGATGCCGTCGCTGGCGCCGGTGATCACAATGGTGCGCTGGGTCAAGGGGTGTCCTTTGGTCGGTGGAGGGCCGCGCACCCGTTAGGCACACAGAGGCACAACGACGGCGGGCCGGCCGGTGTTCCCGCGCTCCCATTGGAAGGCATCGTGGCCGAAGTCCGCACCAGCCGCAGCCAGCGCGGCCTCATGCCGTTCAAGCACAGGAACGAAGCACTGCAGGCGCACAAGGACGTAGCCGCTGCGGTGGCCGGCGGCGACGCTGTCATGGCGGAGCCCGCCATGCACTCCAGCTTGAACGAGGTGCGGGGCGCAATGGGCCCGCGCTGACCCGGCGCAGGGGTCCGCACCAATCCCGCCGGGCGAAGCCAGCGTAAACCCCTTCCCGCGCCCTGATTTCCTGAGTAGCCTGAAAGAAATCACAGCCTCGGGAGTCATCTCCTGAGGCGGGATACAGGGCTCATGAATTGGGCCTCATAGTGCCGGGTAGAAAGACCTGCGAGGTGGAAGATGGCCATCACCGGAGCGTCACGAATAGGGACAGCCGCAACCGATTCCCCAGCGGTGGTCCCACGGCGCAAAGGCGCCATGGTGGTCACGTGGATCACGTCTACTGACCACAAGATCATCGGGTACATGTACCTGATCGCGTCGTTTGTGTTCTTCTGCCTGGGCGGCGTGATGGCGCTGCTCATCCGGGCTGAACTGTTCGAACCGGGCA